>NZ_JBIRAY010000010.1:0-419964 GCF_044326405.1 Actinomadura sp. 1N219 | reverse complement strand
CCGGGCGCGGCCACACTTCCGATTAGCGGCGATCTGATTCCCCAGTTCTGGCGAGAAAGGGAACGACCCTTCGTGGAATTCCTGGTTCTTCCGGATGATGCGTTCCCGGCGGCGACGGCGGACGTCGGCGGTTATCCGAATTCGATCTCATACGACTCGGGACGGCCCATGGTCGTGGGCCGATGGCGGGAAGACGAGGTCACCTGGGTCGCCGCGGGGCCGCGCCGGATCGCGGTCCTCGGCTGCGCGGCCGCGGATCCGCGGATCCTGACCGCCGCCCTGCGCAGGGCTCACGACGTCGCCGACCTGGACGGCCTGCTCAGGAGCCTGCCCGGCAGTTTCCATATGGTGGCGGCGGTGGACGGCACCGTGCGGGTGCAGGGCAGCGTCTCCACGGCCTGCCAGATCTTCCACGCCCGGCTGGGCCCGGTGACGGTCGCCGCGAACCGGCCGGACGTCCTGGCCCGGCTGACCGGCGCCGGGATCGCCGTCGAGGTCCTGACGCTGCAGATGCTCGCGCCCGCCGTGCCCTACCCGCTGAACGAGACGCCCGTGTGGGACGGCGTCCGGGCGCTTCCGTTCGGCACGTGCCTGGAGTTGACCGCCGGGCGTGCACGGGAAAGGCAGTGGTGGACGCCGCCCGCTCCGGAGATCCCGCTGGCCGAGTGCGCCGACCGGGTGCGGTCGGTGCTGTCGGAGGCGGTGGCGGCGCGGACGCGGGCCGGCGGCACGGTGAGCGCGGATCTGTCCGGGGGGCTCGACTCCACCAGCGTGTGCTTCCTCATGGCGGCGCACGCGGCCGGGCCCGGCGCCCCGCGCATGGTGACGCTGCACCAGGAGTCGCTGAACGCCGGGAACGACGACCTCGGCTGGGCGAGGCACGCCGCAGAGGCGATGCCGGACGCCGAGCACCTGGTGCTGCCGGACAAAGAGGTGCCGCCGATGTTCACCGGCCTGTCCGAACCCGACTCCGACGCGGAGGCGCCGCTGTTCAGGACGCACGTGCGCGCGATGATCCGCCATTCGGCGCAGGTCCTCGCCGCGCAGGGCTCGACCGTGCACCTCACCGGCGACGGCGGGGACGAGCTGTACTTCGCCGACCCGGCCTTCCTGCACACGCTGGCGCGCCGCCATCCCTGGTCCTGGATCCGCAAGATGCGGGCGGACCGTTCCCTGAACCGCTGGACGCTGACCGCCACCCTCCGGGAGATCGCGCGGAACCGCCCGTACGGCAGGTGGCTCGCGGCGTGCGCCGACACGCTGACCGATCCCCTGCCCAAGCCGTCGCGCAATCCCGAGATCGAATGGGACAGCACGGTGCGCATGCCGCCCTGGGCCACCCCCGCGGCGGTGGAGGCGGCCCGGTCGCTGATACGCGGCGCGGCGCAGGCCGCGCCGATGTCCCCGTTGCGCTGCTCGCACGTGGCGCTGCGCGGCCTGCGCAAGGGCGGCGAGGCGGTCCGCCGTACCGGCCGCATCACGGAGGCGCACGGGATCTCCTGGCAGGCGCCGTTCCTGGACGACCGGGTCATCGAGGCGGCACTGTCCATCCGCCTGGAGGACACCTCCGCCGTCGACGGGTACAAGCCCTCCCTGACCGCGATCATGCGCGGGACCATGCCGGACTCCCTCCTCGCCCGCCGGACCAAGGCCGAGTTCAGCCAGGCCGCGTACCTGGGCCTGCACGAGAACCTGGACGAGCTGCTGGGCCTCTGCGACGACCTGCGGCTGGCCGCTCTCGACCTGGTCGACGCCGACGCCTTCCGGGCCGCGCTGCTCGCCCTCTATCCCAGCTCCATGGGCCTGACCGTCCTCCTGCGGACCCTGGCCTGCGAGGTGTGGCTGAGGTCGCTGCCCGCCACCGCGGCTGCGTCCCCGATCGGAGGGACCGCATGAGCTTCACCCGCCACGTGACGGTGACCGAGACCGAGCACGGCATGGTGCTGCTGGACGAGCGCAGCGGCCGCTACTGGCAGCTCAATGGCACCGCGGCCACGGTGGTGCGCCTGCTGCGCGAAGGCTCGACCGTCGACGAGGTGATCGCCCGGCTGTCGGAACGCCATCCGGCCTCCGCCGGGCGGGTGGCCGCCGACGTCCACGGCCTGATCCGCGCGCTCCGTGACGCCAAGGTCTTCAAGTGAAGGTTCCTATGACGGAAGGTCGGTGAATCCATGAGCATGCCGGTGACGCTGGAGGCCTCGGGACGGGTGCCATGGCGGCGGCGCAACGCCGCGCGGTTCACCGTCCTCCTGGCGGCGCTGCTGATGCGGCTGCCTCCTCGACGGCTGCGGCGCGTGCTGCGGACGCTCAGCCGGGGCGCTCGTCCGGCCACCGTTGGGCAGGCGGCCGCGGCCCGTGAGGCGGTCGTCACGGTGAGCGTCCGATGCGCGGGTCAGGGCTGCCTGCAGCGCTCGGTGGCGACCGTGCTCCTGTGCCGCCTCGGGGGGGCCTGGCCGGACTGGTGCACGGGCGTCCTCACCCATCCGTTCCGGGCGCACGCCTGGGTGGAGGCCGGCGGCGCGCCCGTCGGCGAGGGTCCGGACATGCCGCCGTTCCGGAAGGTCATCACCGTCTCCGTCGAGGGTTAGGGGCATTCGTGGAACAGCATTTCGTGGTGGGCGCCGCATACCTGCTCGCGGCTGTCTTCCTCATCGCCTGCGCCACTAAGTTGCGCAGCCGGTCGGGTTTCCGCTTGTTCGTGACCACGACCGGGAAGCTGACGAAGCTGAGTGAACCGGTCGCCAGATGGGTCGCCGCAGGGGTGCTGGTCTGCGAGGCGACCATCGCGCTTCTGCTCGCGCTGCCCGCGACGGCCCGGCTGGGCTTCTTCCTGGCCGGGGCACTGCTGTCGGTGTTCATCGGCGCCGTCTACCGCGCGGTGCGCGGCGGCGTCTTCGCCGAATGCGGCTGTTTCGGCGACAGAAGCGCGATGCTGAGCTACCCGCTCCTGGCACGCAACGCGCTGCTCCTGCTGGTGGCGCTGCCGGGCATGATCGTGGGCGCCGGCCCGGAGGGCTTCGGGTACCCGCACTCCGTGGTGGCGGCGGCCGCCGGCGTCCTGGTCGCGATCGGGTTCGTCCACTACTACGACGACCTGTCCACCAAGGTCCTGCTCAGGATGCAGCGGCGGGCCGCCGCCGAGCCGAGCCGTCCGGCGGCGCCCCGGTGATGATCGATGTCGCGGGCGTCGTCAAACGCTTCGGGCGGGTCACCGCCCTGGACGGGGTCGATCTGGCCGTCCCGCGCGGGACGGTCTGCGGCCTGCTCGGGCACAACGGGGCCGGCAAGAGCACGCTGATCAACATCCTGGCCACCCAGCTGCGGCCGACCGCGGGCACGGCGCGCGTGGCCGGGTACGACGTCGTCGCCCAGGGCCGCGAGGTGCGCCGCAGGATCGGGCTGGCCGGGCAGTTCGCCACCCTGGACGAGCGGATCTCCGGCGCGGACAACCTGATGCTGATCGCCCGCCTCCTCGGCGCCGGACGCCGCCTGGCCCGCGCCCGTACTGACGAGCTGCTGGCCGCCTTCGATCTGACCGGCGGCGCCGCGCGTCCGGTGCGCACCTACTCGGGCGGGATGCGCAGGCGGCTGGACCTGGCCGCCGCGCTGGTGGGGCGCCCGGGAGTGATCTTCCTGGACGAGCCGACCACCGGCCTGGACCCGGTGGGCCGGCTGGCCGCCTGGGAGATCGTCCAGGGGGTCGTCCGGGACGGCGCGACGGTCCTGCTGACCACGCAGTACCTCGACGAGGCCGACCGGCTCGCCGACTCCATCACCGTCCTGTCGCACGGCCGGGTGGTGGCCGCGGGCACGCCCGCCGGCCTCAAGGCGAGGATCGGCGCCCGGACGGTGACGGTGCGGCTGACCGGCGAGGCCGACCTGCCCCTGGCGGCGCGGAGCCTCCAGCGGGCCGGCCTGCGCCCGGCGTGCGACCTGGCCCGCACCTCGGTGACGGTGCCGGTCGCCGCGCCCCGCGACACCGCGACCGTGATCCGGACGCTGGACGAGCTGGGCATCGAGATCAGCGAGCTGGTCCTGGCCGAGCCCACGCTCGACGAGGTGTACCTGGCCGCGACCGAGCGGGCGCGCGAGGCCGCCCCGATGACCGCGGCGGAGCGAGGATCGTCGGGCCGGCCGCCCGAGGGCCTGGGGATCGCTCCTCAGAAAGGCGGAGCCCGGTGAGCGCGCCGGACGTCGGCGGTCCCTGGACCGGCAGCGGCCGGGCGACGCAGATCGCCGTGCTGACCCGGCGATCGCTGCGCGCCCTGATCCTGGAGCCGCGGGTGATCGTGGCCAGCATGCTGACCCCGCTGCTGATGCTGGTGGTCTTCGGCCAGGTCTTCGCCAGCGTCGCCGCCACCGCGAACTTCCCCAGGGGAGTCTCCTATATCGACTTCCTCCTGCCGGCCATCCTGGTGAACACCGCGATGCAGTCCGCGCTGCAGACCGGGATCGCGCTCACCCAGGAGATGCGCGACGGGATCATCACGCGGCTGCGGTCGCTGCCCGTCTGGCCCGGCTCGATCCTGCTGGGCCGCAGCCTGGCCGAGCTGGTGCGCAGCGCGCTGCGGCTGGTCCTGCTGCTGGTCCTTGCGACCCTGCTGTTCGGCTTCCGGCCGGACGGCGGTCCGGGCGGCGTGCTCGCGGCCACCGTCCTGGCGCTGCTGGTCGGCGGGGGGCTGGGATGGATCTTCATCGCGCTCGCCTGCTGGATGCGCGACCTGGAGCTGATGCAGAACCTCTCCGGCTTGGTGACGTTCGGGCTGATGTTCGGGTCCAACGCCTTCGTGCCGCTGTCAAGCCTGCCGGGCTGGCTCCAGGTGATCGCCCTGGTGAACCCGATGACGTACGGGATCGAGGCGGCCCGGGACCTCACGCTCGGCCATCCGCCCGGCGCCGGAGCCGTGCTGGCGCCGGTCGCCGCCATCGCGATCGCCGTCTTGGCCGCCGCCGTCGCCATCGTCGGGTTCCAGCGCGTCCGCTAGCGCGCCGGCGCAGCCTTGGTGGTCGGCGCGGTCGGCGCTACACGGTGTCGTTGCGCAGGATCGTCAGGTGCAGGTTCTGCAATTCGTGGCTGGGACAGATTCCCAATTCGTCGCCCAGCCAGGCGCTGATCTGACGGTAGGCCTCCAGCGCTTCGGCCTGCCGGCCGCAACGGCACAGCGCGGTCATCAACAAGCGCCAGAAACCTTCCCGGAATCTGTGCTGATAGGCGAGGGCGCGCAGTTCTCCGATGACCTCTCCGTGGCGGCCGCGCGAGATCTCGACCTCGAATCGGCGTTCCAGGGCATAGCCCCATTCCTCGGTCAGCCGCGGGACCATGTCGCGGTGCAGCAGATCGGAGCGGACGTCGCGGAGGGCCGGGCCCCGCCACAGCGCGAGCGCCTGCGACAGCCACCCGGACTCCGCCGCCGTGTCGCCGCGTCCGGCCGCCGCGTCCGCCTCGGCGAGCAGGCCCCTGAAGCGGAGGAAGTCGACGTCGGACGGGTCCGCCTCCAGCCGGTAGCCCACCGAGGTCGTGTGCAGCACGCCGCAGAGCGATCCGCCCTGGGACTCGAAGGTGTTCCGCAGCCTGGTGACGCAGGTGTGGAGCGCGCCTCGCGGCTGGAGCAGCGGGCGGTGGCCCCAGAGATATTCCACCAGAATGTCGGCCGGAACGTCGGTGTTCACGTCGAGCACCAGCGAAGCCAGCAGGGTTCGCTGGTTGCCCTTGGGAATATGGACGCGGCGAGAACCCGCCAGTACCTCCAGATTACCAAGGACGGAGAATGTCATTTTCTCGATCATGGTCACCTTCTGAGAAACGGCCGTACACAGCCAGTTCTCTCACTCGGGAAACCATAGGAAAACCAAGCGGTCCCCAAGCCGCCGCCAACGTGTTCACCGGCCGCCGGTCTCCGCCGCGCGGTGCTCGCGGCGTCCCGCCAGGGCGAGGATCAGGGACTTGACGTCGGTCGCCTCGTAGCGGTCCCGGTCGAGGGTTTCGGAACACAGCAGGACGGGGCCGCCGGACGGATCGTCCGGGAGCCTGCCGTGGCTTCCGCGCACCGGCGAAGGGTCGAGCGGGACGACGTCGAGGGTGTAGCGGAACCCCATCTCCTTGCGGGCCAGCGCGGACGCGGCGCGGAGCTTGACCAGGGGGTCGGCGGGGTCGAAGAACAGTTCGGCCGGGTCGTATCCGGGCTTGCGGTGGATGTCCACCGTCCGGGCGAAGTCGGGGGCGCGGGCGTCGTCCAGCCAGTAGTAGTACGTGAACCAGGAACCGGGCTCCGCCACGGCGACCAGTTCACCGGCGCGGGGGTGGTCCAGCGCGTGGGCCGCCTTGCCCGGCTCGTCGAGCACGTCGGCGACGCCGGGCAGCGAAGCCAGCAGCGACCGGACCTTCGCCAGATCGGACGGGCTGCGCACGTACACGTGGGCCACCTGGTGGTCGGCGACGGCGAAGGCCCTCGACGTCCACGGGTCGAGGTATTCCATGCCCGCCTGCCGGTAGACCTCCAGCAGACCTTCTCTGCGCAGGGCCCGGTTGACGTCCACGGGACGGTCGACCGCGGAGATCCCGTACTCCGACACCACGACGACGACCGCGCCGCGCGCCTTCGCGTCGGCGATCAGCGGTGCGAGCGCCTCGTCGACCTGGCGGGCGGCGGCGGCCGCTTCGGGCCCGTCCGGTCCGAAGCGCTGCAGGTCGTAGTCGAGGTGCGGGACGTAGGCCAGCGTCAGGTCGGGCCGTTCGCGGTTCAGCAGCAGCCGGGACGCGGCGACGATCCAGGCGGTGGACGCGATGCCGGCCTTGGGCCCCCAGTACCGGAACAGGGGGAACCGGCCCAGCTCGCGGGTGAGGGTGACGCGCAGGGACGGCGGGCTCGTGTAGCAGTCGGGGGACTTGCGGCCGTCGGCGTGGTAGATCGGCCGCGGGGTGACCGTCCAGTCGACGTCGGCGCCCATCGCGTACCACCAGCACACGTTGGCGACCGTGTAGCGCGGATGCAGGCGGCGCGCGTCGTCCCAGATCTTGGAGCCGCCGACGAGGGCGTGGTGCTGCCGCCACAGCAGGACCTCGCCCAGCTCGCGGAAATACCACCCGTTGCCCACGATCCCGTGGCCGGACGGCGGCTCCCCGGTCAGAAAGGTGGATTGCACGGGGCACGTCACCGCGGGCAGGACCGTGCCCAATGCCGCCTGGCCCGGCATGGCGCGCGACAGCTTCGGCATGTGCGCCAAGAGGCGCGGTGTCAGGCCGACGACGTCGATGAGGACGATCGGGGTGGGTGTCACCGGTGTCATCGGTGTCATCGGAGTTCCTTCAGGCCGAGGGCGGTGAGGCGGTCGCGCGTCCACGCCAGTTCGGCCGCGATGCCGTCCACCACGGACCGGCCGCCGTATGGAAGCACCTCCCAGGTGTAGGTCTCGACCTCGACGTGCCTGGTCAGTGGACGCGGTCCCCCGAGGAGGACGTCAAGCGCCCTCGTGAGCGTGCTCTGGGTGGAGGACAGCGGCGGGGCCGGAGGAGCATGGAGCGGCACGTGGAAATGCACGCGCCAGGGGTCTTCACCGGGCAGCCCGCCGTTGAGGGCGAGATCCAGGTCGTCGGTCCCGGTTGTTTGGCCGCGTTCCCTCGTCTGGTGGAGGAAGCGCGGCTCGGCGAAGTCCGCCAGTGCGCGGCGCGACGCCGGGTCGCGCGGGTCCTCGACGTGCAGGGCGCAGGACGCCTGCATCTTCACGATCGGCAGCTCGGCCGCCGCCAGCGTGCTCGCGGCGATCGACGGGTCCTCGAACCGGACGGCGAGGTGGCAGGCGTCCAGGCAGACGCCCAGCTGATCGCCCGTCCCGGCCAGGTGCCGGACGGCCTGCCCCGTCGACTCCACCACGCAGCCGGGCTCGGGCTCGAACGCGACGCGGACGGTCCGGCCGGTGTCCGCGCGCAGTTCGGCCAGCCCCTTGCCGAGGCGTTCGAGGTTGCGCGCGGCGGCTTCCGCGGCGGCCGGCGTCCATCCGGTGCGCCAGGCGAGCGGCAGGGTCGAGACGCTCGCGTCCTGGACGTCGTCGGGCAGCAGGCCGGTCAGGATACGGGCCAGGTCGAGCGTGTAGCGCAGGCGCTCCGGCGACGTCCAGTCCGGGCGGTACACCCGGTGTTTGACGACCTCACCGTGGAATCCCTGGTAGGGGAACCCGTTGAGGGTGACGACTTCGAGCCCGTGCTCGTCGATCGCGTGCCGCAACCTCCGGAGTTGCCGGGGGTCGCCGATCAGGACGTCCGCGACACCGCGGGCCAGCCACAGGCCCACCCCGAGCCGCGGCACGCCGAGGCGCCCGCGCACCTGGGCCGCGCTGCCGCCCAACTGGGCGATCACACCGTCGAGGTCTTCGGCGGGATGCACGTTCGTGCAGTAAGCGAGGTGGACGATGGATCCGTCCGGATGCCTGAAACGCACTTCAGGCGCCCCGTCGCACGGAGTTCCCGGCGAACTCCCCGGCCGCGGCGGCCTCGTCCGGCTCGTCGAGGACCAGGCGCCCGCTCTGCCCGTAGAACGCGACCGGGTTGCGCCACAGCACGGTCTCGACCTCGTCCGGCCCGAAGCCGCCCGCCAGCATCGCCGCGCCGACGGCGCGGGTCTTGAGGGGGTCGCTGCGCCCCCAGTCCGCGGCGGAGTTCACCATCATCCGCTCGACACCGTAGTCGCGCAGGACCGCCACCATCCGGCGCTCGTCCATCTTGGTGTCGGGATAGATCGAGAAGCCGGCCCAGCATCCCGACTCCACGACCATCGCCACCGTGAGCTCGTTGAGGTGGTCGAGCACGACCCGTCCGGGATCGAGCCCCGCCTCCCTGACGACGTCGAGGCTGCGGCGGGTACCGGCGATCTTGTCGCGGTGCGGGGTGTGGACCAGCACCGGCAGCTCGAACCGGTGCGCCAGGTCGAGCTGCCGCTGGAACGCGTCCTCCTCTGCCGCCGTCATCGAGTCGTAGCCGACCTCGCCGACCGCGACCACCCCGTCCTTGGCCAGGTAGCGCGGCAGAAGGTCCAGGACGTCGCGGCATCTGGGGTCGCCGGCCTCCTTGGGGTTCAGCGCGAGCGCGCAGTGGTGCCGGACGCCGAACTGCGCCGCCCGGTACGGCTCCCACCCCAGCAGCGAGTCGAAGTAGTCGGCGAACGTGGCCGGGGACGTCCGCGCCTGGCCCATCCAGAACGCGGGCTCCACGACGGCGCGGATGCCTGCCGCGTGCATGCGCTCGTAGTCGTCCGTCGTGCGCGAGGACATGTGAACGTGCGGATCGAAGATGCGCATCAGTGCTCTCCTCTCGGTCCCCGGCCGACCGCCGACCGGTCGTGGAGGCGTTCTGCGACGGCCATGACGTCCGGGCCTATCGACCGGCCGGCGGCGTGCCGTTCGCGGACGAGGTCGTCGAGCATGCGGCCGAGTCCCCCGTCGGCCCGCCGCCACAGCCCCGGCACCCTGTCCAGGGGGAGGCCCGCGAAGGCGCACTTGAGCACGGCCTGCCGGTAGGCGGCGTCGTCGAGATGGTCGGCGGCGTACGGACCCATCGCCGCCTCGATGAGGCGGACGTCGTTCGTGCGCAGCGCGTCCCGGACGAGGGGCAGCCCGGCGTCGCCCAGCCCTCGATGCCGGTCCAGTGATGCGAGCCCGCGCAGGACGGCGATGCGTTCGGCGCTGTCCCCGTGGTCGTAGAGGTCGCACGACCGTGCCGCCAGCGCCTGCCCGCGCAGCGCGAGGGCCAGCAGCAGGCGGACGCGTACGGCCTGGTCAATGCTCCAGCCAGGCCATCGGGGGACGGCGGCGCGTCCGCACGCCCGCCTCGCGACCGGGAACAGGGCGGTGATCGCGGTTGGATCGGCGGCGCAGCGGGCGACCGCCGCGTCGAGCCAGCGCCCGGCGGTCTCCGGCAGTTCCCGGTGCAGGATCGCGTCCAGCGTGCGGGCGTCCGGTATCGGTTCAGGCTCCAACGCCGCTCCCCCGCATGGCCCGGCGGAGATGGTCGAGCGACCGGCGAGCGACGTCAGGCGCGTCGTGGCCGTGCCTCGGCAGTTCCACCCCGACCAGCCCGCGGTACCCGGTCTCGGCCAGGGCCGCGAGCACCGGAGGGAAGTCGATCTCCCCCTCGCCGAACTCCAGATGCTCGTGCACTCCCCGCCGCATGTCCTCGATCTGCACGTTGACCAGGTGCGCTCCGGCGCGCCGCACGCACGCGGGCACGGGCTCGGGCTCCAGGCAGCGGCAGTGACCGATGTCGAGCGTCAGGCCGAACAGCCGCGGCCCGCCCAGCAGGTCCCGCAGCCGCTCGAATCCGTCGATGGTCTCGACGAACATGCCGGGCTCCGGCTCGAACCCCAGCGGGACGTCGTGCCGTTCGGCCTCGTCCAGGACGGTCTCCACCCCGGAGACCAGCCGCGTCCACGCCACCCGCTCCGGCAGCCCGGCGGGAACGGCGCCGCTCCAGAACGAGACCGCCTCGGCGTCCAGATCCGAGGCGATCCGCACCGCCCGCCGCAGCAGGTCGATCCTGTCGGCCGCCTGCTCGGGCGGGCAGAGCAGGGTGGGACGGTGCTTGCGGTGCGGATCGAGCAGGTACCTGCCGCCGGTCTCGACGACGGCGCGCAGGCCGAGCCGGGAGAGCAGGGCGGCCAGCCGGTCGACCTCCCGCGCGGCTCCCGGCGCGTAGGGGTCGAGGTGCGCGGCGTCCAGAGTCAGCGCGACGCCGTCGTAACCAAGGTCGGCGAGTACTCGCACTGCGTCGTCCAGCCGGTGGCTGCCGAACCCGTTGGTCCCGTACGCGAGCCTCACGTCGGGGACACCTTCCGGCCCAGCAGCCTGGCCAGCGGGCACGCCGCCGCCACGGCCAGGGCGGGGAGCGGACGTCCCCGCCCCGCGATCAACGCCGCCTGCAACAGGGGGAGGCCGAGGATTCCCGCCGACACCGCTGTGCGTGTCGTGCCGGGGTCCGGCGTTCTGATCGCCCGTAGCTGAGGTCCGCTCACGGTCACCGCGTAGGCGGCCAGCCGTCCGAGGACGGAGATCCCCCGGTCGCCCTTGCGCCAGGCGAGCGCGGCGGCCGCGGCGGTTCCGGTCAGCGCGATCGCCGCGGACGCCGGACGCCCGCCGGTGACCTCGCCGCGGCTGAGGACGGTGATGCCATAGGTGTGCGCCGCGACCGACGCGGCCGCCCGGACGGCGTCGGCGCTGGCCTCCGCGTCGGCGTCGGCGCCGAGCAGGACGTCCAGACCACGCGCCGCGGCCATCGCGGCCGGGCCCAGCGCGGTGTCCTTGAGCTTCAGGTCGTAGGCCCAGACCACAGCGGCGAGCGGGACCGCCGTCCCCAGCACCCGCCGCCGTCCCGACAGGGCGGCGGCCGCCAGCCCGGCTCCGGTGAGCGCCACCGCGATCGCGAGGGCCTCCCCCGGCCGGACCCGCCCGGACGGGATGGGACGCTCCGGGCGTTCCTTCGCGTCGATCGCGCGATCGGCGTGGTCGTTGAGCGCCATTCCCGCCCAATAAAGGCACACCGAGGACAGCATGGGGGCGATTCCCGTGGCTCCCCCGGCGAGCGAGTCACCCGGCAATGTCAGCGCTGCGGGAGCACGGGTCAGCTCAATGAAATCCCTGGCGTTCACGCGCCTTCCCCCGCTGCGGAGGACGGGAACGAGCGGAAATCGATGTCGAGGCGTTCGGGCGTTCGCGGCAGCCAGGACGCCGCCAGCCGTCGCACCGTCTCTCGCGGAAGCGGCGGGTTGACCCGGTTCGGGTTCGGCTTGGCCGCGAGCTGGACCGCGGACGCGAACGCGTTCAGCGGGATCAGGGCGCGCCAGCGCGGCCGGTCGATCTCCAGGAACATCATCGCCCTGGCGAAGATGTGCCACGTCCGGTAGGGCATCGGCGGGTCTCCGTCCATCGTGTGGACGCCCTTGCGGCGCGGGTCGTACAGCACGCCTTCCCCGAACCAGCGGAACGCCGAGACGAGGGCGGGGCTCCCCGGCGGGTAGAAGGCGTCGAAGACGTCCAGCTGAACCCGGGACAGCACCTGGAGCGGCCGCCGTGCCGCCGCCACATACGAGACGAAGTCGCGCGGGTAATCACCCGACTTGATCACTTCCAGCCATTCGAGGACGACGGCGCGCTGCCATTTCTCGCCGAGGGCTTCGGCGAGCGCGGCGTAGGCGTCCTTCAGCTGCTGCGGCTGGTTGAACATCGTGACGTCGTCGAACCGGTACCAGAGCTCGTTGGCCCTGCGGTCGCCGAGCATTCCGGGCACGGGCGGGAACTCCGGGCCGGCGCCGGCCGAGACAGCGCCGGCCGAAAGAGCGCCGGCCGAGAGAGCGCCGGCCGCGGCCGAGGGAGCGCCGGCGGCGAGCCCGCCCCCGCCGAGCATCGTGGCGGCCGTGACGCCCAGGGCCCGCTGAAGAACCTGCCGTCGTCCGGGCTCAAGAGACGCCATTGCCCGCGCTCCAGGGGTAGGGGTCTGCCTGAAAGTCGGTGTCGAGCGTTTCGGGTGTCCGGGGCAGCCAGAACGCCGCGAGCCGTCGCACCGTCTCCTGCGGCAACGGCTGGTTTTCCTTCTTCGCGTCTGGCCTCGCCGTCGATTGGGTCGCCCAGGCCAGCGCGACGCGAGGAGCGAGTTCCCGCCACCGCTCCCGGTCGATGTCGTGGAGCATCATGGCCCGCAGGTAGGCGTGCCACGTGTGGTAGCCGCGCGGTGGATCGCCGTTCATGGTGTGCGCGCCCTTGATGCGCGGGTCGTACAGGACGCCCTGCCCGAACCAGGAGAACGCCGCGTCCAGCTGCGGGCCGCCACGGTCGTAGAAGGCGTCGATGACACGGAGCTGGGTCCGGGACACCACGTCGAGCGGTTGCTTGACGGGCGCGGCGAAGGCGGTGAAGTTGTCCGGGTACTCGTCGCTCTTCACCATCTTCAGCCAGATGTCGGCGATGCTTCCCTGCCCGACGCGGTCGACGTTGGCGCGGAGGGCCGCGTACGCCTCCTTGAGCTCGGCCGATGGGCGCACGATGGTGTCCTGGTCGAACCGGTACCAGAACTCGTTGGCCCGCCGGTCGCCCCGCATGCCCGGGACGGGCGGGAACCAGGCACGGCGCGCGGGGCCCGCCGCGTCGGCGGCAGCGGCCGCGTTGGCCGTTCCGGCCGGTGCGAGGGCGGTCGCGGCGGCGACGGCCAGCGCGTTCCGGAGGACCCGCCGCCGTCCGGGGTCAGACGGTCTCATGGCTCACCACTTCCGCGGCCGTTTCGTCCAGGTCGTCACGCACGTCATGGCTCTGGATCCAGGAGACGTCCTCGACCAGGGACCGCGTCGCCGCCGCCGAGCCGGGCCGCTCCGCCGAGTCGGGCCGCTCCGCCGGGCCCAGCCGCTGGGACCCGCCGTCGCGTGACGCCGCCTGCACCCGTGCCGTGTGGGGACGGCGGATCGCCTCGTAGCGGCGCAGCGCGTCGGCGAGCCGGAGGTGCCTCGCCCCGCCGGGGCCCGCGTCGGCCGCCGCCCGGGACAGGCAGTGGCCGAGGACCACCGCGTCCTCGATGGCCTGGCTCGCGCCCTGGCCGTGGTGCGGCAGCATCGGATGCGCCGCGTCGCCGAGCAGGGTGACCAGGCCGGTCCCCCACGCCGGCAGGGGCTCCCGATCGTAGAGCGCCCAGCATCCGGCCTCGTCGACGGCGGCGAGGAGCGCGCGGACGTCGAGCGCCCAGCCGGCGAACGCTGCTCTGACCTCGTCCGGATCCCCTGTGGAGCTCCACGATTCGGGGCGGCGCCCGGCGGACGGGACGACCGCGACGAAGGTGAGGAAGCGCCCGTCCCTGACCGGGTAGCACAGGAGCCGGGAGCGCGGGCCGGCCCAGATCAGGACCGTGTCGCGGGGTATGCCGTCGAGCCGCCCGGCCGGGACGAGCCCGCGGAACGCGCTCATTCCCGAGAACACGGGCGCGTCCGGCCCGGCGACCGCACGGCGGATCACGGAGTGGACGCCGTCGGCGGCGACGAGCACGTCCGCGTGTGCGGTGCCGCCGTCGGCGAAGGTCAGGCGCACGCCGTCCTCGCCGAGGTCGTGGAACCCCGTGACCCGCCGGTTCAGGTTCAGCTGTCCGGCCGGGAGCCGTTCGGCCAGGAGGCGATGCAGGTCCGGCCGGTGGACGGTGTAGAAGGGCGCACCGAACCGGCGTTCCCAGGCGTCGCCCATGTCCTGGCGGGTGAGCGTCCGTCCGCCGGCCCAGTCGCGCACCTCCAGCGCGGCCGGTCGTACGGCGACCCGCGCGAGCGGCTCCGACAGCCCCCAGCCGCGCAGGATCCGGCTGCCGTTGGAGGCCAGATGGAGCCCGACCCCCACCTCTCGCAATTCGGAAGCCTGCTCATAAACATCGACCCGCACGCCCTCGCGGTTCAACGCCATTGCCGCGGCCAGGCCGCCGATTCCAGCGCCGGCTATCGCCACCCTGAGCGTATCCATCCCCCGCCCCCCAGGTCGTCGTCCAGTGATGCGCAACCCTACTGAGGATCACTTTCACTCGGCTTTCACCAACGGGCGCCGGATAAATGTGAAAAGTCCCGAGATAATGGACGACCTGACGCCTATTCGACGGGCTCCGACTTCTGGTCGAGAAAGCCGCTGACGACGGCGTGGTAGTCGTGCGGGCGTTCTTCCTGGAGGTGGTGCGCGGCGCGGTCCATCACGTAGAGCTGGCCGCGCGGGACCATTCGGGCGAGCATCAGCGGGTAGTCGGGTGTGAGGAACGCGTCCTGCATTCCCCAGCAGAACAGGACCGGCGCCTTGATCTGGCCGAGTTCGGCGGTGAGGTCCTGCCAGTCGCCGCGGGGGCTGTCGGATCGCGCCGCCAGCTCCATCTCCTCGGGGTCGACGCTCTGCTCGTAGCGCATCGCGACGGTCTCGTCCGGGATCGCCTCGGGGTCGAACCATTCCAGGCGCGCCATGAGTTCGCGCATCTTCGCCGGGCTCGGGCCGTCGCCGCCGTAGTAGGCGTCGCGGGCGTTGCGGCCGCGGCGGCCGCCTTCGGGGAGCGGTGCCAGGGGTCCGTAGAACACGGGCATCGATCCGGTGACGACCAGCGATCGGACCCGCCCGGGATATTTCGCCGCGAGGTTCAGGGCGATCGTCCCGCCCCAGGAATTGCAGACGAAGTCGGCGCGCTCGATGCCCAGAGCGTCGAGGAGGGCCAGGGTCTTGGCGGCGTGGAAGTCCCACATCGGGCCTTCGATCACGCATTTCTCTGACCGCCCGTATTGGAGTGTGTCCACCAGCAGGCATCGGCGGTTTTGAGCGAAAAGCGAGGCCACCGGGCCGAAGTCGCTCCAGGCCGTGCAACCGGGGCCGCCTCCATGCAGGAAAACGGTCGGCGCGCCCTCGCCCATCTCGATGTAGTGGTAGCTGACACCGTCGGCTTCCGCTTGCATCACAGTTCCTTTCTCATAGACCGGTTCAGGAACTCCAGCGACAGCGGGTTGTACAGGTCGGCGCGCTCGTGCTGGGGCCAGTGGCCGCATTCGGAGAACAGCTCCAGCTGTGATCCGGCGATGGCCTCGTGCATGGCCTGCGCCTCGGGAACGTCCCCGAACGGGTTCTGGCGGCCCCACACGATGAGGGCGGGGGCGGTGATGCGCGCCATCCGGTCGGGGCGCAGCAGGTTCCGCTGCCGGGTCTCCATGTCCTGGAGGCACAGCAGGTTGTGGACGTTCGCGACGAAGTCGGGCTGGTGGTAGATCCGGTGCCGGATCGCGACGAGCTCTTCGGACACGTCCTTGGCAGGGTCGTGCATCAGCAGGTGGAGCCGCTCGCGGGTGAGGCCGGCGTCGTCGGTCCGCACCGCCTTCAGGGTGGACGCGCGGATGCGTTCCATGATCTTCGGGTCGGCCTTGGTGCCGCCCGCGGCGAGCAGTTGCAGGGACGCGACCCGGCCGGGTTCCTCGCTCGCCAACCACGCCGCGACCCAGCCGCCGAGCGACTCGCCGACCAGATGGGCGCGGCCGACTCCGGCGGCGTCCAGGTAGGCGGCGAGGTGCTCGACGTAGCGGGGGATCTCGTAGGGGTGGTCGGGTTTGCCGGTGTAGCCGTGGCCGAGCATGTCGATGGCGTGGCACCGGAACCCGGCGGCGGCATGGGCGGGGACGTTCCGGACGAAAGCCTCCAGGTGCCCGCTGGTGCCGTGCAGGAACACCAGCGGCGGCCCGTCCTCGGGGCCGGCGACCAGGGCACGCGTCCGCACGCCTCCCGCGTCAGTGCGGGACAGCCGGTAGTCCACGTCCGCGAGGTCGGTCCAGATCGTCATGTGGTGGGCTCCTTGCGAGCGGTCGGGTCGAGCACGGCCACGGCCATGCCGGTGAGCCAGTCGTGGACCGGCTCGTAGGCGAGCCTGCGGCCGGGGGTGTGGCCGAGGGCGGCGGCCATGAGCAGCCAGGTCCGGATCTCCTGTGCGCCGTTGCCCGCCGTCCGTTCGAGTTCGTCGGTCCCGACGGCGCACATCCGGCTCGTCCGGCCCGTCTCGATCAGGTCGAGGAAGTCCTCGTCGAAGGCGGTGTTGATGACGCTCGACGCAGCGCGGATGATCTCCCGGCGGCGGGTGTCGTAGCGCGCCCAGTCGCCGCGGCCGTTCAGCCACGCCGCCACCATGAACTCCTCGTCGTCGCCGTGCGGGTCGCGCCAGTCCGGCCACGGCAGCCGGTGCGAGAGGCCGCCGGAGCCGATGACGGCGACGCGCCGGTCGCCGGGGAACGCGTGCACCGCCGCGCGCACCGCCCCGCCCAGGGCCTCGCAACGCGCGGTGGTCGGCAGCGGCGGCGCGAACACGTTCACCACCAGCGGGACGATGTCCACGTCGAGGCCGTCCAGCAGGTACTGGACGGCGTGGGACTGCCCGTGGTCGATCTGCAGCCGGGCCGAGAACGCCGGGTCGAAGCCGTCCTCCACCAGCGAGGCGGCGAGGTGGCGGGCGAGCGGCACGTCCACGGGCAGCGGGCCCTTCGGCGTCCCGGACTCGCCGCTCGCGACGCACTCCCCCACGCCGACGGTGAACGCGGGGATCAGGTCGAGCCAGAAGCCGCGGAAGTGGTTGGACCCGGCGATCACGACCGTGTCCGGACGGGCCGCCGCGAGCAGGTCCCGCGCCTCGTGGAGGGCGTCGCGGAAGCGGGTGGCCTCGTCCTTCTGGCGCGTCCGGTCCCAGTGGGTGTTCATCAGCGTGCTGTGGGACGCGCCGACGCCGAGCACGATCTCACCGGGCATCGCGCACCCCGATCACGTCGATCGCCACCCGGATCAGCAGCCGCGTCAGCCGTTCCATCTCGCGCAGGTCCACGGTGTTCATGCCCATCTGGAAGTCGCTCGCCGGGTCGGCGCCCAGGTCGGCGGTGCGCGCCTTGGGCATGCCGATCCGGACGGCCGGGATTCCCCGGGAGCGGAGGATGTTGGCGTCGGTGGCACCGGAGTTCCCGGTGACCGGCTCGTGCGGGCGTCCTTCGGCCTCCTCGAAAGCGGCCACTGCCGCGCTGACGACGGCGTCGGACGGGTCGGTGCGCGTCCCCGGGATAGCCAGCACCATCTCCCAGGTGATCTCCGCGCCGGCTGCGGCGGCGATCTTCTCGATCGCCGCCCCGAACTCCCGCCTGGCCGCCGTCGGCGGCAGATCCGGCGGCAGCCGCAGGTCGCAGCGGAACCGGCAGGCGGCCGGTGTGACGGCGGCCATCCGCATCCAGCCGCCCTCGATCGCGCTGACGACGCCCTGCGGCGCGACCGTCCCCGACGTGTGCCGGACGGCGTACTCCCCGAACCACGCCTCCAGGCCCGCGACGACCTCCCCGGCCAGCGCGATCGGGTTCCGGTACGGGAGCCGATGCCTGCTGCCGACGTAGGTGTGCGTGCCGTGGACGGTGACCTCGAACCACGCGAGCCCGACCTCTTCGTGCGACACCGTCCAGCCGGGCTTGGCGATGACAGCGTGGTCGGCCCACAGCCCCTGCTCCAGCAGGAACGAGCAGCCGACGCCCTGCCCGGTGTGGCGCCGGGCGTCGCCGTCCAGGCGGAGGGCGTTCGTCGGCATGCCGCCGGCGCCCAGGCCGACCAGCAGATCGCCCGCGAGCGGCACGCCGGCCGCCGCGATCGCCTCCGCGGCCGCCATGACGCACGCCGCGTGCCCCTTCGGGTTCCCCGCGCCGAGCCCGACCACGTAGTGGCCGCGGACGACGGGATCGGGACGCATGTCGGGCCGCAGCACCGGGCCGATCCAGGGGATGTCGTCCTCGCTCCGCCCGGTCGTCAGCGTGTCGATCGGGGCGTAGAGCATCAGGTCCCGGCCCGCCGAGGCGCCGGGGAGCCGCGCCCACGCGGACGACTGCCGGTCGTCCAGCGGCAGCGTCCCGGCGCGCAGGCCGCCCTTCGCGAGTTCGGACGCCGCGTGCTCCGCCAGCGGGCCCTCGTCCCCCGTCGGGCTCGGGATCGCGACGAGGCCGGTCACCAGCTCGCGGAGCCGCTCGTGCCCGACCCGCTCCCGGGCGGCCTCGATCCAGCTCACGGGTCGATCCGGTGGACCTGCGTCCGGCTCGTCCGCGCCAGCCGCCATGCGACGCCCAGCAGGGCGGCCACGGCGACGATCACCAGTGCATGCCGCATCAGACCTCCTTGGTGATCTTTGCGAGCTTGGCCTTGTACTCCTTCTCCGCGAGCCCGCGCCAGGCCGTCAGCGACACGTCCGGACGGTAGAGCTGCTCGGGCGGCGCGTCGGTCACGTCGACCATCCAGGCGTCCTGGCCGGAGAACTGGCCGTGGAACAGCCAGCGGATCCAGCCGAGGTACTTGGCGTAGAACGCCGGCGTCCCGGCCCCGCGCACGAAGTCGACCATCACGCCCACGTACCGGTGCCGGTCAGCATCGATCGGGACGTAGAACTCGTAGTGGATGAACTTCGGATAGGCGATGCGCAGCACGCCCGGCATCGACACCGACGCGAACCCCGGGAACTCCTGCGCGGCGATGACCGGATCGACCTTGGTCGCGGCCCCGGTGTTGCCGATGTTGGACGGTGCGCCGCCGTCCTTGGCCACGGGCGGGCTGAGCTTCCACCACCGCTTGTTCGTCCAGTGGCCGAGGCCGGGGAAGTCGGCCTCCCAGAACTGCTCTTCCTGCTTGCGGTAGATCCAGCGTCCACGCTGGACGATGCGCGTCGTGTTCCAGGTCGGCATCGCCTTGAACAGCCGCCACAGCGACGTCCGATGCAGGTATTTGGCGTGCCCCTCGTCGTAGCCGTTCTCGCACGCGAACCGCCAGTTCCCGGTCCGGTCGTCCATGCGGCCGCCCATCGCGAACGGGTTGCCGACCAGCTCCTCGGGCAGCTGCTCGTCGATCGGGTGCGGCTCCTCGTCCGCGATCGGGACGTAGACCCACACCATGCCCAGCCGCTCGGCCACCGGGTACGTCGCGACCCTGGCCTTGCCGCAGATCGGCGACCGCGGCCCGTCGGTGATCGCGGCGACCAGCTCCCCGTCCTTCAGGTCGTAGGTCCAGCCGTGGTACGGGCAGCTCAGCGTCCCCGGGAACTCCCTGCGGCCCAGCGACAGCGGCACGCCGCGATGCGGGCAGCGGTCGTGCAGCGCGTACGCGGCGCCGCCGTCCCGCACCAGCGCGATCTTGTCTCCGCAGAGCGTGATGCCCGTGGGCCTGCCCGTCACGCGGCTGGACCAGGCGACCGGATACCAGTAGCCCCGGAATCCCGAGGCGGCCGCGTCGTAGTGCGGCCAGGTCGACCAGTCCCGGCGTCCGCGCGCTCCCCGCTGCGTCTGTGAATCGGCTCGTGTCACGTTTCGATGTTCGAGCGCGGCCCCCGCGCGCCCAAGGAACTCGGTCCGCCTACCGGACCACTTTCCTCGGGCGGCCGCTTCGGCCCCTCACCGGTTCAGCGGCCTTGACCGCCGCCGACGCCAATGCATAATGGACGGTCGGTGATCAGATAGATGATCGGTCAAAGGCGTTTCGGCGCTCTATGTGGAACGTATTCACACTGAAAAACCCGCGCCCCTCTGAAAGGTTCCAGAAGTTGGGCGGTGGTCTATTTTAAGGGGGCTTTGCGTAGACCCCCACACAGGAGCCGCGATGTTCCCCCGACGCGCCGGCATCTTGGTAGGCGCCGTTCTGGTCCTGCTTTTCGGGATGGCCCTCCCCGCCGCAGCCGCCCATCAGTCCGACAGCTCTCCGGCCGCCCTGGCCGGGCCGCCGATCATCGGCGGCTCTTTCGCCACCGACGCCGAGGCCCCCTGGGCCGCCTCGATCTACCGCAGCACCGGATCGTTCACCTGCTCCGGGACGATCATCGCCCCGACCTGGGTGCTGACCGCGCGGCACTGCGTCAGCAGCGGCATCAGCGTCCGCGTCGGCAGCGTCTACCGGGGCCGCGCCACCCAGGTGGCCGTCGCCAACTACCAGGTGGCGCCGCAGGGCGACCTGGCCCTGGTGCAGCTGTCCACCGCCCACAACACGACCTTCTCGCAGCTGGCCGACGCCAATCCGCCGAACGGCTCGACCAACCAGATCTGCGGCTGGGGCTACACCAGCTACAACGGCCCGATCTCGGAGCAGCTCAAGTGCGCCGACGTCCGGGTCACGTCCACGTCGTGCCGCGACTATCACAGCGGCCAGGCGATCTGCAGCAGCAGGATCACGGGCAACGCCTGGAGCGGCGACTCCGGCGGCCCGCAGCGCTACAACGGTCAGCAGGTCGGCGTCGCCTCCACCGCCGACGGCCAGTCGACGCAGACCTACGGAAGCGTGCCCGCCAGCCGCGCCTGGATCCGTTCCGTAGCCGGCGTCTGACCGCCCGGACCGCCCGGCCGGAGCCTTTCCGGCCGGGCGTTTCCGCGTCGTCCCCCACCGCACTCCCCCCGGGGCGCGCCCTTAGTCGGTGCGTTCAGTCGGTGGGTTCTTGGAGGTCCAGGTGGGTTTCGATTGGGATTCCGCCGGCCAGAGAGCGGGCTACCGGGCAGCGTTGGGTGTGGCGGTCGTGGGCCCGTCTGACCTTTGTTTCGTCCACGCCGGGTGAGAGGCGGAGCCGATATCGGACGGTGATCCGGGCGATCCTCAGGACGCCGCCGTCGTTGACGATCTCGCCCTCTCCCTCGGCGACCAGGGCGCCGTCCGCGGTGGATTGGCCGAGGGCCCCGAGCATTCCGCCGAAGGTGCCGGTGAGGCAGCCGGTGGCGGCGCCGACCACGTAGTCCAGGGTGGTCGCGTGCGGTTCGATCTGGTCCATCGGGACCTGGTAGTGCTCGGCGACGGGGCCGTGCATCCCCATCGGGACGGGGCCGCCGTCCACCGGGACGGTGACCAGCTTGGTCCGGCCCGGCGCGGGGACGACGGAGACCCGGGAGCGCTCGACGATCGGCGGCGGCCCGGCGGCGGCGCTCATCGGCCCGCCGCCCCGGAGAGCAGGCCGTTCGCCGCGAGCCAGGACCTGACCCGCTCGACGACCTCGGCCCGGCCGTGCTCCTGGTTGACCATGTAGTGGTTCAGTCCCGGCATCTCGACGAGGGTGGAGCGGTCCGAGCCGATCGCCTCGTGCATCAGCCGGGAGTTGTCGGGCATCGCGCCCTGGTCCGCCAGCAGGCTGCAGATCAGCACGGGGACGGTCGTGTGCGGCAGTGCCTCGACCGCGTCCGCGCGGGAATGGCGGAGGCTCCACGAGCTAAGCCAGCTGCGCAGCGTGTGGTACCGGCCGAGGCCCGCGCCCGCCTCGTTGGCGACCCGGGGGTCGCCGTACATGCTGCCGGCCTCGCGGTCGCTGGGGTCGATGGCCAGGTCGACGAACCGCGGGTCGGCGACCGTCCGGTGGACGACGAACGCGCGGTCGCCGACGCCGAGCGCGGTCAGGCGGGCGAGCTCGCGTTCGGCCCAGTCGCTGATCCGGTCCATGCGGGCGTGCTGGGCCTTGCGGTACTGCCGGACCCAGTCGGGGTCGAAGGGGGGCTTGCGTCCAGGGGCGAACAGGTCGAGCTCGGGGTCGCGGCGGTCCGGGTCGGACTCGTCCAGGACGGACGGGTCGATCCAGCTCGCGAGGAGCCTGCCCCGCCCGGCGTGCGCGGCGAGGAGCAGGACGGCGTCGGCCGGTTCGAGGCCCGCCTGGGTCAGGTCCGGCGGGTCTCCGGCGGGGGTGGCGGTGACGGTGGGGTTCTCCGCCTGGCTCTGGTAGTACGCGACGGCGGGGCCGCCGCCGCTGAACCCGGCGAGGACGACCCGCTCGTAGCCGAGCTCCTCCTTCATCCAGCGGACGGCGGCGCCGATGTCCAGCACCACGTTCTCCATGATCGTGGTGGCGTCGTTGCCGACGTACCGGGTGTTCAGCCCGAGCACCGGCAGCCCCGCCTCGGCCAGGGGCTCCAGCATGAAGTGGGTGAGGAAGTTCGACGTCGGGTGCATGAAGATCAGCCCGACGTCCCGGGCGGCGTCGTCGCGCCGCACCAGGTTGCCGTGAATGCGCGGATAGTGCCTGGCCAGGCCCGAGTGGATCTCGATGCGGCTCGCGGTGGTGCCGGGGTCCATCGGGATGGCCTGCAGCTGGTGGAGCAGGGTCATGCGGTCACGGCCTTCCAGGTGCATACCGATTATCGGTTAAGGGACGCGTATATTGAACACTGTCGGGTCAAGCGGCGCGGAGTGTCAAGTGACCGCGAGGCCCGGCCCGCCGCCCCGGCCGGTCGGTTGACAGGGGAGACGGCGGAAGGAAGTCTGTAACCGTTAGACGAACATAGTAACCGATTATCGGTGTGAGGTGGATCGTGGGGGAACTGCCGTCCCTGAGCGAGCGACTGCTGGCCAAGGCCGCGTCGGTGAACCGGCCGGACGAGGCGAAGAAGGCGATCAACGACGCGCTCGCCGAACTGGAGCGCGAGGGCGTCGCGCCGGGGCTCCGGCTCGGCGAGACCGCGCCGGACTTCACGCTCCCCAACGCGGTGGGCGACCCGGTGCGGCTGGCCGACCGGCTCGCCGCGGGACCGGTGGTGCTCACCTTCTACCGGGGGACGTGGTGTCCCTATTGCAACATCGAGCTGCACGCCTACCAGGAGGCGCTGCCCGCGTTCCGCGCGGAGGGGGCGCAGATCGTCGCGGTCAGCCCGCAGGCACCGGACGACTCGCTGGACATGCGCGACAAGCACGGTCTGGAGTTCGACGTGCTCTCCGACCTGGACCAGGACGTGCTGACGTCCTACAAGGTCCGGTTCGTCTTCCCGGCGGAGGCGCTGCCGTACCTGCTCGACGGGACCGCCAAGGCGCTGGCGAAGCAGCAGCCGGACGGCGACTGGAGCCTGCCGGTCCCGGCCACCTTCGTCCTCGACCCGGACGGGGTCGTGCGCGCCAGGCACGCCACCATGGCCTACCGCACCAGGATGGAGCCCGCCGAGGCGCTGCGCGTCGTCCGCGAGATCAACGACGCCCGCCGAGACGGGGCCCGGCGATGAGCGTCGTCACCGAGGTGCGGGCGCGGGTCGCCCGGGTGCCGCTCGGCGCGGGCCGCGGCGGTTCCGGCGCGACGCAGGTCGACCTCCTGCTGGTGACCGTCACCGACGACGAGGGCGCCTCCGGGACGGGCTTCACCTACGCGCTCACCGGCGGCATCGAGGCGGTGCACGCGCTCACCACCGGGCTCGTGCGCGAGCAGGTGGTCGGCACCCGGCTCGACCACTGGCCCGCGACCTGGGAGAAGATCTGGTTGCGGACCCACCGGCTGGGACGCGGCGTCGCCCTCCCGGCGCTGTCCGCCGCCGACATCGCGGTGTGGGACCTGCGCGCCGTCCGCGCCGGGCAGCCGCTCTACCGCTTCCTCGGCGCGCACCGCGACCGCGTCCCGATCTACGGCAGCGGCCGCGCCACCCATGCGATGAGCGTGGACGAGCTGATCGAAGGCTCAAAGGCGTACGTGTCCGAGGGCTACGACGCGGTCAAGCTGCGGGTCGGCGCGCGTCCGGCCGCGGAGGACGTGGAGCGCGTCGCCGCCGTCCGGGCCGCCCTCGGCGACCGGATCCGGATCATGGTCGACTGCAACGAGCGGCTCGACCTGCCGACCGCGCTGTGGATGGGCAGGAAGCTGGCCGACCTCGGCGTGTATTGGATGGAGGAGCCGCTGGTGTCCGACGACGTCGCGGGGCACGTCCAGCTCGCGGAGCGGGCCGGGCTGCCGATCGCGGTCGGCGAGCACCTGCACGGGCGCTTCGAGTTCGCCGCCTACCTGCGGGCGGGCGCGGCGTCGGTGCTGCAGCCGGACGTCCCGCTGACCGGCGGGGTCACGGAGTGGCTGCGGATCAGCGCGATCGCCGAGCCGTTCGGCGCGGTGCTGGCGCCGCACTTCCTGCCGGAGCTGCACGTCCACCTCGCGGCCGCGGTGCCGAACTGCCCCACCGTCGAGCACTTCCCGCTGATCGACGACGTGCTGACCGAGACCGTCGCGATCAGCGGCGGGCACGCGACGCCTCCCGACCGTCCGGGCCACGGCATCCGCTGGGACCCGGACGCGCTGGACCGCCATCACATCGAGCTTCCCGAGGAGTGAACATGAGCAAGCCATTCGCGTCCACCGCCGACACGGCGGAGAAGACCGAGACGCTGGAGGTGCTCGCCGACGGCGTCTACGCCCTCACGACCGGCGGCGACCCGAACGTCGGCGCGATCGAGGGCGAGGACTTCCTCGTCTGCTTCGAGGCCCGCGCGACCCCGCTGATGGCGCGGCGCTGGCTCGACCGCCTGCGCGAGCACACCGACAAGCCGGTGCGCTACCTCGTCCTCTCGCACTACCACGCGGTGCGGGTGCTGGGCGCCGCCGGGTTCGACGCGGAGATCGTCGTGACGAACGCCGAGACCAAGCGGCTGATCGGCGAGCGGGGCGCGGAGGACTGGGCCGTGGAGTTCGGCCGGATGCCGCGCCTGTTCGAGGGGCACGAGGAGATCCCCGGGCTGACCTGGCCCACGCTGACCTTCGCCGACCAGATGTCCATCGAGCTGGGCGGCGACCGCGGCACCGTCGAGCTGGGCTTCGCCGGACGGGGCCACACCTCGGGCGACATCTACGCCTGGCTGCCGAAGCAGCGCGTCCTGTACGCGGGCGACCTGGTGGAGAACGGCTCCGCCGTCTACACCGGCGACGCCTACCACCAGGAGTGGAGCACCACCACGCTGGACGCGGTGAAGGCGCTGCGCCCGGAGATCCTCGTCGGCGGGCGCGGCGACATCGCGCACACCGCCGCCGAGAGCGCCCAGGCGGTCGAGAGCACCCGCGACTTCCTGACCACTCTGCTGCGCGCGGTCGGCGAGGTGCGCGACAAGGGCGGCTCCCGCCGCGACGCCTACCGGGCCGCGCGCGAGGCGCTGCTGCCCGTCTACGGCGGCATGCCCGTGTTCGAGCACGCGCTGGTGTTCGACACCCAGCGGGCGTGGGAGGAACTGGCCGGCGAGCCGCCCGCCATCTGGACGACGGACCGGGACCACCTGGTCTGGGACGAACTCACCGGCTGAAGGACGAGAACATGGTCTTCTACCGCAGCGCGGGCGAGATCCCGCGCAAGCGCCACACCCGGTTCACCGGGGCGGACGGCGCGCTGCTGCACGAGGAGATGCAGGGCGAGGAGGGGTTCAGCTGGACGCAGTCGTTCCTGTACCACCGCAAGGCCCCCACGGTGATCACGTCCGCGACGTCCGTCGAGCTTCCGGACGAGGGGCTGGTCGACAACGCCCCGCTCCTCCCCCGCCACCTGCGCACGCGTGACCTGAAGCCGGGCGGCGACCCGGTGCTCGACCGTCGCGTGCTGCTCGGCAATTCGCAGGTGCGCGTGTCGTCGGTGTGCGCGGACCGGGACGGCGTGCTGTACCGCAACGCGTCAGGCGACGAGCTGGTGTTCGTCGAGGGCGGCTCGGGAGTGCTGGAATCCGCCTACGGCACCCTCGCCGTGACCAGCGGGGACTACGTGGTGATCCCCACGTCCACTACGCACCGCTGGGTGCTGGACGGGCCGGAGCTGCGGCTGCTGGTGATCGCGGCGGCCGATGGCGGGCACGTCCGTCCGCCGAAGCGATTCCTGTCGCCGATCGGCCAGTTCCTGGACGGCTCGCCCTACAACGAGCGGGACCTCCGCGCCCCGGCCGAACCCCTCCCGGACCGGTCGGGCGAGGCGGAGGTCTTCGTCCGCCACCGGGGCGGCATGACCCGCTACACCTACGCCCACCACCCGTTCGACGTGGTCGGCTGGGACGGCTACAACTACCCTTACGCGCTGTCCATCCGGGACTACACGCCGTCGACGGGCGCGCTGCACCTGCCGCCGCCCACCTACATCACCTTCGAGGGCCCCGGATTCGTCATCTGCTCATTTGTGCCGCGCATGTTCGACTATCACCCGGACGCGGTGAAGGTGCCTTACAACCACGCCAATGTCGACTCCGACGAAGTGCTGTTCTATTACGAGGGCGACTTCATGAGCCGGTCGGGCAGTGGAATCGGCCAGGGTTCGATGTCGCTCCACCCGGCGGGCTACATCCACGGCCCGCAACCCGGCAGCGCTGAGAAGAGCCGGGACGCGGTCCGCACGGAGGAGTACGCGGTCATGCTCGACACTTTCCGTCCGCTGCTCCTGGGCGCCGCGGCGACGGAGATCGAGGACCACGACTACGCGTGGAGCTGGGCACGCGGCGAAGGAATCCACGTGGACGCCTGACGCCCCAGACGCGAATGGGCCCCGCCACATGGTGGCGGGGCCCATTCGTCGTCCCGGAAAAGCGTGTGAGGGCCGCCGGCCATGAGATGGCCGGCGGCCCTGAGACTGCGTGTGAGCGACGCCGTCACACGAGCTGGGGAGTGGCCTCCACGGTGGTCCGGGCCTGCCCGCGCAGAACGTGGATGGAGACGAGGCTGATCAGCGCGAGCGCTGTGAGATAGACGCCGACCCACAACGAGGAACCGGTCGTCCCCTGCAGCCAGGCCGCGATGAAAGGCGCGAAACCTCCGCCGAAAATGGCGCCGACCTGGTATCCCAGAGAAGCGCCGCTGTAGCGGACGTCGGCATCGAAGAGTTCCGCGAAAAGGGCGGCCTGCGGCCCGTAGGTGGCGGACAGTCCGAGCGCGGTGACGACGACCGCGACGACCATCAGCGGAATGGTCTTCGTGTCCAGCAGGACGAAGAACGGAATCGACCACACGAGCAGCACGAGCCCGCCGCCGAGGAACACCGGGCTCCTGCCGACGCGGTCGGACATCGCGGAGAAGATCGGCAGCGTGACCAGCCACACGAAGCTGGCGACAAGGACCAGCGTGAGCATCGTGTTCTGGCTGAGCTTGAGCGTCTTCGTCCCGTAGCTGAGCATGTAGACGATCATCACGTAGCCGATGGCGTTGTTGGCGAGGAAGGTCCCGCCGGCCAGCAGCAATTGCCGCGGGTTGTTCTTGATGACCGACAGCAGCGGATTCCGCTGGACGCCCCGGGATTGGCGTTCCTCGAACTCCGGAGTTTCGCCGATCTTGGCCCGGATGAGCATGCCCGCCGCCACGAGCACGATGCTGCCCAGGAAGGGAAGCCGCCAGGCCCAGTCGATGAAGCCCTGCTTTCCGGCCGTGGCGAGAATGAGCAGGAAGACCGAGTTGGACAGGATCACTCCGGCCGGAACTCCCATCTGCGGGAAGCTCCCGTAGAAGCCGCGCTTGCCGGCCGGTGCGTTCTCCACGGCGAGCAGGACCGCGCCGCCCCACTCGCCGCCGACGCCGAAGCCCTGCAGGAACCGCAGCAGCACCAGCAGGATCGGCGCCCAGACGCCGATGTCGGCGTAGGTGGGCAGCAGACCGATGGCGAAGGTGGCGCTGCCCATCAGCAGCAGGGAGAGGACCAGCATCGACTTGCGTCCGACGCGGTCGCCGAAGTGGCCCATCAGCGCGCCGCCCAGCGGCCGGGCGAGGAAGCCGACCGCCAGGGTGCTGAACGCCGCGAGCGTCCCGGCGAGGTCGGACGACCCGGGGAAGAACTGCGGCGCGAACACTAGCACCGCGGCCGTGCCGTAGATGAAGAAGTCGTACCACTCGATCGCCGTGCCGACGAGGCTGGCGAGCGCGACGCGCCTGAGGTCGCGGGGTGTGGGTGGGGTGGGGACCGACATGCGCCGCCTTTCGCCGAAGTCTTCACCGATAATCGGTTTCGTAGACCGGATAGCGAGAGCATGCACCGTGACGGCGGCCACTGTCAACGAGTCGCCCGCATTCCGGCGGACGGAACCGCGCCGCCCCCGCGCGCGCACGAGAGCGTGGGAACGGCCAGGTGAGCGCGTCATAAGGCAAGCGGAAACGCCGCAAGCAGTGGGCTGCGGCGGGGCGTGCCGGAGAGCGGGATCAGGGGTGCCGGGGCGCGGGACGCGCCCGGATGAGATGCGCGACGCGGCCGGACGGTCAGTGCAGGGCGCGGCCGATGCGGTCGGCCAGGGCGACGACCTCGCGGGCCAGCAGGTCGTAGTCGTGGACCTCGTGCGCCGGGACGATCAGCCCGACGGCGGCCTCGGCCTCGCCGGCGATCCCGATCGGGGCCGCGATGCCGGTGAAGTTGGGCACCAGCCTGCTGGTGGTCTGGGCGAACCCCTTGGCGCGGGCCTCGGTGATCTCGGGGTCCTCGCCCTCGACCGGCGGCCTGCCGGCGAGGATCGCCTGGCCGGACGCGGCCTGCGGCAGCGGATGCCGGGACCCCGGGCGGATGCCGACGTGGAAGGCGGCGTTGCGGGGCTCCACCGACGCCAGCGCGACGGCGTCGGCGCCGTCGGCGATGTGCAGGACGGCGGTCAGCCCGAGCCGTTCGGCCGCGTCGGCGAGCTCCGGGCCCGCGATGACGAGCAGGTTGTTCGAGACCTGCCGGGCGAGGCTGAGCAGCGTGGTGCCCAGCACGTACCGGCCGTCGCGGCGTTTGCCCACATAGCCCCGGCTGAGCAGCGTGGTCAGCAGCCGGGCGACGATCGAGCGGTGCACGCCGAGCTTCGCGGCGACGTCGGTGGCCGTGAGGCCGTCCTGGGCGTCCGCGAGAGCTTCGAGTACCTGGAGCCCGCGGTCGAGTGTCTGGGCGACCTCGACCGGCTTGCCCGCACGTGTGTTCATGACGCCCCCGCCCGTCCGCCAATCGGCCACCGATTATCGCACACGGCAACCGAATGATGCAAAAACGCTGGTGGGGGTTGACATTCCGCCGCCAGTTGTCAGGATTGCTCTATATGCGATCTGCATAACCGATAATCGAACGTCGGAGGTGGACGAGTGTCGACAACCGAGAGCCCGGTCGTCATCATCGGGGCCGGACCCGTCGGGATGACCGCGGCGCTGTTGCTGGCTCGTCAGGGCGTCCGCAGCACCGTCCTCGAACGGCGCACCACCCCGAGCTGCGGCCAGTCGCGTGCGGTGACCGTCCAGCGCGACGTCCTGTCCCTCCTCGACAGGCTCGGCGTCGCGGCGGAGATCATGCGGGACGGCGCGAGCTGGTCCCTCGGCCGGACGTACTTCCGCGAGCGCGAGCTCCTCCAGCTCCGCTTCCCCACCTCGGAAGGCGAGCTGTATCCCCCGTTCGTGAACTTCCCGCAGTTCCGCACCGAAGAGCTCCTCCACGCGCAGGCGCAGGCGTGCGGCCTCGTCCGATTCCGGCACGGATGCACCGTCACCTCGGTCGACGACAGCGGCGGCGAGGTGGCCGTCCACGCCTCCGGCCCGGACGGCGCGGAGACCCACCGGGCCCCCTACGTCATCGCGGCCGACGGGATCGGCAGCCGGGTGCGCGGCGGGCTCGGCATCGCCTACTCCGGCTGGCAGACCGAAGGCCGCTTCCTCGTCTGCGACTTCGCCGCCGACCTGCCCTTCAGCCGGGAGCGGCGGCTGTGGTTCGACCCGCCGTTCCACCCCGGCCGGATCGTCCTCATGCACAGCTTCGGCCCCGACCGGTGGCGCGTCGACTGGCAGATCGAGCCCGACGCCGACGAGAACGACTACCTCGCCCGGCTGGACGAGATGCTGCGCGGCGTCATCGGCGAGCACGAGACGCGGATCCTGCGCGCCAACACCTACACGTTCCAGCAGCGCTGCGCGGAGCGCTTCAGCGAGGGCCGCGTGTTCCTCGCGGGCGACGCCGCGCACGTGGTCTCCCCGTTCGGCGCCCGCGGGATGAACAGCGGGATCGAGGACGCGGAGAACCTCGCCTGGAAACTGGCCTTCGTCCTCGCCGGGCGCGCGGACCCCGCGCTGCTGGACACCTACGACATGGAGCGCCGGGCCGCGGCCGAGCACCACGTCGAGGTCACCGGCGCCACGATGCGGTTCATGACGCCCGCGTCCGCCGAGGGCGTCACCCGGCGCGACGCGGTCCTCGCCGCCGCGGCGACCGACCCGGCGCGGCACTCGGACGTGGACAGCGGTCGCCTGTACGAGCCGTTCCCCTACGTCGACTCCCCGCTGACCGTCCCCGGCGACGGCGCGGGCACCCTGGTTCCCGACGGGCCCACGGGCACGACCACGTTGCGCGCCCATCTGGCGGGCGACTTCTCCTTGCTGGCCGTCCCGGGCGACGGAGCGTCGGTGCAGGACGTCGCGCAGCGGCTCGCGTCCGCCACCGCGATCACCGCAGGCCGCAGGTTGACGCTGGTCAGGCCCGAAGGCCCCGCGCCGGAAACCACCGAGACCACAACCCTCCACGACCGGACGGGCACGCTCACCGGCTGGCTCCCCGCCCACACCGACCATCTGCTGATCGTCCGGCCGGACTGCTATGTCGCCGCCTGCCTCCCGCTCCCCCAGACCGCCGGCGAAACCGCCGCGATCGTGACTCAGACCCTGGCCACGGCGCTCACCCCGAAGGTCTCGGCACCCGCCGCCCCTGACCAAATGCCGGTCTGACGGCAAGCCCGGCGAGCCCGGCGAGGGCGGCGCTTCGGGTGCTCAGTGGCCGGCGGCCGGGGTCAGGCGGCGGGCCAGGAGGCGGGCGAAGGTCAGCGCCGGGGTCACCAGCATGCCGCCGCAGAAACTGTTGCCGCAGGTGGCGGCGGCGCCGATCAGCTCGCCCAGCGCGTAGACCCCCTCCATCGGGGCGCCGTCCGTGCGGCGGACGCGCAGGTGCTCGTCGATGTCCACGCCCGCGAACGTCACGAGCGTGATCGCATGGTTCTCCATCGCGAAGAACGGCGGGTCCGCGATGGGGGCGGGCAGGTGGACGCGGCCGAAATCGGCGTCGTGGCCTGACGCGACCGCCTTGTTGTAGCGGTCGACGGTGTCCTCCAGGCCGGACGGGTCTATACCCGTGAGCGCGGCCAGGCCGGCGAGCGTGTCCGCCTTGTGGACGCCCGCGCGCACGCCCGCCTTCGCCAGCAGGTCATCCGGGCTCCAGCCGATGACCATCGGGACGGAGTTGAGCCGTGCGCCGTCGTCGAAGACCGTCCAGAAGGCGCCGCCGGTGGACGCGGCCAGCGCGCGTTCCTTGCGGTCGATGCTGGGCTCGTCCTCGGCGACGAACCGGCGTCCGGCGCGGTCGACGTAGATCTCCCAGGGGAGGCGCTCGGTGGCGACCAGCAGCGGGCGTTCGCCGAAGTACGCCCTGCCCGGCGTGGTCGGGTGCGGGAGCCCGCCGAAGGTCGGCAGGTACCGGCCGCGCCCGGCGATCGCGGCGCCGGCGTCGCGGGCGATGACCAGGCCGTCGCCCGTGGACGTCGGGTGCGCGGCGCTGACCAGCGGGACCCCCTCGATCTCCTGGAACAGGTCGTCGTCGGACGCGAACCCGCCGGTGGCGAGGACGATCGCGGGAGCCGTCACCTCGATCTCGTCCACGCCGCCGCGCAGCACCGTGACGCACGGCGCGGCGCCGGCCTGCTCGGTGAGGCCGACGGCGGTGCTGCCGAGCCACAGGTCGACGCGTCCGGCGGCGATCTGCTCGTCCAGCAGCCGTTTGAGGACGGCCAGGATGGACAGCCCGGCGTCCTTGCCGTAATAGGTGCGCGGCACGCCGTACGGCTCATGGCCGTAGACGAGGCGCGGCGTCTCGGGCGCGAACTCGAAGCCGAGGTCGTCCAGCCAGTCGATGGTCTCGGGCGCGTTGCGGGCGGCGAGGTCCACGAGGTCGGCGCGGGCGGTGCCGCCGCTGATCCGCTCGATGTCGGCCAGATGCGCCTCGACGGTGTCGTCGATGCCGCGATCGCGCTGGCGCCGGGTGCCCGCGGCGGACATGTGCCCGCCGGTGGTGTGCAGGGTGCCGCCGACCCGGGAGTCCTTCTCGACCAGCAGCACGCGGGCGCCGCGTCCCGCCGCCTCGGCGGCGCACGGGATCCCCCCGGTGCCCGCTCCGACGATGACGAGGTCGTACCGCTGGACCGCCGTCACGATCCCTCCGTTCCGGTCACGGGAACGATGTTTCATTAATGCTGATATGTTGCTTGACTTTAAAGGTCAGACACAAGGGGCGTCTCACTTACTGGAATGTCGTCCCGCTGGAGGTGGTGACATGCCGCTCGGGGCCGTCGTCGAGGCCGTGGTGGGGACGCGCGATCTCGACGCGTCCGTCGCCTTCCACACCCGTGCGTTCGGCCTAGAGGTGCTCGGCCGCGACGCGGGCGGCGCACTGCTCGGCGGACCGGGCGGCGACACCGGCCTGCTCCGCCTGGCCGCCGTTCCGGGGGCGCCGGGCGCGCCGGAGCCGTCCTCCCCCAGGCTCTGGGACGTCGGGCCGCGGCTGCTCGGCATCTACTCCCGCGACCTGGAGCGGACGGCCGCCGCGATCGACGCGGCCGGCGGCCGCTCCCTTCCGCGCGTGACGTACCCGTACGGCGCGGCGACGCTCAGCGAGTTCGTCGCGCTCGACGCGGACGGCGTCTGGTGGACGATCCCGCGCGCCGCGACCGGCCACCGGCCGAGCCCGGCCCTGGAGTCCGACCCCGAACGCTTGCACGGCGAACTGCACACCGCGGTGATCGTCCCGGACGATCACGACGCCGCCGTCGCGTTCTTCGCCGGGGCGGGCGGCCTGGAGATCCTCTTCGAGGGCGAGATGTCCGGCGCGCCGTTCGACCGGATGACGGGCATGCCGGCGGGCGCGTCCCTCCGGCTGACGTTCCTCGTCTCGCCCGGACACGCGCCCGCGCGGCTGGAGATCATGTCGTTCGCCGGGGTGGACGCCGCGGACCGCACCGGCGGGCCGCTCGGGCTGCGCCGCCTGGTGTTCGCGTCCGACAGCCCGGACGAGACCCGGAACGCCCTGCTCAAGGCCGGTGCCGCCCCACTCGGCGCGAACGCGCTGCGCGGACCGGCCGGGATCGAGATCGAACTGCGCGGCTGACCGGATCAGGCGAACCGGCCCGGTCAGCTGAACCACCAGGGCGCCCTGTCGTCGGGCGAGCGGATGAGGAAGGAGCGCTGCCGCTGGAAGCGCCGGATGGACGCCGCGCCCATCCGCGACCCGCCAAGGCCGGACGACTTGAAGGCGTTCTTCTCCCCGTCCTGGACGAACCCGCTGAGCGAGGCGTCGTTGACGCTGATCCCGCCCGCCTCCAGCCGCGCGCCGACCGCCAGCGCCGCCTCCGTGGTGGACGCGAACACGGCCGCGGACAGCCCGAACTCGCTGTCGTTGGCCAGCGCCACCGCTTCGTCGTCGTCCGCGAACGGCATGACGGGCAGCACCGGGCCGAACGTCTCCTCCCGCATGACCTTCATCCCGTGATCGACGCCGGTGAGGACGGTCGGCTCCAGGTAGACGCCGCCGCCGAGTTCGCGGATCTCGCCGCCGCAGCGGACCGCCGCGCCGCGGGCGACGGCGTCCGCGAGCTGGTCCGCGATGATCGCGATCTGCGCGGCGGAGATGATGGGGCCGAGGTCGCCGTCCGCCACGTCCGGGTATGCGAGGCCGACCTTGCGCGCCCGCGCGACGAGCAGGTCGACGAACTCGTCGTGCACCGGCTCGGCGACGTAGACGCGCTCGATCGACATGCAGGAGTGGCCGGTGTTGACCGTCCCGCCGTAGAGGATCGCCTGCGCGGCGCGGTCGAGGTCGGCGTCCGCGCGGACGATCGCGGGGTCCTTGCCGCCGAGTTCGAGGAACGCGGGGATGAACCGGGCCGCCGCGGCGGCGCCGACCGCCCGTCCGGTGCGGACGCTGCCGGTGAAGCAGACGAGGTCGACGGTGTCGACGACCGCGGCGCCCGTCGTTCCGTCGCCGTCGATGACGGTGAAGACGCCGTCCAGCTCGGGGACGGTCGCGACGCGGTCGCGCAGGACGTCGGCGAACCGCGGGGTGATCTCGCTCGGCTTGAGCAGCACGGCGGACCCGGCGAGCAGCGCGGGGACGGCGTCGATCATGGCGAGGAGCAGCGGGAAGTTCCACGGACTGATGGCGCCGACCAGCGGATACGGCAGCGGGTCCTGGCGCAGCGCGATGCCCGGCATCGAGGTCGGGACGGCAGCGTCCGCGGTGAGCAGGTCCGCGGCGAGGAGGGCCGGGGCGCGGTCGCACCAGCGGCCGAGGGACGCCACGACGCTGTCGACCTCCAGCCGGGAGACCGGCAGCCGCCCGGTGTCGGCGACGAGCGCCGCGACCATCGTCTCCGCGCCCGCGGCGACGGCGTCGCGGAGGGCGCGCAGAGCGTCGGCTCGCCCCTGCGCTCCGAGGGCCTGCCAAGCCGGTTGTGCGGCGCGGGCGCGGGCCGCCGCCGCGCGGACGTCCTCGGCGTCCGCGCAGGTGAGGGTGTGGTCCACGCGTCCCGTGCGGGGGTCGCGCACGCCGAGCTGTCGTCCCATCGGAGCCTCCCGAGAACCTGTTCCGCCGACTGTAACGCTGTTCCGTCCTTCTCGGAATGATGGTACGAATAACAGTCTGACGTTTCCCCCGACGGAGGGCCTCGTGATCGGCACGCACGGATGGACGCTGCACAGCTGGGCGATCCTGCTGCACATCGTCCTGTTCGCCTACTGGCTGGGCGGGGACCTCGGCGTCTTCTACTCCAGCCGGTTCATCCTGAAGCCGGAGCTGTCCGCCGAGGCCCGCGGGATCGCCGTCAAGATCATGCACGTGGTCGACATGTCGCCGCGGATCTGCCTGGTGCTGTTCCTGCCGAGCGGCATCACGCTGATGGCCGCCGACGACCTCGGCCGCGACGTCTTCGGCGGCTGGCGGCTCGCCGCCGTCTGGGCCCTCGCGCTGGTCTGGCTGTGGCTCGTCATCGCCGACTACCGGCGGCGACCCGGACGGTTCGGCGCCCTCGTCCACCGGACCGACCTCGCCGTCCGCATCGGACTCGTCGCCATCCTCCTCGGCGCCGCCGCCTACACGTTCGCGGCGGACGAGCCGTTCGGCGTGACGTCCAACCCCAAATGGCTCGCGGGCAAGGTCGTCGCGTACGCGCTCTGCATCGCCGGCGGCCTGATGATCCGCGTGAAGCTCCAGCCGTTCGGCGCCGCGTGGGCGACGCTGGTCAGCAAGGGCAGCGACCCGGCGGTGGAGCGCGACATCCGCGGCGCCGTCCAGGGCAGCATCCCGTACGTCCTCGCGATCTGGACGCTCGTGGTCATCGCGGCGCTGCTCGGCGTCGTCAAGCCCGGGACGACGGCCTACTGAATGCGCGGGGCATCACGCGGCGCGGTGGCCGAACCGTTCCGACAGCCGCCGGACCGTCTGCAGCAGCGCGGCGGCGCACGCCTCGGCCTCCTCGCTGAACCGCTCGACCGGCCCGCTGACGCTGATGACCGCGATCGGCCGGTCGTGCTGGTCGAGGATCGGCGCGGCCACCGACGCCGCGCCCGCCTGCCGCTCGGCGGCCGACCGGGCGTAGCCGCGGGCCCGGATCTCGGCGATCTCGCGCCGCAGCCGCGACGCGTTCGCGATCGTCGCCGGCGTGAGCTGCTCCAGCGCGGGCTGCGCCAGGTAGTGCGCGATCTCGTCGTCGGACAGGAAGGCCAGGAACGCCTTGGACGACGCGCCCGCGTGCAGCGGGTACGGCCGGCCGAGCGTCACCGACATGATCAGCTCGCGGCGCGGGGTGACCTGGTCGATGTAGGAGCGCGTCCAGCCGGACCTGACCGACAGCGTCGCGGTCTCCGACGTCCGCTCGGACAGCGCGACGAGCTCGGGCCGGGCGACCGTCCGGACGTCGATCCGCTCCAGGTACGCCATGCCGAGCTTCATCGCGCCGATGCCGAGCGAGTAGCGGCGGGTCGCCTCGTCCAGCTCGATCAGCCCGCGCAGGCGCAGCGACGAGAGGATGCGGTGCACGGCCGCCTTCGACATCCCCAGCGCGTTCGCCACCTCGGTGACGCCGAGCGTCGCCGACCGCTGCTCGGCGAAGAACATCAGGACGTCGGCCGCCCGTTCCACCGTCGCGATCGTCTGCCCGGACCCGGCGGTCTGGCGCGAGCCCGGGGAACGCTCGCTCGGCTGAGCGCTGCTGCTCATGGACGTGGTTCCTTCCCGACGCCAGGACGATATCCGTTTCGATCAGTGTAAAACCGTTCCGTCCCCGAGGACGGTCCCGAGCGCTTCGAGAACCCTAGCCCACTCGCCGCAGCATCCACGATCAAGCCGCCTGATCCGGGAGGAACAGCGATGAAGACTCCGCTCGCCGCCGTCGAGGACATGATCCAGGCCGTCATCGACCGCGATCTCGACGCCGTCCTGGACGCGTTCTCCAGCGAACCCGACGCCTACGTCTTCCCCGAGGGCCCGCGCTGGACGACGCGCGGCGGCGACCGCATCGAGCGGGGCTGGCGCGCGTACTTCGAGGCGCCCGTCGGGATCGACGCCTTCCGGTGGGCCGAGGGCCCGCACCTCTTCGAGAGCGGCGCCCTGGGCCAGGTGACCGGGGTCGTCGACTACGACGTCCACGGCGACGGCCGCGAGGGCCGGCTGCGGATGCGGATGACCTGGCTGCTGCGCTTGGAGCGGGACCGGTGGCGGGTCGTCCACGAGCACGGCTCGCAGCCGCTCGCCGACCCCTACGGCGCGGGCGACTGGTGGCCGGACGGCGCCCGCCCGCTCGGCACTCAGCCCTGACCCGCCGCGCCCGACTGGGCTCAGGCGACCCTGGACTCGTTGATGATCGTGCGCCGCACGAGCCGGTCGCCGTCCATCCAGTGCCAGGTCCGGCACTTGTGCAGCCCGTCGCGCGACAGCTGGATCAGCTCGTAGAGGTAGTTGCCGGGGTCGCTCTTGTACGACCAGGTGAGGACGATCGCCTGCCCGTCCACCTGGCTCATCTCCCCGACGATCCGGTCGTTGTCGAAGTGGCAGACGTCGCCGCGCAGGCGGCCGCCGAACTCCAGCTCCTGCACCCGGCCGTCCGCCCAGGTGTAGGTGTTGACCTGGAAGATGTCGTACGAGCCGTCCGCCGGCACCCAGCAGCGCAGGTGCGAGGCGTGCCGGTCGACGACCGTCCCCGCGGCGTCGAGGTGGACGTACTCGCCCCGCCACTCCCCGAGGTGCCTGCTGTTGATCGGCATGCCCGGAACTCCGGCGCGCATGGGTCCTCCTGTCCGCGGGGTCGGCCGGACGTTGACAGCCCGGCTCCGGCGAGCCTAACGTCACCGCCGAGAAATCGAAACACCATTCCGCAAAACGGAACATCGAGGATACCGCCATGGACGACCGCCCCACGGACCCGCTGGTGGACGGCATCACCGCCGCACTCGTCGGCGTCACCGACTTCGCCCCCCATCTGGACTTCTTCGGCGGCCGGCTCGGCTACGAGGTCGCCGCCGAAGGCGAGGTCCCGGGCCCGGTGGCCGCCGCGCTCTGGGGCACCGGCCCGTCAGGCGTCGAAGCGATCGCCCTGAGCGCGGCAGGCGCCGACACCGGACAGATCCATCTCGTACGAGTCCCGGAGCCGCTCGCCCCGGCCGCACGCCCGCACAACCTCGACATCGGCCTGATCGGCATCGACATGTACGCCAGGGACATCGAGACCGCGCACGCGCGGTTCGCCGAGGCGGGCATCGGCTGGTCGACGCCGCCCGCCACCTACGCCGTGGCCGCCGGCGACCAGGAGGTGACGGTCACCCAGGGCGTGTGCCCCGCGCCCGACGGGACGGCCGTCGTGTTCGTGCAGCCCGCCGCCGCGCGCGGCACCGCCGCCTGGGACGCCGACCCCGAGCGCCTCTACACCGAGCTGACCTCGGTGGTCTGCCACGTCCCCGACGCGGACGCCGAGATCGCGTTCTGGGGGCCGGACGGCCTCGGCATGTCCCTCTGGTACGACGTCGTGTTCTCCTCGCCGGGCTTCGACGCCGTCGCCGACCTCCCGCCGGGCACCCGGATGCGGCTGGCGTTCCTCGCCGGGGAGCGCACGGCGAGGATCGAGGTCACGTCGGCGGAGGGCGAGCACCGGGTGGACCGGCGTCCCGTCCAGCGTCCGGGCCGATCGCTCGGGCACAGCGGCTGGACGGTCCGCACCCGCGACCTCGCCGCGGCCCTGGACACCGTCCGCCGCACCGGCGGCCAAGTCACCGCCGCACCGATCGAAACCGACGACCCCCTACACGGCAAGGCCACCGCCACCACCGCGACCACGCCGAACGGCGTGCCAGTCACCCTCTACGAACCACTCCCCTGACCCAAGCCCCCCACCCACCCCGACCGCCGCCCATCCGAGTGGGCGGTGGGTTAGGCGGTCCAGAGTTCTAGGTGGGCGCCGTCTGGGGAGGTGGCGGTGAAGGCGTGGCCGCCGCGTAGGGCGCTTTCTACGATTTCGCCGGTGTGGGCTCCGGCGGTGGTTAGGAGGGTATGGGCGGCGTGCAGGTCTTGGACGGGGAAGGCGCCCGCGTGCATGCCGGACGTGAACGACGCGTCGCCCTCCGGGAGGTCTAGGCCGGGGAAGCTGATCAGCTCGACGCGGGCGCCGCGGCCGTCCCAGAAGAGGTCCAGGACGATCTCGGCGTCCGGGGCGTCGATGCCGATCAGCGCGGCCACCGCCGGGTTGACCAGGCGCTGCGAGTAGAGCGGTTCGAGGCCGAGCCTCGTCCAGAAGGCGTGGTCGCAGCCGCGGGTGAGGTGGACGGCCGCCTGGAGTTCGGAGTGGCGCCGGGTCTCGTCGCCGTCCAGGAGGCTGGCGCGGCGGGAGTCGCCCTCGACCAGGACGACCCTGAAGCCGCCGGGGCCGACGACCCCGCACTCGGCGAAGCGGCGGCCGCCGAGTTCCCAGCGGGCGATCGGGGACGGGACGCCGCCCGCGGCGACCAGGTCGGCGACGCTCGCCTCGATGTCGCGGGTGTAGACGTCGACGGCGTAGCCTCCGGCGGCGATGGCCGGGGAGCCTTCGGGCGCGGCGACCAGGAGCAGGCCGCCGGTGTCGGCGCCGTCCGGGAGGTGGAGGACCTCCTCGGCCGGGCCGGGGAGGCCGTAGAGGGCTTCGGCGGCCGCGGGGTCGAGCGTGCCGCGGCGGCGTTCGGCGAAGCCGAGGACGGACAGGAACCGCGCGCCGGCGGCGAGGTCGTGGCATCCGAGTACCGCGTACCGGGGGCTGCTGAGCATGGGGCGCTCTCCAGGATCGACGACCGGACGGGACGCGGGCATACTAACTGAAACATCGTTCCGAAATGAGGAACAGGCATGGCGCTCTACCTCGATGACGTGGATCCGCTCGGCGGCTGGCTGCCGTGGCGGACGTTCACGATCCCGGGGTCCGCGCCTCCGGTGGCGCTGGTCAGGCTGGAGGTGGACCGCGGGGACGGGTCGTCCTTCTCGCTGGTGCGGTTCCCTGCCGGATGGTCGCGCCCAGGGGCCGGGTACTACGGGTGCGACGAGGAGTTCGTCGTCCTGGACGGCGAACTCGAAGTCTCCGGCGCCGGCTACGGGCCGGGCGACCGGGGCTGGATCCCGGCGCGCGGCACCCGGACCGATTCGCGCACGTCGACCGGGGTGACGGCGCTGGCCTGGTTCTCCGGCGTCCCGGACTGGTTCGACGGTGCGGGAGGCGCAGAGGGCGCCGCGCGGACGCCGCTGCTCACGGTCCCGGTCCCGGACGGCGGGCTGCCGCTCCGTTCGGCGCGGTCTGGGGGAACGTGGGTGTACGAGCAGGTTCCCGCCTCGTTCGGGGCCTCCGCTCGGGTTCTCTGGCTCGCCGCGCCGCACGGGCCGCGCTGGACGGCGCTCGGGCCGGGCGAGCCGGTCCCGCCCGGACGGACGGGCCGCGCCTTCGTCCACCTGAGGTATTCCAATTAGCGGAAAGCTGTTACAGGATGACCTTCGCGACCTGATGTGACGTCGTTGCGTACAGCGGAACACACGGAGGACTCTGCATGATCTACCTCGTCTACCGGATGAAGCTGAGCGAGCGGTCCCGCCGCAACCAGAAGGAGTTCTGGGCCTGGCTGGAGGACCGCGAGCGCTGGTTCTACCGCGATCTGCCGATGGTCAAGGAGGTCCGCTGGTACTACAGCGTGATCGGCGACGTCTACACGATCGAGAACTGGGCGGCGTTCGAGGACGAGGCCGCGTGGGGCGACTACCGCGCCGCGCTCGGCGGGCTGAAGTCCGACGCGGAATGGGAGGGCGAGCGCGTCACGCAGGACGACTGGTGGGAGTTCCTCGACACGCGGATCGTCACCGACCCGCCGGTGCCCGTCGGCCTGCGCCGCGACTGAGCCGGGACCCGCGATGCCCCGGCAGACCCGCGCCGCCGAGCAGACCCGCGGCGGCGGCGAGCAGACCCGTGCCGCCGAGCAGGCCCGCGGCGGCGAGCGGAGCGGGCAGTCGGCCTCGACGGTGGAGCGGGCGGCGGACGTGCTGGTGCTGTTCGCCGAGGCCGGTTCCCGGACGCTCGGCGTCACCGAGATCGCCGACGCGCTCGGGCTCTCCAAGCCCGCCGTGCACCGGATCCTCACGTCGCTCCGCAGCCGCGGGCTGCTCCAGGTGGACGAGGAGACCCGCAGGTACGCGCTCGGCCTGACCGCGATGCGGCTCGGCCTGGCCTACCTGGACCACATCGACGTGCGCCGCCTCGCCGCTCCGGATCTCGTCGCGCTGTCCGGCTCGACGCGGGAGACGGCGACGCTGTCCGTCCGGGCGGGGGCGCAGCGCGTGTACGTCGACCAGGTGACGCCGGACCGGGAGGTGATCATGTCCGTGTCGCTCGGCGTGCCGTTCCCGCTGCACGCGGGCGCGTCCTCGAAGGCGTTCCTGGCGTTCCTGCCGGGGCCGGAGATCGACGAGTGCCTCGCGGCCGGGCATCTCAGCCGGCTCACCGACCGGACGGTCGTCGACCGGGACGCGCTCAGAGCGGAGCTGGCCGCGATCCGGCGGCGCGGGTACGCCCGCTCGTTCGCCGAGCGGCAGTCCGGCGCGGCGTCGGTCGCCGCGCCGGTGTTCGACCACCACGGCGTCCCGGCGGCGGTGGTGAGCGTGTGCGGGCCGGTGGAGCGGTTCCGCGGCGAGGCGGAGGCGTGCGCGGAGGCGCTGCTCGCCGTGACGGGACGGCTTTCCGCTCTCATGGGCCACGTTACCGATCCGAGCTGACGGGCCCCGGCGGCCACGGTCCGCGCCCGCTCCGGCGGGCGCGGCGAGGGCCCCTGTTATCGCAGCTCACCATGTAACAGAAACGTCATGGAGCGAAAAAGTCAGACCTATTGACACTCGTTGAGAGCGCTCTATAGCGTCCATCTCTACGGAACCGCGTTCCGATAACAGGAACGTCCTGGCGGAGGTGCAGATGCGCAGATCAGTCGTCACGGTCGCCGCGGGGCTCGCGGCGCTGGCCGTGACCGCGGCCGGATGCTCGGGAAAGGCCGCGGGTGACAAGCCGGAGCTGCAGATCGGATTGATCGCCCCGATGAGCGGGCCCTTCGCCGTGCTGGGCATCTCGCAGCAGAACTCCCTGAACGTGGAGATCGAGCGGATCAACGCCGCCGGCGGGCTGGACGGCTCCAAGCTGAAGCTCGTCGTCCGCGACTCGGCCCTCGACCCGGGCAAGGCCGTCCAGGCGGCCAACGAGCTGGCCGGGAACGACGCGGTGAAGCTGGTCGTCGGCCCGTCGCTGACCGCCTTCTACGACGCCGCCAAGGGCACCTACGAGAAGAACGCGAAGCTCAACTGCCAGCCGGCCGTCTCCACCGGCGACTTCTCCGGCCTCAAGTACGGCTTCCGCTCGCAGGACCCCTTCACCCTCGACGCCCAGGTGGTCGTGAGCTGGCTGAAGCAGGAGGGCGCGAAGTCGCTCGGCCTCGTCTACGAGGGCGACGACACCGGCAAGAACACCGACGCGCTGCTGAAGACGCTGCTTCCGCAGGCCGGCATCAAGTACCTCGGCTGGGAGAAGAGCCGCGCGGACGACCAGTCCCACCGCGCCCACGTCGACAAGTTCAAGAACGCCGGGGCGATCATGGTGTCCAGCAGCGTCGGCGGCGCGAAGACGATGGCGGCCGCGGCGCAGTCCGGCTACAAGGGCAAGATCGTCGGCGCCGGCTCGGGCATGCAGAACATCTCGTTCATCGAGGCCGCGGGCGACGCCGCCAAGGGAGCGGTGTTCCCCGCCGCGCTCTACGAGTACCCGACGCGCAAACCCCGCGCGGAGTGGATGCCCGGCTACCGCAAGCACATCGAGGCGATCGAGGCGAAGTACGGCAAGAACGTCGGGCCGAAGAGCGGCGCGACGTCACCGAAGGGCGCCGCCATCGCCGCCGACTGCCTGTTCGCCTTCGAGCAGGCCGTGAAGTCGGCCAAGAGCACCGAGGCGGCCAAGCTCGCGGACGCGATCGAGAAGCTCGACGTCACGGCGCAGCAGAGCCCGTCCGGCAACGCGATCAAGCCCGGCGACAAGCACGAGTTCTACAGCCAGGTGCACCTCTACCAGTGGAACAAGGACGGCAAGGGCTGGTACACGGAGGAGATCAGCTCGTCGTGAGCGCACAGGTCTGGATCGACGGGCTGTTCGCCGGGTCGGTGTACGCGCTGGTCGCGCTGGCCCTGGCGATCGTCTTCCAGCCGACCCGGGTGATGAACTTCGCGCAGGGCGAGCCGCTCGTGCTCGGCGCGGCCATCAGCTACCAGGTGGTGGCGCTGTGGCAGTGGGGGTGGCCGGCCGCGCTGCTCGTCACGCTGGTGCTCGGCGCGGGGATGGGGCTGCTCAGCGAGCGGATGATCATGATGCCGGTGCGGCTGTCCGGCTCCCGGTACGCGTGGATCATCGCCACCCTCGCCGCGGCGATGATCTTCCAGGCGCTGTTCACGCTGCGCTACTTCGACGTGGACGCGCTCCGCCCGCGCGCCCTCGCCCCGGGGCATCTGGACTTCCTCGGGCAGCGCATCGCCTGGCAGCAACTGCTCACGGTCGGCGTCGCGCTGACCGTGATGGCCGGGTACGACGTGTTCCTGCGGCGGACCGCGTACGGCCGCGCGATCCGGGCCGCCTCGCACGACGCCGACGCCGCCGTGATCATGGGCGTCCCGGTCCGCCGGGTCATCCTGCTCAGCTTCGTGATCGCGGCGGTGATCTGCGCGTTCGCCGGCGTGCTGGCCGCGCCGCTGCTGTTCATCGGGCCCGCGTCCGGGCTGCTGTTCACGATCAAGGGATTCACCGCGGCGGTGATCGGCGGGGTCGGGTCGCCGCGCGGCGCGCTGGTCGGCGGGCTGGTCGTCGGGCTGCTGGACGCCGTCGTCCGCAACCTGGCCGGCGCCACGACCGGCGACTTCGTCGTGTTCGGGCTGCTGGCGCTGATCCTCGTCGCGTTCCCGTCCGGCCTGTTCGGCAAGCCCATGGAGGCGCACTGATGAGCGCACCGACGAAAACGGCGGCCGCAGGGACGGCCGTGCTGGACGCGGCGCTGCGCCGGCTGCCGACGGTCCTGACCGCCGCGGCGGCCGTGATCCTGCTCGCGTGGCCGGCGATCACCGACTTCTACAGCTACAACGCCTCGTACTACAACGGGCTCGTGGCGTCCGCCGCGATCAGCGCGATCCTGACGATCTCGCTGAACCTGTCGATGGGGTTCGGCGGGCTGCTGTCGATGATGCACACCGGCATGCAGCTGCTCGGCGGGTACGCCGTCGCGTACGTGACCGTGGAGTCCGGGCTGCCATGGCCCATAGGGGTGGCGCTCGCGATGCTGCTCGGCGCCGTCTTCTCCGGCCTGGTGCTGATGATCAGCCTGCGCGCCACCTACCTGTACTTCGGCATGATCACACTCGCCGCCAACCTGATCGTGGTGGAGGGCGGCAAGGCGTGGGACGGGGTCACCGGCGGCGTCAACGGCATCGTCGGGGTCGCGCCCGGCGGGCTGTCGAAGGTCCAGTTCTACTATGTGACGCTCGCCGCGCTGGTGATCGTGTACGTCGTCCAGCGCAACGTGGTCCGCAGCGGCGTCGGGCGCGCGATGATGGCGGTCAAGGAGAGCCCGGACACGGCCGCGGCCATGGGCATCCGGCCGACCCGCACCAAGGTGCTCGTGTTCACGCTATCCGGCGCGATCGCCGGGCTGTCCGGCGGCCTGTACGCGCTGCAGCTCGGCTTCATCAACCCCGACGTCGGCATCCTCGACAACGGCCTGGTGTTCTTCGTCGGGCTGTTCCTCGGCGGCATCGGCACCCTCGCCGGGCCGGTGCTCGGCGTCGCGGTCATCGCCGCCGTCGTCGAGCTGATCAAGGACCATGCCCGGTACACGACGCTGTTCCTCGGCTGCACGCTGCTGCTCGCGATGATGCTCGTCCCGAAGGGCCTGGTCGGGACGTGGCGGAGCACCCGGTTCGGCCGCCCGCCCGAGGGCGAGGACCACGAGCCGTCCGGCGCGCTGCCCGAGTCGGTACTGCCCGGCGCGGTCGACCCGGACGTCCCCGCGCTCGAAGGGCGCGGGCTCGTCAAGCACTTCGGCGGCGTCAAGGCCGTCGACGGCGTCGACGTCTCCGTCGCCCCGGGCAGCGTGCACGGCATCATCGGGCCGAACGGCTCCGGCAAGTCCACCACCGTCGCGTGCCTCACGCGGTTCCACCGGGCGGACGCCGGGGAGGTGCTGATCTGCGGCGAGCCCGCGCCGGGCCGTCCGCACGCGGTGGCCGAGCGGGGCGTCACCCGCGTCTTCCAGGCGCCGCACCTGTTCGCGCAGCAGAGCGTCCTGGACAACGTGCTCGCCGGGATGCGCGGGCGCGAGAAGTACGGGCTGCCGTCGGCCGTCCTGCGGCTGCCGCGCTACCGGCGCCGCGAGGCCGCGTCCCGCGCGGAGGCCGCCGCGCTGCTCGCGTTCGCCGGGCTGTCCGGACGCGCAGAGCAGCCCGCCGGGTCCCTGTCGCACGGGCAGAAACGCCTGCTGGAGGTGGTGCGGGCGGTCGCGTCCGGGCCGCGCGTGCTGATCCTGGACGAGCCCGCCACCGGCCTCGTCCCCGCCGAGATCGAGGCGCTCGCCCGGCTGTGCCGCGCGTTCCGCGACCACGGGCTCGCCGTCGTCCTGATCGAGCACAACATGGACTTCGTCATGGACGTGTGCGACGAGCTCACCGTGATCGACAGCGGGAAGGTCATCGCGTCCGGCCCGCCCGCGGACGTCCGCTCGGACCCCGCCGTGCTGGACGCCTACCTCGGCCGCCCCGACCTGGTGGAGGACCTGACATGACGGCGCTGCTGGAGATGGCCGGGATCCGGGCCGGGTACGAGGGCGTCCGGGTGCTCGACGACGTCGCCGTGACGGTCGGGGAGGGCGAGTTCGTCGTCCTGCTCGGCCCGAACGGCGCCGGGAAGAGCACGACGCTGAAGGTCCTGTCGGGCCTGCTGAAGCCGTCCCAGGGGACGGTGTCCTTCGCGGGGGCGGACATCACCCGCGTCCCCGGATGGCGCCGCGCCGGGCTCGGCATCGGCCACGTCCCCGAGGGCCGGCGGATCTTCCCCGACCACACGGTGCTGGAGAACCTCCAGCTCGGCGGGTTCTCGCGGCGCCGCGACCGGGCCAGGACGCAGCGGCTGATGGACGAGGCGCTGGAGCTGTTCCCGCGCCTCGCCGAACGCCGCGACCAGGCGGGCGGCACCCTGTCCGGCGGCGAGGCGCAGATGCTCGCGATCGCCAGGGCGCTGATGAGCGAGCCGAAACTGCTCGTCCTGGACGAGCCGTCCCTCGGCCTGGCCCCGCTCAAGGCGGCCGAGCTGTTCTCCTACATCAAGCGGCTGCACGCCGAACGCGGCATCTCGGTGCTCCTGGTGGAGCAGCTCGCGCTGATCGCGCTGCGGCTGGCCGACCGCGCCTATGTATTGGAGCGGGGCCGCATCGGCCTTTCCGGGACGGCCGCGGAAGTGGAGGCCGACCCGATGGTCAAGACGCTCTACCTCGGCGGCGAATCCGCCGCCTGAATCGCATAAGGGACCTGAATCGCATAAGGGAAATGCCCGGGCCGTTCGGCCCGGGCATTTCCTTGTGGAGCGGGTGTCACATGCCGTCGCCGTTCCAGCGGCCCGCGCTGCGGCTGCGGATCGGGCGGCTGGACAGGATCGGCGCCGGAATGGGGTCGCCCTTCTGCCAGCTCCGGCCCGCGCCCCAGACGTGCGCCTGGTCGTCGGTGCGGTCGGCGGGGTGTTCGAGGGACGCGGGCTCGGCGCCCCAGTCGGCCTTCAAGGCGTCGTCGTGGTCATGGTCGTGGTCGTGATCGTGGTCGTGGTCGTGGTCGTGGTCGTGGTCGTGGTCGTGGTCGTGGTCGTGGTCGTGGTCGTGTCCGTGGCCGCCCTGGAGGCGGGCGGCGTCCATGGCCTTCGCGATGGCGAGGAGGCTCTTGTCGGTGCCCGTCCCGTGCTGGACGTAGTCCTCGTCGATCTCCCCCTGCTCCCGCTGGTACCGCACGGACGCCTGGAGGTCGGCCAGGTCCCGGTCGCTGCGTCCCGGGCTTCCGGCGCCCAGGTCGTGCGACGACGTCGACCAGCGCAGCCGGGTCTCCCCCGGCCCCCAGTTGATCGCCTCGCCGCCCCAGCGGACCCATTCGCTCTGCGTGTACCAGTTGAACAGCTCGCCGTCGGAGCGCAGCAGCCACGTCGCGCCGCCCTCCATGCTGGTGAAGTGGCCGTGCTTCACGCGCGCCGGACGGAAGAAGTACGTGCCGAGGTCCAGCGTCCCGAAGTTGTACTCCATGTGCCCCTGGACGGTGTACGCCTCCTCGTAGCACGGGTGGTGCGCGAGGCGGTGGTCGGTCCAGCCCTCCTGCGCGTGGACGAGCCGCGTGTAGAAGCCGGTCACCGGGTCGACGTGCAGGTACTTGATGAACAGGCCGGGCATGGGGCCGGGGTTCGGCACCGCGTCCCAGGTCATGGCGTCGGAGTCGACGACGAGGACGTCCTCGCGGGCGTCCTCCCAGCGCGGCGCGTTCGTGTTCTCGACGGGGTCGAACCCGGCGTCGCCGTACTCGCGGTAGTGCAGCAGCCGGGTGCCCTCGCGGAAGGTGATGGCCTCGGTGGGGACGCCCTTCGGCGCGTAGACGTAGCCGCCTTGGCCGATTTCCCTGCCGTCGTAGGTCATCGACCCTTCGAGCACGTAGTACTCGGTGTTGGCATGGTGGATGCCGGGGCCGCGGCCCCAGTCGGTGTGGAAGTCGACGCGGAGCGAGCAGGAGCCGTCCTCCTCGTCGACCGACAGCCGGCGCTCGCTGGCCCGGCCCTCGCCGCCGGCGAGTTCGGCGCCGTGCCAGACGTAGTCGGCCTCCTGGATGAGTTCGACGTGGGGTCGCAAGAAAGAGCACCTCTTCCGGATTTCGGTTATGGGGGAAAATGCGGCGGGCCGGTGGTCAGCGGTCGCGCAGTTCGCGTTTGAGGACCTTGCCGGCGGCGTTGCGGGGAAGGACGGGGAGGAACTCGACGGTGCGCGGCACCTTCGGGCCGGACAGCCGCTCGCGGCAGTGCGCGTCCAGCGCCTCCGCGGTGACGGGCGCGCCGGGCCGGACGACGACGTACGCGGCGACGCGCTCGCCCCAGCGCTCGTCCGGCAGCCCGACGACGGCGCAGTCGGCGACGCCGGGGAAGGCGCCGATGACGTCCTCGACCTCGCGGGGCGCGATGTTCACCCCGCCGGAGATGATCATGTCCTTCTTCCGGTCGACGACGTAGACGAAGCCGTCCTCGTCCCGGACGACGATGTCGCCGCTGGACAGGAACCCGTCGCCGGTGGTGCAGGCGGCGGTGGCCGCGTCGTCGCGCAGGTAGCCGTTCATCAGGAACGGCGAGCGGCTGAACAGCTCGCCGCGCTCGCCGGGACCGACGGGCTCGCCCGCGTCGTCCACCACGCGGAGCTCCGTCATGTACCAGGGCAGGCCGACCGAGCCGGTGCGGGACGCGTCGTCCGGACGGCAGTTGGTCACGATGCCCGCCTCGGTCGACCCGTACAGCTCGTGGACGCCCGCGCGCGGGAACGTCTCCGTCACCCATTCCTTCAGCACGGCGGGCAAGGCGGCCGCGTTGAAGTAGAGGGTGTCGAGGCTGGACGCGTCGTGCCGTCCGACCGCGCCGGACTCGCGGAGCGTCTGCGCGTGGGTCGGGACGAGGAACGCCGACTGCGCCCGGTGCCGCTCGGCCAGCGCGAGCATGTGCTCCGGGTCCCACTTCGGCAGCATGACGACGGTGCCGCCGGCGACGACGGGCGCGTAGTCGAAGACCATCCCGGCGCCGTGGTACATCGGCGCGACGGCGAGGCTGACGCGGCGGGCGCCGAGGCCCCATTCCATGGCGGACAAATAGCACATGAGCGTCCGGGCGCGGTGGCTGCTGAGGACGCCTTTCGGCTTCCCCGTCGTCCCGGACGTGTAGTACAGGCAGCACGGGTCGTTCTCGTCCACGGGCGCCATCGGGTCGGCGGCGGACGCGGATTCGAGCGCCTTGTCATAGTCGTGGGAGGCCGTCCCGCTCGCACCGCTCCCGCCGTTCCCGCCGATCCGGAGGGCGACGTCCATCGGGACCGGCGGCTCCTCGTCGGAGATGTGGGCGCGGGCCCGCGAGTGCTCCAGGATGTAGGCGGTCTCGGGCTCGGTGAGACGCGTCCCGAGCGGGACGAGCACCAGGCCCGCCTTGGCCGCGGCGGCGATGATCTCGGGGAACTCCAGCCGGTTGCCGAGCCGGACGGCGCAGCGGTCGCCCGGCCGCAGCCCGCGCGCGAGCAGCGCCTGCGCGAGCCGGTTCGACCGCTCGTCCAGCGCCCGGTAGGTGAGGGTCCGCTCCCCCTCGACGACGGCCACGGTGTCCGGCGTGGCGGCGGCGAACTCGCGCACGCCCCCGGCCATCGAGAGCGGCGCGCCTCCCCGGCGGAGTGCCACGACACCACCTCCGTGTTCCGTAAATCGGAATTGAGTTCCGATGAGCGTTATCGGAGAGCTTGCCGGGTGGTCCCGCCGCACGTCAATGCCCTCCGGACAGAAAGTCTGACGTTTACCGGTACGATGGCCGCGTGACCGCCGAGAGACCACCCGACCGGCGCGCGCCCGCGTACGCGGAGATCGCCGCCAGCCTGCGCGACCGGATCATCGCCGGCGAGTTCAAGCCCGGCGACCGGCTCCCGATCGAGCCCGCGCTGTCCGCCGAGCACGGGGTCAGCCGCAGCACGGTCCGCGAGGCGCTGCGGCTGCTGGCCAGCCAGAACCTCGTCACCACCACGCGCGGCGTCGCGGGCGGCAGCTTCGTCGCCTACCCGCGGCCCGACCAGATCACCGAGTACCTCGCGACCAGCCTCAACCTGCTCACCCTCGACACCCGGATCACGGTCGACCAGCTGCTGGAGATCCGCGAGATGCTGGAGGTCCCGGCCGCCGGGCTGGCCGCGCTGCGCGGCGGCGAGGAGGGCCTGGCCGAGCTGCGCGAGTCGCTGTTCGACCCGAGCGCCCTCGACCCGGCCGAGACCTTCGCGCCGAACCGGCACTTCCACGCGGTGCTGCTGAAGATGGCGGGCAACCCGTTCCTCGAGGTGGTCACGCAGCCGGTGTTCCGCGTCCTCAACGAGCGGTTCCTGCGGGAGAACGCGCCCGCCAGGTTCTGGTACGGCGTCGACCACGACCACCGCGAGATCCTGTCCCGGATCGAGGCGCGGGACGAGGCGGGCGCGCGCGAGGCGTGCCACGCCCACCTGGAGAACCTCCGCGAGACCTACACCTCCATCGACCGCACCCGCCTCGGCGACTGACCGGACTGACCCGACTGACCCTCCTAGCTGACCTTCGTCTCGTTGATGAGGGTGCGCTGGAAGCAGACGCCGCCCCTGATCCACTGCCAGACGCGGTTGCGGCGCGTGCCGTCCTCGCTGAGGTGGATCAGCTCGAACAGCCGCAGGTCCTCGCCCTCGTCCTTGTAGATCCAGTTGAGGTAGATGACGCGGTCGTCCAGCTCCCAGAACTCGCCGCGCAGCCGCTCGGTGTCGAAGGTGCAGCGGCCCGCGCCCCGGTAGACGCCGGGGAACACCCGCGTCTCGGTGCGTCCGTCCGCCCACGTGTACTCGTTGACCTGGTGGTAGTCGTGCTCGCCGTCCACGGGCAGGGTGCAGGTGAGGAGCGAGTCGTGCCGGTCGGTGACGTTGCCGTCGGCGTCGACGTAGGTGTAGGCGCCCTTCCACTTGCCCTCGTGCTTGGCGAGCAACGGCATCTCTTCGCGGATCGATCCCATGGTCTTCCCTTCGGTGCGAGAGGGTTCAGCGGGCCTGGTCGAGGCGGTCGATCGACTCCTGCTGCCTGCGGGCGAACCAGGCGCGTTCGGGCGGGCGTCCGGCCAGCCCGTTCGGGCGCTCCACGTCGTGCCGGGCGTACTCGTCCGCCCACAGGCCCGGCTTGACGCGCGACAGCAGGTTGCCCATGCCGGGACGGGCCCGGTTGCGGCGCAGCGCGGCGAGGTCGAGCTCGGCGAAGGCGACGACGCTCTCCCCGCCCGCGGCCTCGGCGAGCACCCGTCCCTCGAAGTCGAGGATCTGCGACCCGCCGGACGTCGAGTCGCCCGGGATCGGGATGCCGTGCAGGCCGCCGCTGTTCGCCGACACGACGTAGGCGAGGTTCTCGACGGCGCGGGCGCGGCGGCCGATCGCCTTCGGGGTGAGCATCGGGCTCGTCGCCTCGGACGTCGCGTGGCAGAACACCTCGGCGCCGCGCAGCGCGAGCGCGCGGGCCAGCTCGGGATAGAGGATCTCCTCGGACGCGATGCAGGCGAGGTTCCCGATCTCGGTGCGGGCGACGGGGAGCACCGCGTCCATGCCGTAGAGGTCGAGGTAGCGGTCCCAGACGTCGTAGGGGGACGGCGAATACAGCGAATGCAGGCGCCGGTAGCGCAGCACCGTCTCGCCGGACGGGTCGATCACGAAGGACGCCTGGAAGTACAGGCCGGGGAAGTTCGGGTCGCTCTCGTAGGCGTTGCCCGACAGGAACAGCTCCTCGCGGACGGCGACGGCGGCGAGCGCCTCGTACTCGGGGCCGTCGGGAGCGAGCGCGGCCATGTCGCGCCAGCGCTCGATGGGCTCGCCCATCGGGAAGCCGCTGAGGACGTACTCCGGCAGGACCGCCAGCCGCAGGTCGGGGCCGACCCAGCGTTTCGCGGCGGCGACCTCGCCGCCGATGCGGGCGATGGACGCGGTCATGGCGTCCCGCGCCTCGGCCGGCGACAGCCCGTTCACGGCCCGCGTCCGCGTCTGCAGCGCGAGGGCCCGGTACGCCGGGGCCGGGCGCGCAAGGTCCGGTGCGTTGTTCACGACGTCCCACCTCCCCATCCATGTCGGAACGCCGTTACGCTAAGCGGAATGCGAATGGCCACGCAAGGGGTCCGAGGGGTTGACGCCATAAAAGTCTGACCTTTAGGTTCGGGAGAGCCCCTGCGGCAGGGGCGCATCCGAGGAGGTGCGGCTTGACCGTCCACGAGGCCCAGATCGGCCGGTACTACGAGGACTTCGCCGTCGGCGACGTCTTCCGGCATCCGCTCGGCCGGACCATCGGCGAGAGCGACAACACCTGGTTCACGCTCCTGACGCTGAACACGAACCAGAACCACTTCAACGCCGACTTCGCCGGGCGCTCCCCCAACGGCAGGATCATCGTGAACTCGGGGCTGACGGTCGCGCTCGTCCTCGGCCTGTCCGTGCTCGACGTCAGCCAGAACGCGCTGCTCAACCTCGGCTGGACGGACATCCGGCTCACCCACCCGGTGTTCGTCGGCGACACCGTCTACGCCGAGTCGCTGATCACCGAGATGCGCGAGTCGGGGTCGCGGCCCTACGCGGGCATCATCACCGCCCGCACCCGCGGCCTGAACCAGGACGGCGACGAGGTCGTCTCCTGGACGCGCACCGTCATGGTCTACAAGCGGGACGCGCCCCACGACAAGAACTACTTCCCCGAGGCCAAGACCGGGCCGCTGACGGCATGAGGATCACCTACGGGCCGTGGGGCGAGACCCTCGCCGAGCTGGTCGCCGCCGCCCGCGCCGCCGAGGAGGCCGGGGCGGACGCGGTGTGGGTGCCCGAGCTGCACCGCAGCGCGACGGTCCAGGCCGCGGCCGTCGCGGCGGGCACCGAGCGCGTCCAGGTGGGCACCGCGATCGCGCTGGCGTTCACCCGCAGCCCGATGACCACCGCGCTGGAGGCGCTCGACCTCGCGGAGCTGTCCGGCGGGCGGTTCGTCCTCGGGCTCGGCTCCGGCGTGCGGCGGCTCAACGAGGACTGGCACGGCGTCCGCTGGGAGCGGCCCGCCGCGCGGCTCCGCGAGACCGTGGCGATCATCCGGCACTTCGCCGCGCACGCCGCGTCCGGCGAGCCGATGACCGTCGAGGGGGAGCTGGCGAGCCTGCGGGTGCGCGGCTACCAGCGGCCGTTCCCCGCCGTCCCGTTCCCGGTGTACCTGGCGGGGATGGGGCCGGTGATGACGAGGCTGGCCGGGGAGATCGCCGACGGCTGGATCTCGCACGAGCTGTGCTCCCCCGCGTGGCTCAGGGAGCGCGCGCTGCCGCTGCTGCGTCCCGGCGTGGACGCCGTCGTGTCGGCGGCCTGCTCGATCGACCCGGACCCGGCCGAGGCGCGCCGCCGCGCGGCCGGGCTCGCCGGGTTCTACGCCTCCGTCCGCACCTACGCCGACTTCTTCGCCTTCCACGACCTGGCCGCCGAGCAGGAGAAGGTCGTCGAGGCGTTCCGCGGCGGCGCCGGAGCGGACGGCCTCGCCGCCGCCGTCCCGGACCGGATGGTCGACGCGCTCACCCTCTCCGGCACCGCCGAGCAGGTCGCCGAGCGCATCGCCGCGTACGAGGGCCACGCCACGACGATCAAGCTGACTCCCCCCACCCACGGGCTCGCGCCCGCGGAGACCCGGACGGCGCAGGCCCGGATCATCGAGCTGATCAAGGAGCTGGCATGAGGCCGCTGGAGGACGTGCGGATCGTCTCGCTGGAGCAGTACGGCGCGGGACCGTTCGGCTCCCTGCACCTCGCCGACCTCGGCGCCGAGATCATCAAGATCGAGGACCCGCGGACGGGCGGCGACGTCGGACGCTACGTCCCCCCGTACGCCGAGGGCGAGGACTCGCTGTTCCACGAGGCGTTCAACCGCAACAAGCGGTCGGTGTCGGTCGACCTGTCCACCGCCGCCGGGCGGACGGTGTTCGAGGAGCTGGTGCGGGTCTCCGACGCGGTCTACTCGAACCTGCGCGGCGACGTCCCGGCCAAGCTCCGCATCACCTACGACGACCTGAAGCACCTCAACCCGCGGATCGTGTGCTGCTCGCTGACCGGGTTCGGGATGACCGGGCCGCGGTCGAAGGAACCCGGCTACGACTACATCCTGCAAGGCCTCGCCGGATGGATGGACCTGACGGGCGAGCCGGACGGGCCGCCCGCCAAGTCCGGGCTCTCGCTCGTCGACTACTCCGGCGGGTACGTCGCGGCGCTGTCGATGATCGCCGCCCTCCACGCGGCCCGCCGCGACGGCGTCGGCATGGACTGCGACGTCTCCCTGTACGACACGGCGATCTCGATGCTGACCTATCCGGGGGTGTGGCACCTGAACGCGGGGTTCGCACCGTCGCGGACGCGGCATTCGGCGCACCCGTCGCTGGTGCCGTTCCAGAACTTCCGCGCCAAGGACGGCTGGCTCGTCGTCGGCTGCGCGAAGGAGAAGTTCTGGCGGCGGCTCACCGCCGTGCTGGATCGTTCCGACCTGGCGGACGACCCGCGCTTCGCCACGTTCGCCGACCGGCAGCGCAACGCCGCCGCGCTGCTCGCCCTGCTGGAGCCGCTGTTCCTCGACCGGACGGTCGCCGAATGGCTGGAGCCGCTGTACGCCGCGTCCATCCCGTGCGCGCCGGTCAACGACGTCGCCGCCGCGCTCGCGGAGCCGCACACCGCCGCCCGCGGCCTCGTCGTGGAGACCGAGCACCCGCGCTACGGGACGCTGAAGAACCTCGCCTCCCCGGTGCGGGCGGGCGCCGAGCCGCCCGTCTACCGGCGCGCCCCCCGGCGCGGGGAGGACCTCGCGCACGTCACGTCCGAGGTGCTCGGCTTCACCGGGGAACGCGTCGCGGAACTGGCGGCGGCCGGGGCTTTCGGCCCGGAGCAGGTGGCGGCCGGGCCGGAGCCGGCGGCATGACGGTCGCGCGCGAGCTGGCGGAATGGGCGCTCGGGCTCGACGTCGAGGACGTCCCCGAGGCCGTGCGGCACGCCGCTGTCCGGCACGTCCTGGACGGTCTCGGCTGCGCGGTCGCGGCGGCTAGGCGGGGCGCGGCGGACCCGGCCGTCCAGACCGCGCGCGAGCTGGGCGGCGGGCGCCCCGAGGCGACGATCATCGGGCGGCCGCCCGGCGCGGCGCGCGTGACGCGCGCGGAGGCGGCGTTCGCGAACGGCGTCCTGATGCACGCGCTCGATTTCGACGACACGCACGCGGGCGGGCTCGTGCACGCGTCCGCGCCGGTCGTCCCGGTCGCGCTCGCGGAGGCCGAGGCGCTGGGGCGCACCGGCTCCGAACTGCTGCTCGCGGCCGTCGCCGGGCTGGAGACCGTGTGCCGGCTCGGCGCCGCCGTCCCGCACGGCTTCCACGCCCGCGGCCTGCACGCCACCGCCGCGTGCGGGGTGCTGGCGGCGGCGCTCACCGCGTCGCGGCTGCGGGGGCTGAGCGTCGCCGAGACCGTCGACGCGCTCGGCATCGCGGGCAGCCAGGCGGGCGGGCTGCTGGAGTTCCTCAACACGGGCGCGTCCACGAAACAGCTGCACCCGGGGTTCGCCGCGCGGGGCGGGGTGCTCGCGGCGTCCCTCGCCTCGCACGGCGCGTCCGGGCCCGGCTCGGTCGTGGAGGGCGAGTACGGCCTGTACGGGGCGCTGCTCGGACGCCGCGTCCCACCGGCGGCGGTCCTGGACGGGCTCGGCGAACGCTGGGAACTGACCCGGATCACCGTCAAGCCGTATCCCGCCTGCCAGCTTATGCACGCCCAGCTCGACGCGGCCCGGCAGCTGCACGGCGCGGACGTCGCGAGCATCACCGCCGAGGTGCACCCGGACGCGGCGTCCATCGTCTGCGGCGACGGCAAGGAACGTCCGCGCACGTCCTACGACGCCAAGTTCAGCCTGCCGTGGAGCGTCGCCGCGATGGTCGTCGACGGGACGGTGACCGCCGCGACCTACGACGAGATCGACCGTCCCGACGTGCTGGCCCTCGCCGCCCGCGTCGGCACGGAGGTCGTCGCCTTCGGCGGAGCCGCCGCCGACCAGCCGGGACGGCTCCGCGCCGTCACCCGCGACGGCGCGGAGATCCGCGCCGAGGTGCCGCGCAGCGGCGGCGGCCCGGACGACCTCGGCATCGACCGGCTCGTACGGGACAAGGCGCTCGCCAATCTCGGCTCCGCCGACAGCGTCGAACGGATCCTCTCCTTGCCCGACCTCACCACGATTCAGCCGCTGATCAAGGCCCTGGAGGAACAGTGACGATACGGCTGCCCGCGTTCGCCGGGACGATCGGCGGCGCTTACGAGCGGGCGTCCGCCGAGTTGGCGGCCGCCGGTGCGGCGCCCGGCGACGTCGTCCACGTCGTGGAGTACGCGACCGCCGCCGCGCTCGGCGCGTACCCGGACGTCGAGGACGCCCGCCGCGCGGCGCTCGGCGGCCATCGCGCGCCGGTCGCGACGGTGGCCGTGGAGGCGCTGCCCGGCGGCGAGGACCTGTCCGTCGAGCTGACCGCCTATCCCGGCGGCGGCGAGCTGATCGAGGCCGCGCCGGACGACGGCATGCACCGCGGCAGCCTCCGGATCGCGGGCGGGATCGTCTACCTGCCGAGCGTCCACCCGCGCGGCGGCGACTTCCGCGCGCAGTACAGGCAGTGCCTGGAACAGGCCGCCGACCTGCTGAAAGCCGCCGGGCTCGGGCTCGGCTCGCTCGTCCAGACGACGGACTACACGGCGAGCGCGACCCGCGCCGAGTACCCGCGCTGCGGACGTCCGCGCAAGGAACTGCTCGGCACCGAGGACGGCGTGTTCCCCGGCGCGGCGGGCATCATCGTCGACCAGCCGGTCATGCCGGGCGCGATGGTGTCGCTGGACGCGATCGCGTCCACCGCGAAGCTGCGGACGGTCAACCCCGGCTGGAAGCGGTACGACACCCTCACCTACAAGCCCGGCGTCGCGGCGGGCGACACCCTGTTCATGTCGGGCTTCGGCGCGCTCGAACCCGCCACCCAGAAGGGCATCTTCGACGGCGACCTGCCCGCGCAGGCGGAGTACACGTACGCGTCCATCGCGGCGACGCTGCGCGAGGCGGGGCTCGGGGACCGTCCGCCGTACGGGAGCGTCGTCCGGCTCGTGGAGTACATCACCCCGGACGCGGTGGACGGCTACGACCAGATCGCCGAGATCCGCGCGAAGTACTTCGGCGACGCGCCCGCACTGACCTCGGTGGTGTGCTCGGCACTGCTGCGCCCCGACTTCCTCATCGAGGTCGTGCCCACGGCGGTGCTCTCATGAGCCTCCTGACCGACGAGATGAAGGCGCTGGTCGGGCGCGAGGTCGTCTACACGGCGCCGGAGGAGCTCGGGCGCGCGTCCATCCGCTACTTCGCGCAGGCCGTCGGCGACCACAACCCGCTCTACACCGACGACGCGTACGCGCGCGAGCACGGCTACGGCGGCGTGATCGCCCCGCCGACGCTGATCTTCGAGACGAACCAGTACGCCGGGCTCGCCAGGGACGACGACGGGTTCGCCGGGCACTCCTGGCATCTCGACGTGCCGGGGACGCGGCTCGTCCGCGGCGGCAACTCCTACGCGTTCCACCGCCCGGTCCGCCCGGACGACGTGATCACCGCGACCTGGCGGATCAGCGACATCACCGAGCGGGTCAACGGCCGGGGGCAGGCGATGCTCGTCGTCACCTCCGCCGCCGACTACACCGACCAGCACGGCGAGCCGCTCGCGACCAACGAGGAGACCCTGATCTACGTGGAGATCACATGACCGGCGTGGCGGTGGGAGACGCCGTCCCGGAACTGGTCCGGCGCTTCGAGCTGGCCGACATGGTCGCCTACGCGGGCGCGACCTGGGACTGGCACCGCATGCACTACGACCCCGCCTTCCTGGAGCCGAGGAAGCTGCCCGCCCCCGTCGTGGACGGCCAGGTGTTCGGCGCGCTGCTCGCCGAACAGGTCCAGGACTGGCTGGGGCCGTCCGCGCGGCTGACGAAGATGCGGTTCCGGTTCAAGAACCTGGTCTTCGCGGACGAGACCGTCCGCTGCACCGGCGTCGTCACCGCCGTCGACGGCGGCCTGCTCACCATCGAGCAGAAGGTCGAGGTGGTCAATAACGGAGGCGACGGACGCGTGGCGGTCGCGCCGGCGGGCTGCGAGGTCCGGCTGTGACGGTGGCGATCGCGGGCGCGGCCGAGTCCGACCTCGGCGTGACGGACGCGTCGATCCTGCGGCTGCAGGCGCAGGCGATCACTCGCGCGCTGGACGACGCGGGCCTCGCGCTCGCCGACGTCGATGGCATCGCCACGACCGGCGTGTCCCGCTTCTCGGCCACGCAGATGGCCGACTACCTGGGCATTCAGCCGTCCTGGACGGACTCGACGTTCGCCGGCGGCGCGGCGTTCGAGATGTTCGTGGCGCGGGCGGCGCAGGCGATCGACGCGGGGCAGTGCGAGACCGTGCTGATCACGTTCGCGTCGAACCAGCGGTCCGCCCGGTCCCGGACGCTCGGCGGCGTCACCGACGCGCACACCCCGGAGGCGGTCTTCGAGGCGCCGTACGCGCCGCTGTACCCGATCTCGTACTACGCGATGGCCGCGCAGCGCTACCTGCACGTCTATGGCGCGAAGCGGGAGCAGCTCGCCGAGGTCGCGGTCGCCGCCCGCGAATGGGCGCTGCTGAACCCGAAGGCGTTCCGCTACGGGAAGGGCCCGCTCACGACAGAGGACGTGCTGGACGCGCCGATGATCTCGACGCCCCTGACCGCCGCGGACTGCTGCCTGGTCACCGACGGAGGCGGCGCCGTCGTCGTCACCTCCCTGGACCGCGCGCGGGACCTGCGCCGCCCGCCCGTGATCGTCCTCGGGTACGGCGAGTCGACCACCAACACCAGCATGACCTCGGCGGACGACCTGCTCCGCCCCGGCTCGTCCGACTCCGGGCGGCGCGCGTTCGCGATGGCGGGGCTCGACCCGTCCGACGTGGACGTCACCGAGGTGTACGACTCCTTCACGATCACCGTGCTGCTGACGCTGGAGGGGCTCGGGTTCTGCGCGCCGGGCGAGGCCGCGTCGTTCGTCGAGGGCGCGCGGATCCGGCCCGGCGGCGACTTCCCCCTCAACACCAACGGCGGCGGCCTGTCGTACTGCCATCCCGGGCAGTACGGGCTGCTGCTGCTGATCGAGGCCGTCCGGCAACTGCGGGGCGAGTCGGGCGACCGGCAGGTCCCGGACGCGGAGATCGCGCTCGCGCACGGCACCGGCGGGATCCTGTCCAGCCACGCCACCGTCCTGCTGGGGGTGGACCGGTGATCGAGGACGACTGGTGGGACGGCACCCGGGAGCGGCGCCTCCTCGTCCAGCGGTGCTCGTGCGGGCACGCGCAGCACTACCCGCGCGACCTGTGCACCCGCTGCGGCGGGACGGACCTGGCGTTCGCCGAGGCGTCCGGACGCGGCAGCGTCGACTCGTTCACCGTCGTGCACCGCGCGCCGTCCCCGGACGTCGAGACGCCCTACGTCATCGCCCGGGTCAGGCTCGCCGAGGGCCCGATCATGCTCACCCGGCTGGCCGGACCCGGCCCGTGGGCCTGCGACGACCCCGTCCGGCTCGGCTGGCGCCCGCTCCCCGACGGCCGCCACCTCCCCATCTTCACCAAGGACGCCTGATGGACTTCGAACTCACCGAAGAGCAGCGGCTCTTCCGCGACACGCTCCGCGACTTCGTCGACCGGGAGATCCGTCCCGTGGTCCACGAGTGGGAGGCGGCCGACCGGTATCCGGCCGAGATCGTGGAGACGATGAAGGGGCTCGGGCTGTTCGGCCTCACCGTCCCGGAGGAGTACGGCGGGCTCGGCGCCGACATGGTCTCGTTCGCGCTCGTCTTCGAGGAGATCTCCAAAGGGTGGATGGGCATCGCCGGGATCCTCGGCAGCCACTCGCTGTCCTGCTGGATGATCGCCCGGCACGGCACGACCGAGCAGAAGGAGCGCTTCCTGCCCGACCTCGCCGCCGGGCGCCGCCGCACCGGTATCGGCCTCACCGAGCCGGGCGCGGGCACCGACCTGCAGGGCATCGCGACCGTGGCCCGCCGCGACGGCGACCACTACGTGATCGACGGCCGCAAGACGTGGATCACGAACGCGCGGCACGCCAGCCCGCTGCCCGTCCTGGTGAAGACGGACCCGACCACGACACCCGCGCATCGCGGCATGTCCGTGCTGCTGGTCGAGGACGGCTTCGAGGTGCTGCGCGACCTGCCGAAACTCGGCTATAAGGGCACCGAGTCGTGCGAGCTGGTGTTCGACGGCGTGCGCGTCCCGGCCGCGAACCTGCTCGGCGGCGTCGAGGGGCGCGGCATGCAGCAGGTGCTGTCCGGGCTGGAGACGGGGCGCATCAACATCGCCGCACGCTCGCTCGGCATCGCCCAGGCCGCCTACGACGAGGCACTGCGGTACGCGGGGCAGCGCGAGGCGTTCGGGCAGCCGATCCACGACTTCCAGGCCGTCCAGCTCAAGATCGCCGACATGGCGATCAAGGTGCAGGCGGCGCGGCTGCTGGTGTACTGGGCCGCGTCCCGCGCCGACGCGGGCGACCGCGTCGACATGCAGGCGGGCATGGCGAAGACGTTCGCCAGCGAGGCCGCGATCGACTGTGCGCTCGCGTCGATGCAGATCCACGGCGGATACGGGTATTCGAAGGAGTTCGCGGTCGAGCGCCTCTATCGGGACGCGCCGCTCATGAGCATCGGCGAGGGCACCAACGACATCATGCGGACCGTGATCGCCAAGGCCCTGACGTCGGGCAAGGAGAGCGTCGGATGAAGACGGCGCTGTACGTCCCGGGCGACCGTCCGGACCGGCTGGAGAAGGCGCTGCGGTCCGGCGCCGACCAGCTGATCGTCGACCTGGAGGACGCGGTCCCGGTGGCGGCGAAGGAACGCACCCGCGCGTCGGTCGCCGCCTGGCTGCGCGGCCTGCCCGCGGAGCGGCCGGTCGTGACCGTCCGGATCAACCCGGGCGAGCCCGGCCACGCGGACGTCCGCGCCATCGCCGGGCCTGGCCTGGACGGCGTTCTCGCCGCCAAGACCGAGACCGCCGCCGAGATGCACGCCCTGGACGGCGTGCTCACCGCGGCGGGGATGCCGGAGTTGCCGGTCGTCCCGCTCCTGGAGTCGGCCGCGGCCGTCTTCGCGGCCCCGGCGATCGCCGCCGCGCCCCGCGTCACCAGCCTCCAGCTCGGCGAGGCGGACCTGGCGGCCGACCTCGGCGTCACCCCGTCCCCGGACGGGTCGGAGCTGCTCTGGGCCCGCTCCCAGATCGTCGCCGCGTGCGCCGCCGCCGGTCTGAGCCCGCCGCTCGCGCCCGTCTCCACCGAGTTCCGCGACCTGGACGCGTTCCGCGCGACGACCGAGCGCCTCAAGCGCCTCGGCTTCCGCGGACGCGCCTGCATCCATCCCGCCCAGGTCCCGGTCGCCGCCGAGGTCTTCACGCCGTCGCCGGCCGAACTCGACAGCGCCCGGACGCTCGTCGCCGCCTACGAGTCGAGCCTGGCGGCGGGCTCCGCCGTCCTCGTCGGGGACGACGGCCGCCTCGTGGACGAGGCCGTGGTCCGCGCCGCCCGCCGCCTGCTCCGCACCTGAGCCGGCAGGGATGTACATCGGGGCGTGTCGATTGTTAAGGTCACAGCACACCACAATCGTGGAACACATGTTCCGCTGAGCGGACCACACCGGATGGAGGGGTCGGTCCATGGGTCCAGGGTCAGGTCCGAGTGAGGCGGCGCCGCGCGGGCGGCTCGGCACGATGACGGCGATGCCGGAGTTCGACGACGAGAGCCACCTCGACTTCGTCGAGGGGCTGCGCCGCTTCACGCTGACGGAGATCAACCCCGTGGCGGCCGGGGCGGTCCGGGACCGGGTCGCCGAACGGCGTCCGGAGAACCTGGACGACCTGCGCGCCGCCGCCGAGTCCGTGCCGCTGGTCGGCCTGCGGAACCGGCTGCTGCGCTCCACCCAGGACATGAACTGGGCGCGGGTGACGGCCGCCTACGAACGGCTGCGCCCCGCGCTGGAGGCCGAGCTGGACGCCGCCGCCGGACGCGGCCCCGGCCGTCTCGAACTCGCCGACGACTGGGAGCACCCGGCCTACTCCGCCGACGTCCACTTCCACCGCCAGCCCGGCGGCTACCACGACGAGCCGCTCGCCGGGTACGTCTACCACTACGGGACGAAGGTCTTCCACCTCGGGACCAACGACCGCGACGAGGCCAAGATCGCCCGCGCCCGCGCGGTGCCCGGCCCCGCCGACGGGTCCGTGACGCGCGTCCTGGACATCGCCTGCTCGATCGGGGCCATGACCGTGGCGTTCAAGGACCGCTGGCCGGACGCGGAGGTGTGGGGCGTCGACTCCGCCGCGCCGCTGCTGCGGTACGCGCACGCGCGCGCCGTCCGGCTCGGCGCCGACGTCGTCTTCGCCCAGCGGCTGGCCGAGGACCTGCGCCTCCCCGACGGCTCCTTCGACGTCGCCTACCTCCGCACGATCCTGCACGAGGTCCCCTGGGAGATCGCGCTGCGCGCGGTCGCGGAGGCGCGGCGCGTGCTGCGGCCGGGCGGCGTCCTCGTCGTCCACGAGATGCGCCAGCCCGACGACCCGCCCGAGCCGTGGGCGACCTACGACCGCGACTTCGACACCCGCTTCAACGGCGAGCCGTTCGCGTTCCGGTTCGTCCACGGCGGGATCGGCGCCGAACTGGAGCGGCTGTTCTCAGCCGTGGAGTTCGCCAACGGCCGGACCGCGACGTGGGTGTGCACGGCATGACCCAGGAGCACGGCATGACCCAGGAGACGGAAACCTGGCGGGTGGACGGCCCGCAGCCGCTCGGCCACTTCGTCGGCGAGGGCGTCAACGACCAGCTCATGCACATCAGCGTCCAGCTCGCCGCCGAGCTGTGGGTGACGCGGCGCCGCCTGGCCGCGCTGGAGTCCCAGCTCGTGGCCGGTGGCCTGGTCGAGTCGCCTGACACCCTCCAGCCGGACGACGGCGCCGCTGACCGTGCCGCCGAGCGGGCGGAGCGGGACGCCTTCATCCGGCGCGTCTTCGGCGGACTGACCGCGTGACGGTCCGCGTCGGGATCGTGGTGCCGTCCGCGAACCCCACCGTCGAGCCCGAGACCCGGCGGCTGCTGCCGCCGGGCGTCCTCCCGTACGTCGCGCGGATGGCGGCGCCGCGCGGCCTTGACCTGCGCGCCCGCCTCGGCTGGTACCGGGACAACGCCGGGGAGGCGATCGAGACCCTGTCGGGGCTGGACCTGGCGGCCGTGCTCGTCGCCTGCACCGGCGCGACCTACCGCCTCGGTCCGGACGGCGACCGGCGGTGGTCGGACGCGCTCGCGCAGCGGTCCGGCGTCCCCGTCGTCACCTCGGCGGGCGGCCTGGTCCAGGCGTTGCACACCGCCGCCGTCGACCGCGTGTCAGTCGTTTCGCCGTACCCGTCCTGGCTCACCGACGAGTGCGCGGAGTTCTGGCGTGCCGCCGGGATAAAGGTGGACGTGCACGAAATCAAAGGCGGCCGTTCCATTTACACCACCGGCGCCGACGACGTCCGCGACGCGGTGCGGGCCGCCCTGGATTCCGACACGGCCGGGCCGGGGCATGCCGTCGTGGTCGCGGGGACCGGCGCCGCCAGCCTCGATGTGCTGGACGAGTTGACCCCCTCCAGCTCCCTGCTGCTGTCGTCCAATCTCGCCGGGACGTGGGCGCTGCTGCACACGGCGGACGCGTCGTCCGCGCTGACATTCGCGACCGGGGCGCTCGCCCGGCTGACCGAGGAGGCCGGATGACCGCGCCCGTGATCGTCGTCGGGGCGGGGCCGGTCGGGCTGGCCGCCGCGCTCGCGCTGGCCGCCGAGCAGGTGCCGGTCACCGTGCTGGAGGCCGAGCGGGCCGGGGTCGGCAAGGAATGGCGCGGCTCGACGCTGCATCCGCCGACGCTGGCGCTGCTCGACCGGATCGGCGCCGCCGCCGACGCCATCGCGCACGGCGTCCGCGTGGACCGGCTCCAGTTCCGCGACCTGCGACTGCCCGACCGCGCGACCTTCTCTTACAGCGTGCTGGAGGGCCGGACGCGGTTCCCGTTCCGCGTCCAGTACGAGCAGTACAAGCTGCTGCGGCTGCTGCGCGAGCTGGCCGACGCGTCCCCGCATGTGGACCTGCGCCACGAGCAACGCGTCATCGGGCTGACCGGCGCGGACGACGACGCGGCGGACGCGACCGTGACGCTGGCCGACGGCACGCGCCTGACCGCGCCGTACGTCGTCGCCGCCGATGGTGCGCACAGCGCGCTTCGCAAGCTCGCCGGCATCGATTTCCCCGGCGACACTTACCCGTCGCAGAGCCTGGTCGCCGCAACGCCGTTCCCCTTCGAGGACGTCGTGGACGACCTGGGCCCCATCTCCTATTGGAGCGGTCCCAACGGACGCTTGTCCCTCATCCGCACCCCGGACGTGTGGCGCGTCGCGACCAGCACCACGGTCGACGCCGCCGCGTCCGCGGACGGAACGCAGGAGACCCATCCCGAACTGGCCGCCGCCCTCGACCTGCTCGTCGGGGACCGGAGCTGGGCCGCGAGCCCGCTCCAGCAGCACCAGCTGTACCGCAGCCACCAGCGGGTGGCCGACCGGTTCCGCGCCGGACGCCTGCTGCTGGCGGGCGACGCCGCCCATCTGTCGAGCACGACCGGCGGGATGGGGCTGAACTCCGGCGTCCACGACGCGTTCGACCTCGCCGCCCGGCTCGGCCCGGCGCTGCGGGCGGGCGGCGACGGCGAGGCAGAGGCGGGCGCGTACGCCGCCGCCCGCCGGGACGCCGCCGTCCGCGTTGTCCAGCCCGCGACCCGGACCGTCCGCGCGGGCGTCGACGCGACCGACCGGGACGCCCGCCTCGCGCGCCTCCGGGACCTGGCCGCGACCGCCGCCGATCCGGCTGCGGCCACGCGCCATTTGAGCGCCATGAGCATGCTCGACGCAGTTGAAGGAGCGAGCCGTTGACCGCCGTCCTGTCGCCCATCACGGGCGAGCTGATCGAGGACGTTCCCGCCACGACGCCGAACGGTCTCGACGCCGTCCTGCGCGCGGCCGAGGACGCCGCGCCGCGCTGGCGGGACGTCCCGGCGTCCGAGCGGGGGCGGCTGCTGGTGGAGATCGGCCGCCGGATGCGGGCGCGTGCCGCCGAGATCGCCGAGCTGGAGACGCTGAACACCGGCAAGCTGCCCGCCGACACGCGCCGCGAGGCCGAGCGGGCGGCCGCGTGCTTCGAGTACTACGGCGGCTGGGCGGACAAGGCGCACGGGACGGTGGTGCCGGTCCCGGGCCCGTTCCACACCTACACGACGCGTGAGCCGTACGGGGTCGTCGCGGGCATCATCCCGTGGAACGTCCCGTACTTCTTCGCCGCGAAGAAGATCGCGCCCGCGCTGGCGTTCGGGAACGCCGTCGTCCTCAAGCCCGCCGCCGAGACCCCGCTGACCGCGCTGACGCTCGGCCGGATCGTCGCCGAGGTCCTCGCGGAGGCGGGGCATCCGGAGGGTGTCGCGCAGGTCGTCCACGGCGACGGCGACCTCGGCCGCGCGCTCGTCGAGGACCCGCGCGTCCGGTTGGTGGTGTTCACCGGCTCGGACGCCACCGGCGCCCGGGTCGGCGCCACGGCGGCCGCGCATTTCGCCCCGTCCGCGCTCGAACTGGGCGGCAAGTCCCCGCAGCTCGTCTTCGCCGACGCCGACCTGGACGCCGCCGCGGACGGGATCGTGGAGGGCTTCACCGGGTCGTGCGGGCAGATGTGCATCGCCGGATCGCGCCTGTACGTGCAGCGCGAGGCGTTCCCCGACGTCCTGGACCGCGTCGCGCGGCGCGTCGAGAAGCTGCGCGTCGGGGATCCGCGCGTGCCGGGCGTCCAGGTCGGGCCGCAGGTCACCGCCGCCCAGGCCGCCAAGACCCGCGCGTTCGTCGGCGACGGCGCCGCGCGCGGCGGGCACATCGTCGCCCAGGCCGCGACGCCCGGCGAACCCGGGCTGGCGGGCGGCAACTGGGTCGCGCCGACCGTCTTCAGCGGCGTCGCCGCCGGGGACCCGCTGCTCACCGAGGAGGTCTTCGGGCCGGTGCTGTGCGCCGAGCCGTTCGACGGCGAGGACGACGCCGTCCGCCTCGCCCACGACACCCGGTTCGGGCTCGGCGCGGGCGTCTGGACCGGCGACCCGGGCCGCGCCCACCGCCTCGCGGGCGCGCTCCGCGTCGGGACGGTCTGGGTGAACACCTACCGCGTCCTGTCCGACCTGGTGCCGTTCGGCGGGGTCGGCGCGTCCGGGTACGGGCGCGAGGGCGGGACCGACGCCGTCCACCTCTACACCTGGACCAAGAGCGTGTGGCTCTCCACCTCGCCCGGCGTGCCCGCCGGTTACCGGAAGGACTGAGATGCGTCCCGCACTCGCGCCCGAGATCGCGCACCGCGACGGCGTCTTCGTGGACGGGAAGGTCGTCCCGGCAGCGTCCCGCGCGGTGGTCGAGGTCGTGTCGCCGTCCGACGGGACGGTCGTCGGGAGCGTCCCGGACGGGTCCGCCGCCGACGTGGACGCGGCCGTCGCATCGGCCCGCGCCGCCTTCGAGGACCCGCGCGGCTGGCGGACCTGGGAGCCCGCGGACCGCGCCGCCGCGATGGAGCGGCTCGCCGACCTGCTCCAGGAGCGCGACGCCGAGCTGACGGTCCTGCTCGCCCACGAGATCGGGCGCCCGGTCGGCGGCGCGCCCTCCCGCGCGAACCGCGCCTCGGAACTGCTGCGCTACTACGCGGGGATGGCCCGCTCGCTCGTCGTGGACGAGCTGCGCCCGGTGCCCGAACCGCGAGGTCCGGGCAGCGTCCGGCGGTCGCTCGTGCGGCGCGGCCCGCGCGGCGTGACGGCGGCGATCACGCCCTACAACGGGACGCTCCCGATGGGCATGTACAAGATCGGGCCGACCCTCGCTCTAGGCGGTACGGTGGTGCTGAAACCGCCACCTCAGGCACCGCTGGAGGCCTTCCTGTTCGCCGAGTGCGCCGCCGCGGCCGGGCTTCCTCCGGGCGTCGTCAACGTGGTCACCGGAGGGCGCGAGACGGGTGAGGCCCTCGTCGGGCATCCGGGCGTCGACATCGTCGGCTTCACCGGCTCGTCGGAGGCGGGACGGCACATCGCCGCCCGCTGCGCCGAAACGCTCACTCCCGTGGTCCTCGAACTCGGCGGGAAGTCCGCCGCCGTCCTCCTGGACGACGCCGACCTCGACCGCTTCGCCGCGGCGCTCCCCTTCCTCGCCTACACCTTCAGCGGGCAGAACTGCTTCATCCAGAGCCGCGTCATCGTCCCGCGCGAACTGCTCGCGGAGGTCGCCGACCGCGTCGCGGCGGTGTCGGAGTCGCTGCCGGTCGGCGACCCGTTCGACCCCGCGACCCGGCTCGGCCCGCTCATCTCGGCCGCGCACCGCGACCGCGTCGAGGGGCTGATCGCGTCGGGCGTGGCCGAGGGCGCGCGGCTGGTGTCCGGCGGCGAGCGTCCACCCGATCTGGACGCCGGGTTCTACCTGACGCCCGCCGTGCTCACCGACGCGCGCAGCGGCATGCGGATCTGCCAGGAGGAGGTCTTCGGGCCCGTGGTGACGCTCATCCCGGCCTCGGACGAGGACGAGGCCGTCGCCATCGCGAACGACACCGAGTACGGCCTGGCCGGTTCGGTGTGGAGCGCCGACGAGTCCCGCGCCCTCGCCGTGGCGGCGCGCCTGGACACCGGAACGGTCGGCGTCAACGGGTTCGGCTTCAACACCGCCGCGCCGTTCGCGGGACGCCGGTCGAGCGGGCTCGGCACGGAACTCGGGCCCGAGGGGTTCGAGGCGTATGTCCAGTACCAGAGCTTCCACATGGTGGGGTGAACGGGATGTCCACTGTGCGCGTGAACGACGGCGCCGGCAGCGCCGAACCGGTCAAGGGGCAGACGGTCACGGGGATCGACAGGGTTCTCGACATCCTGATCTTCCTCGGCGAGGCGGAGCAGCCCACGCTCGGCGTGACCGAGATCGCCGAAGGGCTCGGGCTGTCGAAGGCGGTCGTGCACCGCGGCCTGACGAGCTGCCGGGCCAAGGGCTTCATCACGTTCCATCCGTCGACGCGCCGGTACAGCCTCGGCCCGCGGATCGTCAGCCTGGCGCTCGGCTACCTCGACCGCATCGACATCCGCGCCGAGGCGCGTCCGGTCCTGACGCGGCTGTCGCAGGAGACCCAGGAGACGGCGACGCTCTCCACCCGGTCGGGCTGGCACCGCGTCTACGTCGACCAGGTCACCCCCGACCGCGACGTGAAGATGATGGTGCAGCTCGGCGCGGCGTTCCCGCTGCACGCGGGCGCGTCGTCCAAGGCGTTCCTGGCGTTCCTGGATCCCGCCGAACGCGAGCAGTATCTGGCGTCGCAGCCGATGAGCAAGCTGACCGGCAACACCATCACCCAGCCGCCCACGCTGCGCGACGAGCTGGCGCACATCGCGGAGGTCGGCTACGCGATCTCCTACGGCGAGCGAGATCCGAGCGCGGGCTCGGTGGCCGCGCCGGTGTTCGGCCCCACCGGGGCGCCGCTCGCCGTGATCTCGATCGCCGGACCGCTGGAACGGTTCCGCGGTGAGGTCGAACGGCTGGTGGAGCTGCTGCAGCAGGCCGCCGCGACCCTGACCGAACGGGTCGGCGGACGGGCCGACGGCGCGCCCTCGGAATGATCGCGTCCGTCACCGTCGTCACCGCCGACCTGGACGCCGCCGTCTCCGCGTACCGGGACGGCGTCGGGCTGGAGCCGGGCGCTGAGCACCGGACGTCCGGCGCCCCGCTGCCCGAGCTGGACGGCCGCCGCTCGGTCGTGCTGTCCGGCACCGGCACGGGCGGCGTGGTCCACGTCGTGGAGCTTCCGGGAGCGCGGGTGCCCGAGCCGCTCACGACGTTCGGGTGGGCCGCCGCCGAGATCCTCGTGGCCGACGCGGACGAGGCGACCGAGCGGGCCCGTGACGCAGGGTTGCGCGTGCTGGCCGAGCCGCGTCCGGTCGGGGCGGGCGGTGGGCTGCGGGCGGTGCAGGTCGCGGGCCCGGCCGGGGAGGCGCTCTATCTGACGCAGGTCGACCGTGCCCCGGAGGGATTCAGCTTGCCGCGCCCGCGCGGGCCGGTGGGCCCGGTGTTCATCGCCGTGCTCGCGGCGGAGGATCTGGAGACGGCGCGCGGCGCGCTGGAGGCCCGGCTGCCCGCACGGCGGGTGACGGACCATCCCCTGCCGGTGCGGGCGCTGAACGCGCAGCTCGGCCGTCCTGCGGGGACGCTGCACCGCGTCAGCACGCTCCAGCTTCCGGACCGCTGCGCCGTGGAGGTCGATCAGTACCCCGCGGACGACCCGGCCGTCCGGGCCGTCCGGGCCCGAAGATCGCCGTACGACGGCGGGATCGTCGCCGTCACGTTGCGCGGGGACGGGCCGAAGAGAACATGGACCGTTCCCGGCGCGGGCGGCGCGCTGATCGCGTGCACCTGATCCGCCCGCGCCACGGCTCGGCGTAATTCGGCTCCGTTACCTGCATGTTTCTTCTTTTCGACCCCTTGACACTGTGGCGGACGTCAATCTACCGTTCCACTGAGCGATTTTATTGTTCCGTTCAGTGGAACAAATGGAGGGCCTGGTGGGCAGAAGCATTGCAGTACGGGGCGGTATGGCAGTGCGAGGCGGTCTTGCAGTGCGGGGCGGCATGGCCCTCGTCCTGGGAATGGCGGCGCTCAGCGCGTGCGGCGGCTCCGGAACGGCCGGCGCGCAGACGCTGAAGATCGGCGTCGACTCGCTTCCGGCGTCCCAGGGCAACCCGTTCAACTCCGCGGTCTCCCCCGGGATCTACACCTACGCCGCGATCTACGACCCGCTGACGTTCGTGGACGACACCGGCCAGGTGAAACCGTGGCTGGCGACCGAATGGAAGAACACCTCCGACACGACGTGGAGCTTCACGCTCCGCGACGGCGTCGAGTTCTCCAACGGCGAGAAGCTGACGGCCCAGGGCGTCGCGGACGTCGTCAACTTCCTGAAGCAGAACCCCGAGGCCAAGCGGTCGGTCGTGTCCAACGACCTGGCGACGGTCAAGTCCGCCAAGGCGGCGGACGCGAAGACGGTCGAGATCACCACGGCCGTCCCGGACCCGGTGCTGCCGAACAAGGTGACCGAGCTGATGATCCCGGCGCCGAAGGCCCTCGCGGCGGGCGGCGTGAAGGGCATCGCCGCGAAGCCGGTCGGGACGGGACCGTTCCAGGTCAAGAACTGGGGCGGCAACAAGATCAGCCTCACCGCGTTCGAGAAGTCCTGGCGGGCGCCGAAGGAGGCAGGCCTGGAGATCCAGGCGATGCAGGACCCCGCCTCCCGGCTGCAGGCCCTGCAGTCCGGTCAGGTGGACCTCATCACCGGCGTCTCGCCCGACCAGGTCGACCAGATGAAGGGGTCGATCCAGGCGGAGGTCAACCCGGGCAACCAGGTCATGTCGCTGGCGTTCCGCACCGTCAAGGGCAAGGACCCGGTCGACTCGCCGCTCACCGACAAGAAGGTCCGGCAGGCCCTCAACTACGCGGTGAACAAGCAGGCGATCACCGACAACCTGCTGCTCGGCAAGGCCAAGCCGGTCGGCCAGGGCCCGACGGAGAAGGTGCGCGGCCACAACCCGGACGTGCAGGCGTACCCGCACGACCCCGCCAAGGCCAAGGCGCTGCTGGGCCAGGCCGGGCACCCGAAGGGCTTCGCGATGAGCGCGGACGTCGTCGTCGGGGCCTTCCCCGGTGACGCCGACATCTACCAGTCGGTCAAGCAGGACCTCGCCAAGGTCGGCGTCAACCTCACGCTCAACCAGATGACGTTCCCGACGTGGCTGCAGAACTACACGGGCAACACCTGGAAGACCCAGGCGTTCGGCCTGTCGTGGAACGCGCTGCCCACCATGGACGCGGGCCGGGCAATGACCAACTTCACCTGCCTGCGCCCGTCGACGTTCTTCTGCGACAAGCCGACCGCCGACCACCTGTCCGCCGCCCTCACCGACATGGACGGGCAGAAGCGCGACGAGCAGCTCCGCAAGGTCGTCGCCGAGATGCACGACAACCCGCCGGCGCTGTTCCTGGTGCACCAGATCACGATCGTCGGCAAGTCCTCATCCCTTGAGGGCGCCAAGGACAACAACCGCTTCTTCCGCTACGACCAGATGGCCAAGAAGTGACGGACACGGCACCCGTCCCGGCCGCCGCGGGCACCGCCGCGGCGGCCGGGGCTCCGGTCCGCAAAGGGGGACGGGCCGGCAGCCTGGCCCGGATGCTCGCGTCCCGGCTGGCCCAGCTCGTGGTGCTGCTGTTCGCGGTGTCGACACTGCTGTTCTTCCTGCTGCGGCTCACCGGCGACCCGGCGACGACGCTGGCCGGGCAGGACGCCACCCCGGACCAGGTGGCGGCCGTCCGGGAGCAGTACGGCCTGGACGAGCCGCTCGTCCAGCAGTACGCGACGTTCATCGTCCGCGCCGCCCAGCTCGACTTCGGCACGTCCGTCCAGTCCGGCGCGGACGCGCTCACCGAGGTGCTGAACCGGCTCCCCGCCACGCTGCAGCTCGCGATGCTGGCGGTGCTGCTCAACATGCTGATCGCGATCCCGCTCGGCGCGTGGATCGGCGCGCGTCCCGACGGCCGCGCCCAGTCGGCGGCGTCCGGGCTCGTCTTCATCGGCCAGGGCATGCCCGGCTACGTCGTCGGGCTCGTGCTCATCCAGATCTTCGCCGTCCAGCTCGGGCTGCTGCCGAGCATCGGCAACGCGACGGCCTCGGCGGCGATCCTGCCCGCGGTGTCGCTGGCGGCGTTCCTCGTCCCGCGGCTGACCCGCGTCGTGTCGGCCAACGTCGCCGAGACCATGGACGAGGACTTCGTCCGGACGGCCCGCGCCGCCGGGGCGTCCAGGCGCACCGTCATCCTCCGGCACGTGCTGCCGAACGCCCTGCTCGGCGCCGCCGCGCTCGTCGGCACCCAGCTCGCGATCCTGGTCTCCGGCGCGCTGATCATCGAGGTCATCTTCGCGTGGCCGGGGCTCGGCGCGCTGATGATCGACTCGGTGCGGCAGCTCGACTTCCCGATCGTGCAGGCCGCCGTGTTCACGATCGCGGGCCTGGTGTTCCTGACGAACACGGCCACCGACGCGCTGCTCGGCGTCCTCGACCCGCGGCTGCGGGGGCGGCGATGACGGCGGTGCGGGAGGAGGCCCCGCGCGGGCTCGTGCGGCGCCGGCTCGTCCCCCGGCGGCCGGGCGCGGAGTCGGCGCGGCTGATCGCGGGCCTCGGCATCGCGGTCGTGCTCGTCGGCGGGACGCTCGTCGCACTGCTGTTCGGCGGCATCACCGACGTGAAGACCGGCGTCGAGTCGCGGCTGCTGTCCCCCGGCGAGGACGGCCACCTGCTCGGCACCGACGGCGTCGGCCGCGACCTGCTGACCTGGACGATCGCCGGCTTCGGCTGGACGGCGTCGGTCGCCGCGACCGCCGCGTGCATCGTCACCGTCATCGGCCTGACGCTCGGCGTCCTCGCCGGGTCGACCACCGGGTACGTCCAGGCCGCGATCTCCCGCGTCATCGACGTGTGCCTGTCGCTGCCCTACCTCGTCATCGCCGTCGCGGCGATGGCGGCGGTCGGCCGCGGGTTCCTGCCGCTGTCGATCACCCTCGGCGTGGTGGGCTGGCCCATCTTCGCCCGCGTGATCTACGCCGAGACGCGCGGCCTGATGCAGCGCGAGTACGTCCGCGCGGCGCGGCTCCTCGGCGTGACGCGGCCCCGCATCCTGCTCGCGCACGTCCTGCCGGGACTGCGGCACACGATCATGGTGATGTGGGCGTTCGTGTTCGCCGACCTGCTGGTCGCCGAGAGCGGGCTGTCCTTCCTCGGCATCGGCGCGCCGCTCGGCTCGCCGTCGCTCGGCAACATGCTGTCCGAGGGACGCCAGCACCTGGTCGGGTCGCCGCTGCTGGTGCTCGTGCCCGCCGCCGTCATCGTCCTGGCCGTGACCGCCGCCAACCTCGTCGGCGACGGCATGGCCGCCCGCAGCAGGGCGCGGCTGAAGCAGGTGGGCCCGTGACAGCCGCGCCCGTCGAACCGAGAGAGCAGACGATGGACAAGGCCCTGCTCGACGTGGACGGCCTGTCGGTCGTCCACGACGGCGGCACCCGGATCGTCCAGGACGTGTCGTTCCGCCTCGGACGCGGCGAGATCCTCGGGCTCGTCGGCGAGTCCGGGTCGGGCAAGTCCCTCACCGCGCTCAGCCTGATCGGGCTGCTGCCGCCGGGCCTGACGCGGACCGGGACCGTCCGGCTCGGCGGCGAGGACCTCACCGGACGCTCCGAGAAGCAGCTGGAGCGCGTCCGCGGGTCGGAGATCGGCATGGTGTTCCAGGACCCCATGACCGGGCTGAACCCGGTGCGCCGGATCGGGTCGGTGCTGGTGGAGACGATCCTGCGGCACCAGGACGTGTCCCGGTCCGCCGCGCGCGAGAAGGCCGTCGAGGCGCTCGCCGCGGTGGGCATCCCCTCGCCGGGCGACCGCGTCCGGGCGTATCCGCACCAGCTGTCGGGCGGGCTGCGGCAGCGCGCGATGATCGCGCTGGCGCTGATCAACGAGCCGTCGGTCATCCTCGCCGACGAGCCGACCACCGCGCTCGACACCACCATCCAGGCGCAGATCACGCAGCTCATGCGGGACCAGATCCAGGCGCGCGGCGCGTCGATGATCCTGATCACGCACGATCTCGGCGTCGCCGCCGAGCTGTGCGACCGCGTCGCGGTCATGTACGCCGGAGGCGTCGTGGAGGAGGGGCCGACCCGCGAGCTGCTGCGCCACCCGCGCCACCCCTACACGGCGGCGCTGCTGGCGGCGGCGCCGAACTTCGACCGGACGCGGACGCTCGCCGCGATCTCCGGCGCCCCGCCGTCGCCGTTCGCCCGCCCGGACGGCTGCCCCTTCCACCCGCGGTGCGACCGCGCGCAGGACGCCTGCCGCACGGAGGAACCCGTCCTGACCGTGTCCGGTTCGCACCGCCTGGCCTGCTGGAACCCCCATGACTGACGCGCCCGTGGCCGGCAAGGACCGGCGGCCCATCATGGAGATGTCCGGCGTCTCCGTCCGGTTCCCGGTCGGCGGGCGGACGCTCACCGCGGTCGACGACGTCTCGCTCGCGCTGTACCGCGGGCAGACGCTCGCGCTCGTCGGCGAGTCCGGATCGGGCAAGTCCACGGCCGCGACGGCGCTGATGCGCGCCACGTCCCCGCAGACCGGCCGGATCACCTTCGACGGCCGCGACATCACCCACATGCCCGAGCGGCGGCTGCGCCCGCTGCGCCGCCACTTCCAGATGATCCTCCAGGACCCGTACGCCAGCCTCGACCCGCGCATGACCGTCGACCGGATCGTCGCCGAGCCGCTGCACGCCCACGGGTTCGGGACGCGGGAGCAGATCCGCGCCCGCGTCGCGGAGGTCCTCGGCCAGGTCGGGCTCCCGGAGTCGGCCGCCGGACGCTATCCGGCGCAGTTCTCCGGCGGGCAGCGGCAGCGGATCTCGATCGCCCGCGCGCTCGCCGCCCGGCCCTCGGTGATCGTCGCGGACGAGCCCGTGTCCGCCCTCGACGTGTCCATCCAGGCGCAGATCGTCAACCTGCTCGGCGAGGTGCAGAGGACCGACGACCTGGCGTTCCTGCTGATCGCGCACGATCTGTCGCTCGTCCACCACATCTCCGACCGCGTCGTCGTGCTGTACCTCGGGCGCGTGCTGGAGGAGGGCCCGACGACGTCGGTCGTGGCGTCGCCGCAGCACCCGTACACGGCGGCGCTGCTGTCGGCGACGCCGACGACGGACGAGCGGCCCCGGGAGCGGATCGTGCTGTCGGGCGACCCGCCGTCGCCGATCGACCGGCCGTCCGGGTGCGTCTTCCACACCCGGTGCCCGGTCGCGCGGGACGTGTGCGCGACCGACGTGCCGCCGCTGACGGTGTCCGGGGAACGCTCGGTGGCCTGCTTCTTCCCCGGTGAGGTGGATTCCGGACTCGGCCTTGAGGAGGTCCGTTGAACGACGTCGCACGCCAGGCGCGGGTGGAATTCGCGCTCGCGCTCCGGCGGCAGTGGGCGGGGACGCTGTATCCGGCGCTCGTCGGGCAGGCGGGCGCGGACCCGGACCGCGCCGCCGTCCACGCCGCGCCGGTGTACCCGTGGTTCGCGTGGCTGGAGCGGTCCGCGCAGAAGATGCTGTGGCGCGCGGTCGAGGACGCCGTCGACGCGGCCGACGCCGAGGACGACCTGCCCGCGTCCGCGCCCGGCCTGGAGCTGAACCCCGGCCTGCGGTTGCCCGCCTGGTACACCGACGTGGACATCCACATCCAGCCCGGCGGCATCTGGCGCGCCGACCGCGACGCCCTGGTGTACGAGGCGGGCGCCAAGCTCGTGATGCTCGGCGAGAACGACGACTACGCGTTCCACACTTTGTTCACTGACACCGCCGTCCCCGACCGGCCGTACGAGCGGATCGTGGACCTCGGCTGCGGCTTCGGCAAGAGCACCCGCCCGTTCAAGCGGCGCTGGCCGGACGCCGAGGTGATCGGCGTCGACCTGTCCGCGCCGGTGCTGCGGCTGGCCGCGCACCGGACGGCAGGGCTCGGCATCCGGTACGTCCAGGCCGACGCCGCTGACACCGGGCTGCCCGCGGGCTCGGCGGACCTCGTCACCGCGACGATGCTCGTCCACGAACTGCCTCCGCCGGTGGTCGCCGGGGTGCTCGCCGAGGCCGCGCGCGTCCTCGCCCCGGGCGGGGTGCTCCGCGTCCTGGACTTCCACCCGACGGGCGACGCCGTCCGCGACCTCGCGCTGGTCGAGCACGGCGACCGCAACAACGAGCCGTACCTGCCGATGCTGTTCGACACCGACTGCCTCGCCCTGTGCGCGGACGCCGGGCTCGCGGACGCGCGCTGGGTCGCGTTCGACGAGCGCGGCGCCGGGCGGCTGGAGACGACGCGATGGCCCGACCGTGCCGAATGGCACTTCCCGTGGGCCGTCCTGGAAGCACGCAAGCCGGAGGACGCCCGTGTCTGAGATCGAGCCCCTGCCCCCCGCGCCGGAGCTCCGCGCGCTGGGCCCCGCCCAGGTGGACCAGCTCGCCGCCATGGTGTTCGAGCTGGCCGGGCAGCTGCACGAGGAACGCGCGCGGGTGCGCGAGCTGGAGCGGCGGCTGGGCGTGCCGTCCGGCGCCGACCTGGCCGAGGAGCTGAACCGGTCGATCGCGCGGCTGCTCGCCATCGCCGCCGAACGCGACGACGCCCGCGCGCCCCTCCCCGCCGACCGGAAGGGGAGCTGACCGTGGGACGCCCTTTCATCGAGTTCATCCAATCGCAGGCCCTGCCCTGGAAGGACGGCCTCTACGGCCGCAACGACCCCGGAATCGACAGCAAACTGCTCAGCCTGGACGAGGAGAGCGGCGCGTCCAGCCTCCTCGTCCGCTATCCGGCGGGATATGCGCGCGAGGAGGGCGTCCACCACCTGGACGTGGACGAGGAATTCCTCGTCCTGCACGGGACGCTGACCGTCTCCGGCGTCGAATACGGCAAATACTCCTACGGGCATTTCCCCGCCGGGACGAACACGTCCGGGGTCGCGTCCCGGACGGGCGCCGTGGTGCTCGCGTTCTTCTCCGGCGAGCCGCGGCTCCGCGACGGCGAGGCCCCGGCCGGAATGCTCGACGAGCGCCGCCTCGTCACCAAGGTCGACGGGTTCGCCGGGGAGTGGGGCGGCAACTTCCACCCGACGTTCCCGCCCGGCGCGGGCCGCAAGTGGCTGCGCCGCGACCCGGTCGACGGCGAGGAGACGTGGCTGCTCGGCACGATGCCGCTGCGGTCGGGCCGCAAGCCGGAGAAGCACCCGGTCGTGGAGGAGATGTACCTGCTGGCCGGGGAGCTCGCCGGGCCGCTCGGCCTGATGCGCGCGGGCTGCTACTTCTGGCGCCCGCCGGAGGAGTGGCACGGCCCGTTCGGCTCCCCCACCGGCAACCTCATGCTGTTCCGCACCAAGGGCGGCCCGCTCAGCACCGTCTACACCGAGCACGACGTCGACTTCACCTGGACGCCCGAGCACCGCCCGATCCTGCCGCCCGACCTGGCCGCCTACGGCGCCGAGCCCCTCCCGGACCAGCCCGGCTGCCTGTGCTTCTGATGGACGTCCCCCCGGTAGAGCGCCGGCTCGTCCTCACCCCGGAGGGTTACGTCCACCTGCGTACCACCCCCGGCGACGGCCCTGACCTGCTGCTCCTGCACCAGGTGCCCGCGTCCGGACGGCTGTGGCTGCCGGTGATGCGGAGCCTGGCGCCGCTGCCGTGCGTCGCGCCGGACATGCTGAACCTCGGCGAGTCCGACGCCACGTCGCGCCCGCTGAGCCTCGCCGAGCACGCTGGCCTGCTGTGGGACGCCGTCCAGGAGGCGCGTCCCGGGCCGAAGGTCGTCGTCGGCCACCACACCGGCGCGGCGCTGGCGGCGGTCATGGCGGCCGAGCATCCCGGCGACGTCGTCGGCCTCGGGCTCGTCGGGTATCCGGCGTATTTCGACTGGCGGACGAAGCTGTCCAAGTACGAGCGGCTGAATCCGGTGCCCGCCACACCCGAGGGCGTCGCGGACGTGTGGCGCTTCATGGCGCGCGCGTTCACCGAGGACGCCGACCCCGACCTGGTGTTCGACGCCTTCGCCGACCGCGTCCAGGCCGGGCGCGTCTGGTACGAGGGCTACGTGGCCCTGTGGAACGCGGACCTGCGCGCCGTCCTGGCCGGGGCGCGGTCGCCGGGGCGCCCGACGTCCGTCATCGCGCCGGACGCCGACGCGCTGTCGGCGCTGGCCGACGAGGTCGGGCACATCCTCGACGCGCCCGTCACCCGAATTCCAGGCGGGACGTTCGTCCTCACCGAAGACCCCGCCGCGCTCGCGGCCGTATTGCGCGACCTGTGGAGGAGCCTGTGACACCGTCGCACGTCATCGTCGGCGCGGGAGCGGCCGGCATGATGGCCGCGCTCACCGCCGCCGAGCGCGGGGTGCCGGTTCTCGTCCTGGACGCCGCCGACGTGTTGGGCGGGTCGCTGAACATCTCGTCCGGGCAGCTCAGCGCGGCCGGGACGCTGCTCCAGCGGCGGCGCGGCATCATCGACTCGCCGGACGCGCACTACGCCGACATCATGCGCATCAGCGAGAACACCGCCGACCCGACACTCGTACGCCTCGCCGTGGACAACGCCGCCCGGACACTGGACTGGCTGACCGAGAACGGCATGGAGTTCATGCCGGACCACCCCGTCGAAGGGTTCGCACACGAGCCGTACACGGTGGCGCGCTATTACTGGGGCCCCGATTTCGGCCGCTCAATCCTGCAAGTACTGCGAAAGGCATTCGACGCGCAGGTCACCGCGGGCCGCATCACACTGTCGCTGAACACCAGGCTCACCGGGCTAGTCATGTCCGACCGCCGCGTGACGGCCGTGACGGCGACAACTCCCGACGGCGAGCGAACCTACCCGGCATCCTCAGTACTGCTGGCGACCGGCGGCTACAACGCCAACCCCGAGTTGTTCCACGAACTGAGCGGGCACCCGGCCTACGGCGCCAATTCCTACCCGTACAACACCGGCGGCGGATTGCAGGCGGCACGCCGCGCCGGAGCGGCATTGCGCGGCCACGAGAACTACCTGAGTTCCTTCGGCGTGGTGATGGACCGTCCGGGCCTCGGCGCGAAGCTGGAATTCCGCCACATCCACCACCCGCAAGACCGCGCGCCCTGGGAAATCTACGTCAACACCGAGGGCCGCCGTTTCGTGGCCGAGGACGAGCCGAGCGTCAACGCCCGCGAGCACGCCCTTCTCGACCAACCCGAGCTACGCCGCTACGTCGTGTTCGACGCCCGGATCCTGCGCGAATCCCCACCGATGATCACCGGCCGGACGAACGACGAACTGCGGGACCTGTTCGACGTCCACCCGATGTTCACCAGTGCCCCAACACTGGACGACCTCGCCGCAAGAACCGGGCTCCCGCCCACCGCCCTTGCCGAAACCGTCGCCGAATACAACACGACGCTCGACTCCGGAGGCCCCGACCCGCTCGGACGGCGACACCGGCCCGTCCGAATCGAGGAAGGGCCGTTCTACACCATCCGCGTCCAAGGCTCATCGGTGACCAGCACCGTCGGCCTCGCCGTCGACTCCGATCTGCGCGTCCTGGACACCGCAGGCGAACCGTTCACGAACCTCAGCGCCGCCGGTGAACTGCTGGGCTCCGGACAGCTCATGGGCAAATCATTCTGCGGCGGAATGATGGCGACCCCCGCAATGACATTGGGCCTCCTCTACGGCGAGGCATTGTCCGCGGCATCGTTGGATGGCAGCCGAGCCAGGTAAGGAGACCGGCCGCGGAAACCGCGCTGGAAGCGGGGCGGCGGGCCCGTCCCGAGGAACTCGTAGAACCAGGCCTCGTGCTCGCTCTCCTCGAAGAGGATCGCCTGGGCGATGTCGTAGGTGCGATTGTCCCTGTCTTCGGTGAGTTCGCAGAGGCGCGTGTAGAGCCGTGTCCCTCTCCTGCTGGAGTCGATGAGCGCGGCCACCAGCGCGTTCGGATCGTCACCGATATCGCCTGGCAGATTCTCGCCCGCGGGGTCGGTGGCCGCGAAATGGTCGAGGTCGTCCGGTAAGCGGCCCTCCAGTTCGTAGATCCGGGTCACCAGAGCGTCGAAATGGTTCAGGTGCTCGGCACGAACGTCCATGAGCAGTTCTTGCAGCCGCGCGCCCATCAGACTGGCCAATCCGGCGTGCAGGATCGTGCACCGGTAGTGGGCGGCCAGTTTCGCTCTGGCGGCCGTCGTCAGTCTCTGGATCAGGACGTCCACGTCGACACCGGCGCGCTCGACGAGTTCCCGTGCGATTCCGCTCATGCGTCGGTTCCCTTCGCGAGGCGGGGTCCGCGTGTCAGGCCGCGGAGGTCTCCGCTGGGGCGCGGTCCTCGGGGTTGAGGGCCAGGAACGCCGCCGCGGCCAGGGCTCCCCCGGCCAGGTCGGCCAGCAGCCAGATCCAGAGCTTCGACCAGGCGAACATGCCCATCGTCGCCGCGCCGGTGGCGACCGCGGGGTTGAACGCTCCCCCGGAGACGCCGCCCACCGCGAAGGCCCCGGCAGCGACGGTGAATCCGATGGCCAGCCCGTAGAAGCCGTTGTCCGGGTGGTCCCTGCTGGTGGCGACGTTGAGGACGACATAGGCGAGCGCGAGGGTGAACACCGCCTCGGCCAGGAGCGCCGTCCCGAGCGCGCGGCCGGACGGCGACAGCTCCGCGATCTCGCCAGGATCCACCACGTACCGGGCGGCGAGGGCGGCGACGACGCCCGCGATGAGCTGGGCCGTCCAGTAGGCGGCGGCGTCCGTCCAGCGGATCCGGCCGCGCAGGAGCACCGCCAGCGTCACCGCCGGGTTGTAATGGGCGCCGGAGACGTGCCCGCCCGCGTACACCATGACCATCAGCACCGCGCCGATGGCCAGCGGGGCGAACGGAGCCTTCGCCAGGACGGTGCAGCCCACGGTGAAGACCAGGAAGAATGTGCCGATGAACTCCGTGACGTAACTACGCACAATCGACCTCCCAAAGTCTGGGAAATGGCAATTAACCCCCGCAGCGCCTTGAGCCTGTCACTTTGGTCGATCTCTGCGGAGCGCCGCCGTCCTTACGGGGGGATTACGGACAGGCGGGCGTTATCTCTTCGTAAGAACCGGGGAACCGCGCCGTCCATTAGCGTGGCGGCATGAAGAAGGCGCTCGCGATCGTGATCAGTGCGGTGTCGCTCATGGCCGGATGCGGGGGCGCCGACGACGAGACGATCGCCGTCGAGCCGACGGGCGCCGCGTCCCGGAGCCCTGCCGTGCAGAGCCCCGGCGGCGCGGGCCGGGACGCGCCCCGGACGCTGCGCTTCAAGGGCGAGACGCTCGACGGCGACGCCTTCGACGGCACGAGCCTCGCGGGCAAGCCCGTGGTGTTCTGGTTCTGGGCCCCCTGGTGCCCCAAATGCCTCGCCGAAGGCCCCGATGTCGCCAAGGCCGCCGAGAAATACAAGGGCAGGGTCTCCTTCGTCGGCATCGGCGGGCTGGAGAAGGACAAGGGCCGATTGCGCGCCTTCGTCTCCCGGACGGGCACCGAGAACCTCACCCATCTGGACGACCGGACCGGCAAGGTCTACTCCCATTTCAAGGTGACCTCGCAGTCGTCCTTCCTGTTCATGGCGCCCGACGGGACGGCGAGCAAAGACTCCGGGCCGCTCGGGGAGTCCGACCTGAACCGGCACATCGGCGAGCTCCTCGGCTGACCGGCCGATGGAGGAGATCTCGCTCGCTCTGGCCGCCGGGCTGGTGGCGGCGTTCAACCCGTGCGGCTTCGCGCTCCTGCCGTCCTACCTGACGCTGCTGATCGCCGCGCCCGGGGCGGGCGGCGTCTGGCGGGCGCTGCGGCTGTCGGCCGCGATGACCGCGGGGTTCGTCACCGTCTTCGGCGCGTTCGGCCTGCTGATCTCGGCGTTGACGAGCTCGATCCACCAGTACCTGCCCTGGGTCACCATCGTCATGGGCCTGGTCCTGGTCGCGCTCGGCGGATGGCTGGTGACCGGGCGGGAACTGATGCTCCGGCTGCCGCGCCTTCAGGCGGGCGGGCTGTCGGGTTCGCTGGCCGGGCTGTACGGATACGGTGCCTCGTACGCCGTCGCGTCCCTGTCGTGCACGATCGCGCCGTTCCTGGCCGTCACCGGGCTGGTGTCCGACGGCACGGGCATCGTCGCCGGGCTGGCGGCGTTCGCCGCGTACGGCGTCGGCATGGGCCTGGTCGTGGGGTTCCTGTCGATGCTGGTGGCGCTGGCGCACGACGCCGCGGTGGCCCGCACCCGCCGGATCCTGCCGTACGTCTCCCGCTTCAGCGGCGGCCTGCTTCTCCTGGCCGGGGCTTACGTCGCCTACTACGGCTGGTACGAGACACGCGTCAACGCGGGCGCCGAGGCCGACTCCCCCGTCGTCCGGACCGCCACGGAGATCCAGGGCGCGCTGTCCGACTGGATCGATCGGATCGGAATCTGGTGGATCGCCGCCGCCTTCGGCGTCCTCACCGCCGGAACGGTGACGGCCCGCGGCCTGTGGCGCCATCGTCGGTCAGCCCGTCAAGGGTGAGTCCGGCATCGGGCTCTACCGCGCTCGGATCACATCTGATTACAAGGTGGAGTGAGGAATGGCTTGGAGGAAATCGTCGAGTGCGCCGCGGCGGCGGGCCGAGGAGATGTGGTCGATGTAGTCGCGGGAGGCGACGATCTTTCCGTCCCGGACGCGGAGGACGAATACGCACGGCACCCGGAACGGTTCCCCGTTCTCGGTCGTCCCGCGGTATGCGAACTCGGCGACGATGACTTCCGGATCCGCGGTTTCGTGGACGATGATGTCGGCCGGTTCCTGGCGGAGAGGCGGCATGCTTTTGCCGGCCGAGAAGTGCTCGCGCAGTTCTTCGCGGGTGCGCATCGGCTCGTCCTCGAACGGCGAGAACGGATGCTCGACGCGGGTCTGCTCCGCGTAGAGGTCGGGCAGCTCGTCCCAGCGGCCTTCCGAGACCCCCCGTACGAGCTCGAGGAACACCTCGCGAGGACTGGGCGCCATGATTCCTCCCGATGACACGGTAAGGTTCCGAAGTGGAGACTCCGAATATACGGAGTGGAGACTTCGGATGTCAATGGAACCCACGCGCGCCGACGCCCGCGGCAACCGGGCCCGGATCCTGGAAGTGGCGGAGGACGTGTTCGGCAAGGGCGGCTCGGCGGCCTCCACCGAGGAGGTCGCGCGGCTCGCCGGAGTCGGCATCGCCACCGTCTTCCGCCATTTCCCGACCAAGCGGGCGCTGGTGGAAGCGGTTCTGGTGAAGCATTTCGACCGCCTGTCCGGAGAGGCGCGAAGCCTCGCCGACTCGGCCGATCCGGGCCGGGCGTTCTTCGATTTCTTCCGCCGGCTCGTGGCGGACGCCGCGGGCAAGCTCGCCATCATCGAGGCGTTCACCGAAGCGGGCGGCGACGCCGACGGCAGGGCGGCCCAGGGTCCGCGTGACCTGCGCGAGGCCGTCGGCGTCCTGCTCGGTCGCGCCCAGGACGCCGGGGCGGTCCGGACGGACGTCCGCCTGGACGAGGTCTACGCGCTCCTCGTCGGCGCCTCCCGCGCCGCCGCCCACCTCCGCCTGGACGAGCCGGTCCGCTCCCGCGCGCTCGGCATCATCTTCGACGGCCTCGCCCCCGGCGCGCTCGTCAGGGAGCCGGGGCGGTGAAGGTCAGCGCGCGGGCCGGGTTCTCCACCATGATCTTGTGGACGGCCTCGTCCGCGACCCCGAGGCGGCGCAGCGCCGGCAGGAAATGGTCCGGAATGTAGCTGTATCCCTGCCCGCCGTAGCGCTTGAGCTGGATCTTCTGGCAGACGTCGTGGCCGAGCAGGATCTGGCCGGAGTGTCCGTCCTCGACCAGGTCGGCGATGCCGCGGGCCATCTTGTGGTCGCCGAGCAGCACGAGATGACCCCACGGGCTGCCCGGCGAGGCCAGGAAGTCGAACTCGATGAAGACGCCCCGGGCGAGCACCCGCCGCGCGAAGGGCAGGTCGACGGCCAGGGTCCCGGCGTGGCCGAAGACGACGTTGGACGGGTCCACGCCCTCCTCGTCCAGGATGTCCAGGACCGTGAACTTCTCCTCGCCGACCCCGCCCACATGGAACGTGATCGGAGCGCCGGTGATGCGGCTCGCCCGTCCGGCGGCCCGGACGCTCTTGAGCTCGCCGGGCGTCAGCGGCGCGCACTCGGCGCCGACCTCGCCGATGATCCCGGCGCGGATCCCGGTGCCGTCGGCGCCGTCCACGATGTCGCGGACGATCACGGCGGTGAGGTCGTCGACGCTCCGTTCGCCCATGTCCGGAGGGTGGAACGTCGGCGTGTACCAGCCGGCGCCCATCACGATGTGGAGCCCGCTCGCCTGCGACATCCGCCGCAGCGAGCCGGGGTCGCGGCCGATGCCGAGGTTGGTGACCTCCACGACCGTCCCGCCGCCGGCGCGCTGGAACTCGCGCACCTCCGCGAGCATCTCGTCGAAATCCGCGAGGACGTCGTTGTCCGCGTTGACGGCGCCGTGCCGGGTGCGGGCCAGGTTGGCGAGGGTGAGCGGTTCCCGCGCCTGCGGGGAGTCCTCGCCCGGACGCAGCGCGTGGGCCGGACGGCGCAGGTCGACGAAGAGGTGCTCGTGCATGAGCGTCGGGCCGAGAGCCGACGGATCGACCGGCCCGGTGACCGTCAGCACCTGACCGGTGAGATCGGGGATGGTCGGCGGCAGGTTCATCGGCATCGTCCGCTTCATCCGCGGCCCTCCGTCATGGTCAGCCAGCGGCGCGGATTCGACTCCGTGAGGGCGCTCAGCAGGGCTTCGTCCGCCCCCAGATACCCCAGGTAGGGGACGAACTGCTCGGCGACGAAGCCGTATCCGCCGCCGCCGAACGCCTTGAGATCGATCTTGCGGGCGACGCGGGGCGACAGCAGGATCCGCTCGGCGTGGCCGCGCCCGGCGAGGTCCAGGACGGCTGCGGCGACGTCCTGGTCGTCGACCTCGCGGTGCACGGTCGGGAGTCGGCCGAGCCCGTCGAACTGCAGGTACACGCCGCGATCGGCGAGCCGGGCGAGGGCGTCGGCGTCGGTGGCGAGGCCGTCGCAGTGCCCGATGGCGATGCGGCCGAGGTCGGCGCCGGACGCGTCCATCAGGTCGAGGAGCTCGTGCGTGGCGGCCGCCGTCGCGGCGCGGTCGACGAGCACGGGCGCCCCGGTGCGCCGGGCGGCGTGCGCGACGGCGGTGGCCAGGGCGCGGTCGGCGGGACAGTCAAGATCCAGCGCCTCGATCTCGCCGATCACGCCCGCCCGGACGCCGTCCACGCCCTCGCGGAGATCACCGATGATCTCGGCGGTGAGGCTCTCGGCCGTCCTGCCAGCGAGTTCGGGCGTCCTCGACGGGGAGTAGCCGCCGCAGCCCATCACCACGGCGACCCCGGTCGCCCGGGCGAGGTCGGCCAGTGCCCGTGGCCTGCGGCCGAGGTCGACGCCAGTCACCTCGACGACGGCCCCGCCGCCCAGGGCGGCGAAGTCGGCGAGTTCGGGACGGACGGTCGCCTCCGTAAGCCGCCGGTCGTCCCGGTTCGGCGCGCCCAGGGCGAGCGCACCGAGCAGCCCCATGCTCACCGGCTCCTCGCCGTTCAGGTCGGCTTCGGAGAGACCGTTCGTGGCGGCTTCGGAGAGGCCGTTCAGGTCGCTGACCAGATGGACGGACGTGACCGTGTGCCCGAGGGAACGCGGATCGACAGGCCCGGTGACGGTCACGACCCGTCCGGTCGCGCTCGGCGCGCTCATCTCACGGACAGGCTGGTCGTCATTGCTGGGCTCCACGCCGGTCAATGTATCGACCAGCGTCCGCAGGCCCTCTTGTGTTTCTCCGCACGCTAGTTGACGTTCCACGCACGCCGACCGGCTCCGGCCCGCGGCCCGACGCGTTTGGCCTCATCCGGAATCGGGCCGGATGGCAAGGCGCACTCAGGCTAAGGCAGAATGAAAGTTGCATCGCGACCGAACTCGCTTGATCCATTCGGCGACGGTTTCGGCCCGAATGAATGCGTCAACCCTGTGTGTCACACTGACGGGAACTGACCTGAAACGGCCGCTGAACGCGTTCTGACTGGCGGCACTTCTGCTGTTACGCGATCCTGACGGCGTGAGCACGACCGACGACGCAGGTCGGAAGAGATTCTTCATCAGTTACGCCGGGCCCGACCGGCTGTGGGCGGAGTGGATCGGCTGGCAGCTCGAACAGGCGGAACACGATGTGGAACTCGATGTCTGGGACTGGGGACCGGGCGAGAACTTCGTGCTCCGCATGAACCAGGCGCTGCGTTCCGCGAACCGGGTGCTCGCCCTATTCTCGGCGTCGTACTTCGAGCAGGACCGTTTCACGACCGATGAGTGGACGTCCACAATCGCGATCAAGGAGTACGGCCCGCGGCTGGTGCCGATACGGATCGAGAACCTTCCCCGCGACAGATTCCCTGCCGCGCTGCGCGCGATGACGACGCTCGATCTCTTCGGACTGGAGGAGGACCAGGCGCGACGCCGCCTGCTGGAGCTCGTGGAGCAGCCCGGACACCCAGCGAGCAGCCCGGTCTTCCCCGGCCCCACGCGCAGCGGCGTACCGCGCGGGCTCGGGCCTCGGCTGCCCGGCGCCGGGCCGCAGGTGTGGCGGGTCCCCGCTCGAAATGCGTCCTTCGCCGGACGGGACGCGCTGCTAGTCGAGATTCGCGAAGCCCTGACCGTGTCGATCAGCGGAGTGGTCGTCCTCTACGGCGGAGGCGGTTTCGGAAAGACGCAAACAGCGATCGAGTACGCGCACCGATTCGCCTCGGACTATGACGCCGTATGGGTCATCGATGCGGAGCAGAGCGAATTGATCACTGGTCAGCTGGCGGCGCTCGCGACCGAGTTGGACGTGCGAGCGCCGGTGACCGATCAGACGGTCACGGCCCATCGCGCTTTGGCGGAGCTGCACAAATCGGAGAGGTGGCTGCTGGTCTTCGACAACGCGGAAGATCCGGCGGAGATAATCGACTATCTTCCTGGCGGACGCGGGCACGTGCTCATCACGTCCAGGAATTCGGCGTGGGCCGAAGCGGGCACGCGTGTCGCAGTGGAAGTGTTCACGCGGGAAGAATCCGTGCGGCTCCTGCACAATCTCGTCCCCCGTCTTCCGCCAAGCGAGGCCGCGCATCTGGCGGACATTCTCGGGGATTTGCCGCTGGCGCTCGTCCAGGCCGCCGGTGTCCTCGCCAGCGGGGTGACCGTGGCCCAGTACGAGCGCTCCCTGGAGGCTCATGCGACGGAGATCCTCAGCCGCGGGCGTCCGACCTCGTACCCCGCGTCGCTCGCGGCCGCGACCTCACTCGCGCTGGAACGGCTCGCGGCGGCCAGGGCCGGCGGCGAGACGGTGATCCGGGCCTGTGCCTATCTGGCGTCCGAGCCGATCCCGGCCGCCTGGTTCTACGCGTCGCCGGGGTCGGCGGGCGAGGGTCTCGCGGACGCGCTGGAGGCGCTTCCGGCGGGCGTGCTCAAGGTCAGCCGGGCCTTCGAGGCCATCACGCGCTACGGCCTGGCCCGCATCGACCGGAACGAGCTGCGGCTGCACCGCCTCACCGCCGCCGTCATCCGCGATCAGACGCGGACGCAGCGGGCGGCGTACCGGGCGGTCATCGCCGGGCTGCTCGTCGCGGCCGAGCCGAGGACGACCGACAAGCCGGAGACGTGGCCGGACTGGGCCGTGCTCGTCCCGCACGTCCTGAGCCAGGATCCCGCGACGAGCCCTCATGATCCGCTCCGTTTGCTGGCGACCGGCGTCGTCCGCTATCTGGTCTCGAGCGGGCAGACCCAGACGGCGCGTCCCGTCGCCGAACATTTCTATGCGAGTTGGCAGGAGGCCCTCGGCCCTGACCACGCGACCTGCCTGGAGATAAGCCTGCAACTGGCCTACGTCTATCAGCGGCTCGGCTCGTACGCGAAGTCCCAGCGGCTGAACGAGGACTGCCTCGCACGATGCCGCCGCATTCTCGGCCCGGACGACCCGCGGACGCTCAAGGCGGCCACCGACCTGGCCACGGACCTCTACGCGCTGGGGGCCGCGGAAAGGGCGTGCGCCCTGAACGAGGAGACGTTCCGTCGCAGCACGGAGGTCTTAGGGGAGAATGCGCGCTCCACCCTCGGTGTCGCCTACAACTTCGCCATCGACCTGTACACCCTGGGCGACCTCGGCACGGCCCGCACGATGGTCGAGGAAATCCACGGACGGCGGCGCGAGGTGCTGGGCGTCGAGCATCCCGACACGCTGAACTCGGCCGGCATCATGGCGGGCCACTTGAGCGAGTCGGGGCAGGTGGAGGCGGCGCGCACCCTGGCGGAGGACACCCTTGGAATGTGCCGCCGCGCGCTGGGCGAGGACCATCCGCAGACGCTGCTCGTGGCCAGAAGCCTCGCCCTGTATCTGCGGCGGCTCCGCGAAACGGAAGAGGCGCGGCGGCTGGAGGACGAGACCTTGGAGCGCTACCGCGTCGTGCTCGGGGAGGAACACCCGGACACCGCGGCGATGGCCGAGCGGGTCGCCGTCCATCGAAACGAGGGCGGGACGGGAAACGGTGAGGCAATCGACCGGAAGCAGGCCGACCGGGAAACGTGGAATCACGAACTCATGCAGCTCTACCGAGCTTTTCGCTTACTTTGACCGGGGGCGACCTGCGTCATATCTGGCCTTTGACGATCGCCCAGCGCTCGTGGTCCATCCATCTGCCATTGATCTTGATGAAGTTCGGCGAGTACCCTTCTTTCCGAAACTGTAATCTCTTGACCAGGTTGACGGATTTGAGGTTCGCCGGCTGAATGTCGGCTTCGACGCGATGCAGGTCCAGATCGGTGAAGGCGTAGTCGAGCAGCAACCGCAGCCCCTCGGTCATGTAACCGTGTCCGGTACCGGACACGAAAGCCCCGTAGCCGATGACCCCGCGCTGGTACGGCCCGCGGACGATCTCGTTGATGTTGACGAACCCGGTCATCGCCTTCGTGCCCAGCAGGCAGACGACGAACCCGTCCGCGGCGACTTGATCGAATCGCTTGATGTACCTGTCGAACTCGTCCGCGGTCTTCGGAGCCAGGATCCAGGGACGGAAGTGCGACTCGCTCCGCCGCGCCAGTCCGACAAAGGCGTCCTGATCGATGGCGGCGACCCTGCGGAGCCCCACTCTCTCCCCGCAGCGAAGGAACAGATCCTCCGCCTCCTCCGTCGCGCTATGTGTCCTGATGCTCACGATTGGAGAGTACACCTTTGCCAAAGATCACGCACTGGCCGGAAGAGCCAAAGCATCCCGGGCCAATCTCCTGCCACTTCCGCGAGCGCAGACATTTATGGACGCTCTAGAGGATCAGGCACAAGGCCGTCATCAACTCCCCCACGGGCGCGCCATCAACCGTCCCGAACCGCCAGAAGACGGTCTCGGACGCGGTCGAGATTCAAGCCGGAATCCCTATCCTCAGCGCCAACAGGATGCCCAACAAATCCATTCATCACGATAGTCGCAGCGCAGATCGTCCGGCCCACCGGTTGCTCTCATGCAGCACCAAGCCCGCGCAATCGGGAGTGTCCGGGATCCGCGTCAAAGGCTCGACCGGTAAATGGCGGCCAGCGGCCGCACGGGTCCTTTGAGATCGAGTGCCGCGTCGGCGGTGCGGTCGGCCGGGACCGGCCTCGCCCGCACGCTCGCGGATGCGGCACTAGGCCCGGGGCCCCGGAGTGTTTTGGAGCTGTGCGGGTCTCGGGTAGCAGTTTCGAGATCACTCATCGGCGGGATGCGGTTTCGGTCGGCTCGCGAGAAGGCTGAAGCCCATGACACGCACCGCAGCACGCCTGACCGCCGGCCTGGTGGCCGCCGCGGCGATCACCACCGCCGCCGGTGTCGGCGCGGCGCCCGCCGCGTCCGCGAACCCCCAGGACCGTCACGCCCTCACCCACCAGACCGCCGCGCGCGGACATCTCGTTTCCGCGACCCATCTCCGAACCATGTCCGCAGACCAGGTGCGCAGGTGGCTGGCGACGGAGGGCTTCGACAACTCGTCCGTCCGGTACGGCGTGGACACCTACCGCCTCGTCTACCGGACGATCGACGCCCGCGGCCGCGCCACCACGGCCAGCGGCCTCCTCGTCCTGCCCCACGGCGGCGAACGCAGGCTCCAGACGGTCTCCTTCACGCATGGCACGGAGATCTACAAGCCGGACGCGCCGTCAACCTCCGGCGATGTCTGGGGCCCCGGCCCGGCGGTCACCTACGGCGCGGCCGGGTTCGCCGCCGTCGCCCCTGACTACCTCGGTCTCGGCAAGGGGTCGGGCCTTCACCCCTGGAAGCATGTGCCGTCCGAGGTCTCCGCGTCGCTCGACATGCTCCGCGCCGCGCGGCAATTCGTGCCGCGCACCGGGCGCGTTCTGAACGGTGAGGTGCTGGCCACCGGGTTCTCGCAGGGCGCATCGTCCGCCCTCGGCCTGGCCCGCGCGTTGCAGGACGGTGCCGACCCCCGCTTCCGCATCCGCGCGGTCGCCCCGATCAGCGGCGCCTACGACTTCGAGGGCGCCGAACTCCCCGCCCTGCTGAAGGGTGACGTGCCGCCGGAAGTCGCCGCCGTCTACGTCTCCTACCTCTTCACCGCGTGGAACCGGATTCACGGCGGCATCTACGAGACGCCGTCGGACGTCTTCCATGAACCTCACGCGAGCCGCGTCGAGCAGCTCTTCAACGGCGCCACCCCCGGATCGGACGTGGTGGACGCCCTGCCCGACACACTCGGCGACCTCCTCACGCGACGCGGCCTCGCGATGCTGCACCGTCCGTCCGGCACGTTCGCCGAGGCCCTGCGCGTGGACGCCGAGGTCTGCAACGCCTGGACACCGCGCGTCCCGATCCGCCTCTACAAGATCGCCGACGACGAGCAGGCCACGACCGTCAACACCGACCACTGCGCCGCGTGGCTCCGCGAGCGCGGCGTCAACGCCCCCGTCATCGACGTGGGCGACACCCTGTACGGCGGTTCCCGCCACCTCGGCTCCAACGTCGCAGGCACCGCCCAGATCGTCCGCTGGTTCACTACGCTCCAGTGAAACCACGTCGCGCAAGCGGACCCGACTGCGAAATGCCCGACGGCAACGTGGTCGGGACGCGGCGCGGTGAAAGTCGTCCGCCCGGTCAGCGTTGTTTGCCCTGGCTGAGCGTGTCCACCGATTTGGCGATTCGCCGTTGCCGGGTCTGTTCGGTCTTGGCGCCCTCGATCTGCAGCACGTGATACCGCTGGTTGCTGTACGACAGGCCATCCCAGGTCTGCTGTGCCGCCGGTTCAGCGGCAAGGGCCTGCGCGAAGTCTTCGGGAACCTCGACCACCCGGGGCGCGGTGTCCAATTCGAGAGCGACCTCGGTCTCGTCTCCCGCTTCGACACCGGCCTTGTTCCTGTTCTCGGCGGCCAGCGGCAGCATGTACCGGTCGCCGTAGACGGCGACCGTGCTGCGGTAGCTGTGGGCGCCGATGGTCACTTTCACCTTCGGTTTCTTGCCCGCCCCGAGTTGTTCGACGACGCTGGCCGGAACCTCGAACCCGGTCGCGGTCTTGCCGCCCAGTTCGATCGTCGTCCGAAACTTCACCATCGTGCGCCCTCCCGATCAGCCAATTCACAGAAGCACACTGCCGTCCGACAGCGCAACAGAACGAGACAGCAGCCCCGCGTGACCAAGGTGGCCCTGAAGCCGGTCGGAGTGTCGTCGGAACTTCGGCGTCGGGGTTCGCTCATCTGACGCGTCGTGTACCTGAGCGGACGATCAGACGTGCAGGGCCCTGCCTGGACCGGTAGATGAGCTCTTGGGTGTGGCCGTCGAGCGTGAGCGCCGGGAAGGTCGTCACCTGGACGCGACCGACCAGACCGGCGGCCATCAGCCCGGTTCATCGACAGGCTGCCGTGCGAGCGCGCCCGAGGCGGCGTCACTCCGCGGCGTCGCGGGTGCTGTTCGGCATGGGTCAGTCCCATTCCCAGCGCATTCCGTGGTAGCCGCCGTCGAGGCCGAAATCGAGGAAGTGAACGCTGTTGTAGAGGGAGAGGCGCAGTTGCGTTCTGTCTTGCAGTGGGGTGCGGCCGTCCGGCCGCCACACGCGGAAGCAGCGCGTTGGGACGGCCTCGGGGTGGAAGCGGACATCAAGCATGAATTGATGCATCGGTATGCGGAATGCGCGTCCGTCGCCGGTCATGGGCGGTCCGGATTCGTCGAAGGTGAAGGTGTACTCCAGCAGGTAGGTCTCGCCCTTGGCGAGGGGGTGGTCGAAGAGGAGCTCGGTAGCGATCGCGCCGACGTCATCGGTTCGCGTCCGGCCGAAGCGGCATCCTTCGGCGATGCGCGCAGAAGGCAGTAGGCCATGCTGGTGGCTATAGACGGCGATCCAACGGTCAACGCCGCGCTGCCGGGCTTGGAACACCATGCGGGTTCGGGTCTGGAGAAGTTGCCCGTTCCGTCCCAGCAGGTATTGGCTGTGCAGGCTCAAGCCGACCATTTGCCCGTTGGTCCGGGTACCGATGGCGTCCACCAGGCCCTTGACCCGGGGCTGCTCGCACAGCTCGTCCAGTGGGAGTCGTGGTGCCTGGTATCGGGTTTTCGACTTCAGGAGGGTGAGGAGGGAATGGCGCGGCAGTCCCAGGATCTCCTCAAGTCCCCGGACGGCCTTCAGAGAATCGGCGCGCTCGGGTCTGTTTCGGCCACGCTGCCAATGGCTGAGGCACGCCACGCTGACTGGACTGCCCAGCGCTCGCAGCCGGCGGCTCAGCGCTTCCAGGCTGAGACCTCGTGCCTGAATCGCCGCCTTGAGCGCCTGATCGAACGGCCCGGTAGGGACAATCTGGAGAGGATCGTTCTCAGTTAGTGTGGGGACACTGCGCATTTTTTCTTCTTCGGAATAACCCCGACCTGTTCTTACAGGCGTCGTGATAGGTGGTCGTCGGTCGAGCCATCGACGTCCGACTGAGGAACCGCCAGTCGATGGCAGGCGATGGCGGCCGCACCCGCGACGCACGTGTCGACGTCATGCGCGACGAGGTCGACGCAGCCCGTCCCCGCACGTCCGCAACCCTCGATCCCGGCCGCCGACCCGATGGCCGCGCCGCAGCATCACGACACGCCGTCCGGGATGCCGGGCTCGACGCGCAGATGTTCGGCGGCCGGTTCCGCCGCACTGGGCTACGAGCTGCATTTTCCAAGCGAGGCGGTGTGGCGGCGCTCTGGGGACGACGACGTGGCGACCATCCATCCTCGCTGCTTCCTCTGCTCGTGGATGCCACGGCCGATTCGGCGATGGCGCCACCACGATGGGTTGCGGCAAGCGAGGTATCAATCCGGAGAACTCTAGGTGGCCCTACCTATTTCGGCCGTTCATCGTGACCGCCACACCTGTGGCGTCCGATCTGCTGCCGGTCGCTACGACGCGGCGGGCGCGTGACGGCGACGCCACCGACCGCATCGAGTGCCGCCAAGGGACGTCGGCCGAAGCACGGCGGGGGTCAGGGCTTGCGGAGCACTCCGCCGAACTCTCTGGCGAGTTCGCGTTCGGTCGACGCGCCGATGTCGGATTGCAAGGCCGGATCGACCGGGTCCAGTGGCGGCTGCGTGGGATCCGGACGCCAGTCCATGACGTTGACCATTCCCGGTTCGACGGGTTCCAGTCCGTTCACGAATGCCTTGACCTGGTCGGGCGTCCGGCTTCTCCATTTCATGCCGACACTCTGCATGATCGCGGTGAACTCGTCGGCCGTCTGCTGGTCGGCGCCGACGAATTGGGACAGCGCGACGTAGCTTCCGGAAACCAGCGCGTCCGTGAAGGTGCCGATGGTGTGCTGGGCCATCTCATCGTCGGGGATCGAATGCGGAACCGACAGGAACAGCGCGGCGACCGGCTGTGTGAAGTCGATGATGCGTCGCACGTCAGGATGATCGAGCACCTCGTCGGGCTTGGTCATGTCCTGTGCGATGACCGTGGTGTACTCGTTCTCGGCCAGCACGGCACGCCCGTGCGTCAAAACGATGGGGTCGTTGTCGACATAGACCACGTGTGCGTCCGGCCGGAACTGTTGCGCCACCTGGTGCACGTTGTGCTGGGTGGGCAATCCGCTGCCCAGGTCGAGAAACTGCTTGATCCTGGCGTCTCGTGCCAGGAATCGAACCACGCGATAGAGGAACAGCCGGTTGGCCCGCGTCGCGTCGAGAGCCTCGGGGAACCTCGCGTTAACCGCCCGGACCGCGGCGCGATCAACGGCGTAGTTGTCCTTGCCGCCGAGACCGTAATTGTACATTCGCGCGGGCGTCGGAACGTCGACCGAGAACTTCGCGGAATTCGAGGGATCATCCGTGGACACCGCAGACTCCACATCGTCCAAGCCAAGCTGACCGAGCGCGGGAATCCTACCGGCGGAGCGGTCTAGGGGGAAGACCGCACGGAGCGACGCAAACCGCCTATCTACCGGGTCCAGGCGTCCGTCCCGCAACTGCTCATGGGACGGCGAGCGGGTTAGGGTCAGTTCGATTCTGCAGGTCCGACGCCCCCTCAAAGGGACCGCACGAGTTCGGGGGACGGGCCCAACTACTTATACAGATTGCTTTTGAGAATTTGGCGGCGCAGGGCTGAGCAGGGCGGCGCGCACGAGGCGCCACCGTCAACCTCAACTGCCCATGCTCGACGGCATCTGGGATAGGGCGTCCACCCAGAAGGCGCACAAGGGAAGGCTGCGAGTCGACCGCATCGAGTCGACGAGAGATTTCCTCGCTGGACGACGGGGTTTCGATTCGTGAGCCCGTCGTCCGAGAGCGGCGGCTCAGAGGCCGGTTCCGAACGCGCCGGAACCGGCCTCCTCGGGCCTGAGGTCAGCTGACTTCGGCGCCGAAAGCCTCGAGCGGCTCGTCCACCGGCTGGAAGAAGGTGACGCCGCCAGACTGACAGTCGCCTGAGCCACCCGACGTGAGGCCCAGCGCGGTGCTTCCGCTGAACAGCGGCCCGCCGCTGTCACCCGGTTCCGCGCAGACGGTCGTCTGGATCGCTCCTGTGACGGTGCCTTCGGGATAGTTCACCGTGGCGTTGGTCGCGGTGACAGTGCCCTCGCGGAGACCGGTGGTGCTGCCGCTGCGCGTCACGTCCTGCCCGACGACGGCCTCGCCGGCCTCGGTGATGTCCTGCGACTGGCCGTTGTACAGGTTGACGGCGCCTTCCCCGGCCTCCTCCGCCTGGACGAGCGCGAAGTCGTCCCCCGGGAAGCTGCTCTCCACGGTGGTGCCGAGCGCCTGGCCGCCCTGCTGGTCGGCGGTCCAGGTGCGCACGACGTTGCCGCAGTGCCCGGCGGTGAGGAAGAAGTCCTGATCGCCGCGCTTGACGTTGAAGCCCAGCGAGCAGCGGGTGCCCCCGCCGAAGATCGCGTCGCCGCCGAGGGCAAAGGTGCGGAGGCGTCCCGGAATGCGGACCATGCGGATCGCCGGCCCCATCTCCCTGGCCGTCCGGCGCACCGCGGCCATGCGCGCCCCGGTGACGGAATCGTCCGTCCAGACGGTCACCTTGGACGTGGCGGGGTCGACGGCCCAGCCGGTGCCCGATACGCCGGACGTCGACTGGCGGAGAGCGGCGGTGATCCGCTTCAGCGTCGCCGGGCTTCTCTGCAGCGCCTTCGGCACGGCGCCGGCTTCGCGCACCATGGCGGCGTCCGCGCTGTTGGTGACCGTGACGACGGGCCGGCCGGACGAGTCGAGGTACGCGCCGGCGGTGCGCGTCCCGAGCCGGTCGGCCAGCTTGGCGGCCAGCGCGCCGGCCGATCTCCTCTGCGTGTTCGATGCCTGCTGCCCGGCGAGCGCGGCCTCCCGGCCGCCGCCGGACTGGTCCTGCATCCGGACCGCGTACAGCGAGCCGGCTACGAGGCCGGCGGATCCGGCGGTCACCGCGGTCCACGTGACCACGGTGCGCATACGAGTCTTCCTCGTGGCGTTACGGCGGGTCATGGGTCCTCCAAGGTCCGGTCTGTGCGTGGAGATACGGCGCACGGCCGGACGGAGTTCAAGCGCTAGCGGGAACGCAGGTCACGGGCACCGTCAGGCACCGATTTCGATAGCGTCGGGTTCATGCGGCTTCATGTGGGGTGCGCGATGTGGGCCCATCCGCCTTGGCAAGGACGTTTCCTTCCGCACCCGCTGGCTCCGAGTGAGCGGCTGCGCGCCTATGCGAGCTGGTGCAACGCGGTGGAGGGCAACACGACCTTCTACGCGACGCCGTCGCGCGGCACGGTCGAGTCGTGGGCGGAGCAGACGGCGCCCGACTTCCGGTTCGTGGTCAAGCTGCCGAAGTCGATCACGCACGAGCGGCGGCTGGTCGGATTCGATGACGAGTTCCGGACGTTCCTGACCGCGATGGAGCCCCTGGAGTCGCGGGCGCATGCGCTGTGGGTGCAGCTTCCGGGGTCGTTCGGCCCGTCGGATCTCGGGACGCTGGCCGGATTTCTGCGTCGCCTTCCGAAAGAGCACAGATACGCCGTCGAGGTGCGCCACCGCGCGTTCTTCGAGGACGCCGGATGCGTGCGCGATCTTGAACGGGTCCTCGGCGGCGCCGGGGCAGAGTGGGTTCCGTTCGACACCACCGTGTTCTTCGAGAGGCGTCCGGGCAGCGACGCGGAACGCGATGCGTGGACGAAGAAGCCGCGTGTTCCGCGGCGGTCTGTCGCGCTGACCGACCGTCCGATCGTCCGCTACCTGGGACGGGACGACACGGCGGAAACGGTCGAAGGATGGCGATTCTGGATCGAGAGGGTCGTCGAGTGGTTGCGTGAGGGACGTTCGCCGACCGTGTTCATCCACACACCGGACAACGCAGACGCACTAACGCTCGCCCGCCGCTTCCACGACGACGCAAGAGACCGACTCCCCGAGATCAACCCTCTACCCACCCCAGAACCGACCGGCCCCCCAACACTGTTCTAACACCCAACCCACCTAACCCAAGCCCACCCAGACCCAACACCACCCAGACGCCGGCCCCAGCACCACCCAGACGCCGCACCACCCCGGCCCCAGCACCACCCAGGCCCAGCCATCCGGGGCGGGTATCACCCTGGTCGGTTGGGCACGGTTATTGCTTGGCATCGGCCCTTGCTGGCTTCACCTACCACGCCCAAAGGCGCGCGTCCGCCAGGAGCGCTTGAGGCTCAGGGCTTGAGGATCAGGGCTGGCGTCGTGGCGGGCTAAAGAAGACCGTCATATCTCGCAAGCAGCCTCATACTCGCGCTCGTCCTCCCGCTCGCCATCATCCTGCGACCCTGCGGCAGGCCCGGCCGAGCGCCACGGTCGCCCGGCAACCTTGGGCGAAAGGGTCAGAAGGGCACCATCCGGGTAAATGAAGGTGCGTCCTCGCCGGAAGGAGAAACGCGCCATGCTGGTCCGGGAGGCGATGACCTCGCCCGTCGTGACGATTCCGCCGTCGGCCACGGTCCGTCAGGCCATCCGCGTCCTCCATGAGCACGACGTGACCGCACTGCCCGTCGTGGACGAATCAGGCCTGCTGGCAGGAATCGTCAGCGAGACGGACCTCCTGCACGACGTGTTCGAGCACGACCCCAGAGCGTTCGCCCGGACGGCCGCCACCGCAACGGCCCCGCCCCCGCGTCGCGTGGCGGAGGTCATGACCCGCGACGTGGAGATCGCCCTGCCCAACACGGACATCGCCGTGCTCGCCGAGACGATGCTGAAAACGCGGATCAAGAGCGTCCCGGTCCTGACCGGTTCCGACATCGTCGGAATCGTCACACGCCGAGACCTCGTCGCGATCCTGGCCCACGACGACGCCCGCATCCGTGACGACGTCCTGGCCACGATCGCAGAGTACGAACCGGACGCCTCGCAGTGGGACGTATCGGTGCGAAACGGCGTGGTCGAGTTGCACGGTCGCGCGGACACGTCGGCCAAGCGGATCGCCGACGTCCTCCCGCAGACAGTCCCGGGTGTCACCCACGTCGCGATCCGAGACTGAGGTTCCGATCCCCGCGCACGAGACCACAACTCGGCCCACCCAACCACCGAACGCCCCAAACGCGACGCCGGTTGCAAACCATGCTCGCCCGCCCAACTGTCGGCTGGGCGCGATGGGAGCAACCGTTCGCGTGAGGCTACTTGGAGGCCTTGGCGCGAGACTTCGACTTGCGCGGTCGCTTCTTCGAGGAGGCCTCCGCCTTGGAAGCCTTCGGAGCCTTCGGAGCCTTGGCCGCCGCCTTGCCCTTCTTCGACACTTTCTTCGCGTCCGCGGCTTTCTTGGCCTTCTTCCCAGGCTTCTGTTCGTTCTTGGCCTTCTTAGCGGACGGCGGATCGACAACGACGCTCACCGCCGTATCCGGCGCCGCGGCCGCCGCCACGGCCGGTTCGGCCGCGGTGGCCTCCACAGCCTGCTCTTGGACGACGGCGGGACCGCTCTCGGCGACACGATTCCGGAACGTCTGCCCGGACCGGAACCGCGGCACCTCGGCGGCGGGCACCTCGATCGGAAGGCCGGTGCGCGGATTGCGGGCACTGCGGGCCGGACGGGACAGGCGGTCGAACGTGCCGAATCCGGTGACGATGACCCGCTCCCCGGCGGACACCCGTTCCATCACGGTCTCGACCACGGCGTCCACGTGCCGCCGGGCGGCGGCCTCGTCGCTTCCCGCGCGCTCCGCCACGGCTCTGACCAGTTCGCTGCGGTTCATGCGCCATGCCTCCACTGCTGTGATATGTACGGCTCAGCGTAGACCTGCGTGATGTTCCGGACCCGGACATCCGCGCCGGACTCAGCATGTCTTCCAACCAACGCCGCCGACCGAGCCCACCTCAACGCGCCGCAGCGAGCAAGGTCCGGACGCCGAAGCCCGCCACTCCAAGGCATTCCAAGAACCCGCGGTTCTCGTCCGGCAAGCGCAGCAGACACAGGACGGCGCGGCTTCCTTACAACGACCGCGACATCCACATGCACCACCCCCGCTCTTTTGCCGTCGCCGACCGCACACCCCTCGAAGACCGCTACACCCGCCAGATGACCCACCTTCGCACCGTCAGCGGAGCGAGGTGACCCGCCGCGCGAAAGGGCATCCTTCGGCGACCCACGATCAACCGTGCCTCTTCGTACTACTGGACGTGCCCCAGAACCCGACCAACGCCAGCACGATGAACCGAGCAAGATCCATCGTCTGGCCTTGGCGCGGACATTCTCTCCGTGAGTGGCGCACGTCAGCGTCCACGGACTCGGTCACGCCCTCCGTAGAACTGGCCGAAGGGCGGGGGCACGGCCAGGACCATCCGGACGTGCCCATGAACACGATCCGCCATCCGGGCACCCACCAGCTGGACGATCTCATGGGTGCTGCTCACGACGGCCCGGCCGCCCCTGCGCCCAGGAATTGCCGGGCCCGCCTCCCCTCGCGAGCTCTCGCACTGCACGGGCCAGGAAACATCGAACTGCGCATGCGACGTCCACGATTCCGGACATGATCTGTGTCTACTGCTCACGCGGCCCTCACGCTCGACCGGCTAGCCCACCTCCCATCCGGCCACTAATTCCAGTCACGGGCCGCACGCGCCACGTTCGCGTCGAACTCGCCGTGCCCGATGGGTCATCGGGAATGCATCGCCTGGACGTCCCGGCGGCGCGTCCGAGCGGGCATGCCGTGCGGTGTCCGGGTGCGCTCGCGATCGTGCTGTTGGGGGTGACGGTGCGATATCCGGAGGCGGACGGCGCGGCGCTGGAGGGCGTGTCGTTGCGGGTGGGGCCGGGGTGGATCGCGCGGCGACAATGAGGCTTCGGAATCCCGCCAGCCGCTCCGGTCCAGGCGACACCTCGGAGTGCTGCACAACCGCAGCAATAGAGACAGCCGAACCGAAGTCGTCCACCTGTTCCCAAGGACGAGAAGCCGACCACGTCTCTGCATGCGCGAGGCGAGCAAAGACTGACCCATGGCATCGGCGCATCGATGACCGCCTAGCGGGACGAGCCGGACGCGTAGTACCGAGGCTCACAGTACGTCCGCGAAACCGACCGGCCAGTCGGCAAATCCTGCGTCCGCCTGGACGAACGTCGCATTGGCTGGCGCCCCTAGCTGACCCGCTTACTAACGCCCGGACGTCTCAGCCACGTCCTCGACATCCGATCCGCCGCCACTCCGCACCCTCAAGAAGCGTCACGCACGCCCTGGACACGCCACACCCCTCACCGCGTTCCCGCTCACCCCCTAGACCAACCTCATTGACCTTGCCCCGCACCTCCCCGGGCCGCCCCTCATCTCACCGGTAACCTCGGGGAATGGCATCGCGCCTCTTGGTCATCCACTCGCATGACCAGTCGCCGCTCGCCGAGTTCTGGTCGACCGTCCTCGGCCAGCCGATCCTGCGCCGCTTCCGAGGACGAAGCCATCGCAGCGCCAACCCCATACCGACCTTGGGCACACATCAACCGTCACATAAATTCTCACCAATCAACGCCACCAACAAGTCAGGGGCATCTAATACTTGCCTGGATCGCACAGCCACCAATACGCCCTACTCGACCCTGACCGAGCATAGGAATTAGCGCTAACAAGCACCCGCTTTGGTCACAGCTACACGGAATGACTCAGCCCGGACCTGCAACCTTCCAAGGAAATGCAATGACCGACATGGATGCGCTGTCCCGAATACGAGAAATATGCCTTTCGCTACCGGAGGCGACCGAGAAGCCATTTGGCGGGCATACTGCGCCCTCCTTTCGAGTCCGCGACAAGTTGTTCGTGATGACCAGCGAGGACGGCCTCTCGATGACACTCAAGGCAGGCACGGGCGTGCAAGAAGCTCTCGTGGCGGAAACCCCGAGCGCTTCTTCGTCCCGAAGTATGTCGGCAGCAAAGGATGGGTAGGGGCACACCTCAACATCGACCACGACTGGGCTGAAATGGCTGAGCTCATCGAGGACAGCTACCGCCTGATCGCACCAAAGAGCCTGGTGAAGCTGCTGGATAAACGATAGCAGCCGTCCGCACAATGCATCTGCGGCAGACACCAAATTCCCTCGCGGAATCCAGCCGTCAACCCCCGCCGACATCATCCCCCTTGAAGCCCGCCTTGTCCGAAGCCGGACAGGCCGAAGAACCACGCTCGCGGCTTCATGCACGAAGATGTTGCAGATTATCCTCAGCGACACTGACCTGTGAGGACACGTTCCTCGCAGGGAAGACCCGCTGTGTGGGACGTCTGAATGGGCCCAGGACTTCACGATCGACATCCTGGACTTCACATGTGCGTGCCCGGCGTCGAACTTGTGGGTTAGGACCAGGGTTCTGTGGTCAGGGCGCCCAGGTCTCCCTGGGAGGCGGGCCTAGGACGACGCCGCTGACCCGAATGAGGCGCCAGCCGGCCCCCGGCAATGCACGCATCCGCCGTAGTTGCGGCGCATGTCGACCTCGCCTTCTACGAGAAGGACGCGGCAAGTGCAGCGGCCGCCCTTGCACGCGAAGGGGTGGTCGCGCATACCTTCGGAGCGGGTTCGAGGACGGTGGCGTCCTGCGGTTGAGCGAGCGTGGTGGAGCGGCCGTCCCGGATTACAGTCACCTCGCTGACCAGGCCCTAGGGGCGAGCTACTTCCGGCTGAGCACGCGCGGGATCGTGTCCACGTGGAACAGCTCTTGACGGAGACGGTTGCGTCCTGCGGTTGGGCGAGCGTAGTCGAGCGGCCGTCCCGGATTACAGTCACCTCGCTGACCAGGCCCTAGGGGCGGGCTACTTCCGGCTGAGCACGCGCGGGACCTCGTCCACGTGGAACAGTTCTTGACGGAGACGGTTGCGGCTCCTTACCTCGCCCCACCCACCCCGACCCGCCCTAACCTGACCAACCCCATCCCCCGCCACGCCCTGCCCTGACCTGGCCTGACCCGCCCTGCCCTGCCCTGCATGCCCCGCGCCTACCCTGCATGCCCGCCACGCTCTACCCCGGCCTGCCCGCCACGCTCTACCCCGGCCTGGCCTGCCTGCCCCGCCATACCCTGGCCTGCCCCGCCACGCCCTACCTTGCCCTGCCACGCCTCTGGCCTGGCCTGCCACGGCCCCTGTCCTGGCCTACCTGCCACGCCCCTGCCTGGCTCGCCTGGCCCGTCACGTCCTGGCCGCCCTGCCCTAGCCCGCCCTCCCACGCGAGGCGCGGCCCGCCCCGCGTGACGCGGCCCGCCCCGGGGGGCCTGGCCCGGATGGCGTGGCCTGGCCTGGGTGGCGCGGCCTGGGCTGGGAGGGCGGGCATATCGACAGGTGTGGAATCCGCCGATTCGGCGCGATCAACTTCCGCGCCCCGCGACCATGGCGGGAGGACACAGCATGCTGGCCCGCTGACTCGGTTCGATCGCACCGCCTCCGTACCCCTCGTCGCAGGGGTGGTATCGATCGAGTTGAGCGGTCACCATGACCGGCGGTTCAGGCGGGCCAGTCGGACGGCGATATGTCCCATTGTGGAATTATCTGGTTGCCATCCTCGTTGGATGAGTGCGGTCAGAAGAGCCTCCAGGTAGGCCGTGGGCTGGTATAAGAAATTCTTGGTCACAGGAAGAATCTCCCACCCCATCTCTTTTGTGAGCCAAGCCCGTCGGCGCGCGTCGTGAGCTTGGGCCATGCGACCCGAGTGATGACGTTCGCCGTCGTATTCCATGCCGACACGGAGTTCCGGATAGCCGAGGTCTACGTAAAGCCACTGGCCGTCTTCGCCCCTCACCGGGACTTGGGTCTTCGGACGGGGAAGGCCTGACTCTATGACGGCGACACGGGTCCAACTCTCGCCAGGGGAAGCGGCGCCGCGATCACTGAGGCGGAGAATCTCCCGCAACCTCCTGTTGCCACGGTAACCCTGCATGCTCCGGGCCATGGAGCTGAGTTCATCAGTCTTCACTCCTCGCCGGAGAAATTGATCGAGGGCCGCCACCGCCTCGTAGCGAGGAAGCCAACGGGCGCAGTCCAATGCCGTGCGAGCCAGAGTCGTCATGCGTACACCAAACTCCTCCGTAACGTGGTCTGCGGGAAGTTCCACGGTCTCCGCGGTGATCCGCGACATCGGATTGTCAGACGACCCGGGAGTGATGAGTTCGACGTTCCAGTCGGCCTCGTCCACTCCCGGCGGTAAGACGTCAAGGCCCCAAATCCATGCGGCGGCGCGGCGGGCGACGACGGCGTCCTGCGGGAGTAGGTCGCTGAGTGCGGCGGTACGCGCGGCAAGCGAAGCCCCTTTGACGGGAACGAAGTACACGCCGGGTCCGACGGGGATGATCGAATCCGCGGACGCTCGCTTCCAGGTAAGGCTGAACCCGTTCATGCCCACGATCATGCCCCTCGGCCACTCACCGCGAAGACCACTGCGAATATGTGGATAACCTTGGATTGGCCCAGGTCACCGCCCCGGAGTCGTGATCACAGCACTGCCGGATCGGCTCCGCTGGCAGGGCGCAGCGTGAGCCATCGAACACGTCCAACGCACGGGCGAACCTTCGGGCAGAGCTCAGCACAACGCCAAAAGCTGCAACGCCCACGTCCAAAACCAGCTCTGCAGGCCCATGTTGCTCACCCCCGCCAGCGATGCCCAACCCACCTACGCCGCCATCAGGGAACCCTCGCCCCGCAATCCACTCCGTCCACTCCCCGACCAGCCTCGATAGCTCGAGCACGCCGACGCATGTCCACAACCACGCAAGCCCTGCATGAGTCTCCCCGACCTAGGCCCATGTGCCTTCGGACGAACGCCGAGTCCATCACGCCGTGATAGAAGCTGCGCCCTTTGCCCATTCACCGATGCGCTCGATCAGATCAGGCGTGGCCGCAACTTCCGCATGGCCGAATGCAGGCTCCACCCACAACTCGCGCGGATCGCGCGCCGCGTCGTACAACTGGCGGCCGTGGTCGAGCGGAAGGAACGGGTCCGCGTCTCCATGGACGACCAGCAGCGGAACCGGAGCGATCCGTCCAGCAACCTCATACGGCGCCTCCGGCACCGGATCCCATCCCTTTGGCGCAACTCGGGTGCCACGTGCCAGACGTACCGCCAGCCGTCCAGCACGTCGTTCGATCGCCCAGTGCACACGCCGCATCGGCACCGTCCCGCGGTAGTACCACCGAGCCGGCGCACTGACCGAGACCACTGCGTCCACCCCGCCGTGCAATGCCGCGTGGCGGACGACGACGGCACCTCCCATGGAGAACCCGGCTATGGCGATGCGCCCGTACCCTCTCCGGCGTGCGGCCGCGACCGCCGCGTCGACGTCGAGAACCTCACGGTCGCCGACGGTGGAGTGGCCACCAGATCTGCCATGGCCACGAAAATCCAGGCCGATGACACCACCGTGCCGGTGGAGCGCATTTGCGATCCGCCGGAGCACAGGCTGCCGCCAAGAGCAGGTGAAGCCATGTGCCAGGACGAAGCACAGGTCACCGTCTCCCCGCGTGTGGCCTGCGTCGATCCGGACACCGTCAGCGGTGTAGAGCGTGAGAGGTTCGGGAATCATCACGGGTCCCATGGTCGGCTATCGCCGTCTGCCCCGGCGCGCCCACCCGGTGCCACCGTCCTCGGATCCGGGCCATGGCCACCCTGCGGCCAGGAGAATCGACCGCCACACTCAAGATCACAGCCAGCTTTTCAGAACTCATGGCTCCGACCGGTCGGGGAATTAGCCGCCGGACGATGGAGAGGCATGAATCCCGCCCGGGACATCTTCAGCCCGACGCGGGTCGGCGCCGCTGGACCTCTGGCGACCCGGCGCTCCCCGAGGTCCAGGGCTGCCTATTGCCTTGGGTGTGCCCCGTCGCCCACCGCATCGTAAGCCTCCACCCCACGGTGGAGGCGACATTCCGAACGAACGGCCGCGAGCACAAGAGGCCCAGGTCAAACGTCACCTCCATGCCTGTGATGCAGCAGACAAGGAGCCTGTCCACCTCTGCCTGGAGCTGCATGCTCATGTCGGGCGCGGTGGCGAGGCGAGCCTTGGCCGTTTGCTCGTCGAACTCCCCCACAGCGCGTCGCGGCGTGGGTTTCTCCTCGTCCCTGATACCGGCTGGCCGCTCAAACTCCCGTGCGTCGATTGCGTTCTGCTTGGCGGGCCGTAACACGGCAATTTGCGCCGTGACCGCAGTCAGCTCGGCAAGGAGCATCACCGAAGAAGGGCCTGCGGGCGTTTCAGCTCCGGCGAATTCAACGCGTCCAGAAGACATCTCGGGCCCTGATTGGCCAAGCAGGTGCTGGAGGCGGTCCCGGACGGTAACCCATCGATCACCTCGAATACGACCGGCGTTAGAAGGCCGTTAGGAGCGATGCCACTCCCGCAAGAGGCGCGAGTGCAAGGCCATGAATTTCATCGTGGTTTTGATCGCCTGATCGGGACGGCGGGACGGGAGGGATTTGTCCTAGATTGCGCGGGGTGTCTGAGGGCGGATGCCCTTGGGTGGGCTGAACAGATGGGTTACTGGGTAGATAGTCGAACGTGTCTGGAAGGCTGGTTGATCGACGAGCCGGGGCGTCGGGTTGGCTGGTATGGGCAGCGAAGAACGCGCGCTTCCGCTGAAGGCGCGCGGGAGTCGGCGGACGTCCGGTGTCCGCGGCGGCGAGCTGCCGGACGGTCGCGCGGAGCGCAGGCGAGAGACCGAGGAGTACGCGCGTCAGGCGATGGTCTCCTCGGCGCGAGCGCATGACCGGGCGGCGATTCTGCTGGAGCAGATGGCTGCCGTCGACCCGGAGGAGGCCGAGTTGCATTTGCAGTCGGCGTCCCGGCATCGCAGGTGGGCGGAGAACGACCGGAAACTGGCGGAGCAGTACGCGACCTGGAGCGGGGACCCGGACAGTTTGTGATTATCTGGGCTGCGCGGGACGCCCCTAGCGAAGGACAGCGCATGAACGTCGATCGGCAAACGTTGGAAACAGCCCGTCGTTCGTTGCACGGAGTGGCGGAGCTGGTCCTCGCCGGGCCGCAGTACAGGCAGAGCGGAACGATCCGGCTGAGGATCGTCCGGGGCGGGTTCGGCACCGTCCAAGATCCTGTCCTGCGGGTGGACGGGACGGAGCTCGTGGCGAGTGACCGAGAGATCCCGTTGAACGGCACCACCTGCAGAGAACTCGCGGCGGCGGTGGGCATCGATGCGGGTGGCGCGGAAGACGTCTATAAAAACGGCAGCGGCGTTGGACTGGATGAAATCCTCGGCGTTGACGCACAGGCGGTCCATTACATCGCAGAGTGTTTCGGCCGGGGTCATGAGGCTCTCGCGAGGCTTGCACCGGATTCCATGCCAGTGCTTTGGCCTGAACACTTCGACGTCGGGGTGAGCCTCGACGAGGTCAACTACGGGGTAAGCCTGGGCGACGATTACTTGGACGAGCCATATGCTTACGCCGGGCCGTGGAATGCGCGTCAAGGACCGTTCTGGAACGCCCCGTTCGGAGCTGCGCGACCCATGCGGCAACTGCCCGAGGTCGCCGCCCTATATGACTTCTTCGTCGAAGCCAGGGACCGAGCCGCAGCCGATGACCCGCGTCACCCCTGAACGGCGACTCCGCCCCGTTCACGTCAGCAATGCCTCTCAAGCCGTCCCGGCGATGGACGTGACGGCGGTGCGCGACTGGCGTCCCGTGACCCGGCCAGTTTCCTTGGTGTCCGCTGGTACCTGCGGCCTGTGACATGCGCGCATACCGCGCGGGGATTCAGGCCGAATCGATCGGATTCCAGTCCTTCGCGGGGTCGGCATGTGGGGCGGAGGTGGCCTCTGCGCGCACACGGCGAGTGGGGCGAGCTGAGGTCGGGCGGGTGGCCGGTGATCACGGCCGTACCGAGGGCTCCGTGATCAGCGGCCGCGCGGTGCGGAGGATCATTTCGCGGCCGTGGTCGGGGCTCGACGGGTGGAGGGTGGGCCGGATCATGCGTCAGCGAGACGGGGCATCGCAGTGCGCCTTGCGGGTGCGGCGGCGTCGCTTGGGCTCCATAGCGGGAACGGACGGAGTGCCCACTCGGTCGATACGGGCGGGAAGTGAACTATCCCGCCACGAGCAGGGCAGATCCGGATTCGACGGCTGATAACGTTACGGTGCTGCGCGCCAGGAGCGAAGTCCGGTGTAAACCCGGCGCTGTCCCGCAACTGTGGAGCCCCGAAAGGGCCGAGCCAGGTCGCCTCCTCGCGCGCCGACGATTTTCGACCTCGTGGAAGGGCGATCCGTCATGAGCGGGCCGCGGCTTCCCTGCAGCCAGGAGGCTTCAGTGAGACCCGTACGTTCCCTCGTCGCGGTGGTGGCGCTCGGCGCCGTCACGTTCGCCGGCGCATGCGGCGGCGACGACGGCAACACCAAGGACAGCACGTCGGGCGCGAAGACCGTCACAGTCCAGGCCGGAAACGGCGCGGTGAAAGTCCCGGCCGATCCGAAGCGCATCGTGTCGCTCTCCCCCACGCACACCGAGACCCTGTTCGCGATCGGCGCCGGGCCACAGGTTGTGGCGGTGGACGACTACTCGACCGTCCCGGCGAACGCGCCCCGCACGAAGTTGTCCGGCTTGAAGCCGAACGCCGAGGCGATCATCGCGTACAAGCCCGACCTCGTCGTCCTGTCCGACGATCTGAACGGCATCGTGAAGGCGCTGGAGAAGGTCAAGGTCCCCGTCCTGCTGGAGCCGGCGGCGACCAAGCTGGACGCGGCGTACGACGAGATCAACGACCTCGGGCTGGCGACCGGGCACGCCGAGGAGGCGAAGAAGATCGTCGACGGCATGCGGACCGAGATCCAGAAGACCGTCGCCGCGTCGCCCAAGGGGAAGGGGCTCACCTACTACCACGAGCTCGACAACCAGCTTCACTCCGTGACGTCCAAGACGTTCGTCGGCCAGGTTTACGGGCTGTTCGGCCTCCGCAACATCGCGGACGCGGCGGACAAGGCGAGCGGCGGGTACCCGCAACTGTCCCGCGAATACCTGCTCAAGCAGGACCCGGATCTGATCTTCCTGGCCGACACCAAGTGCTGCGGGCAGAACGCCGGCGTGATCGCGAAGCGGCCCGGCTGGTCGGACCTGGGCGCGGTCAAGAACAAGGGCGTGGTCGAGCTCGACGACGACGTCGCCTCCCGGTGGGGTCCGCGCCTGCCCGAGTTCGTGAAGACGATCGGCGACGCGGTGCAGAAGGTCCAGTGATCACTGCCCCTGCCCCTGCCCTGATGGACGCCCGCCCGTGAGCCCTCAGCGCCGCCGTTCCGCCGGGGACGCCCCAGCCGACCGACATCCGGCCGGGACGTCCCCGGACGTCCGCGCGTACGACAAAGACGCCCCTGCGAGCGATGATGACGTCCTTGCAGGTGACGAGGCCGTCCGCAGAGATGACGAGGACGTCTCGGCGGACGCTGAGGACGGGCTCGCACGCGACGAAGACGTCCGCGGACGCGACGAAGACGTCCGCGCCAACGATGAGGACGTCCCCGCAAGTGACGAAGACGTCCGCCCCAGTGACGAGGGCGTCCCGGCAAGTGACGAGGGCGTCCGTGTGGACGATGAGGACGTCCGCCCAAGCGACGAAGGCGTCCCAGCAGGGGACGAGGATGTCTGCGGACGTGACGAAGACGTCTCGGCGGACGTCGAGGCCGGGAACGAAGACGTCCGCCCGAGTGACGAGGACGTCTGCGGGCGTGGTGAAGACGTCTTGGCTGGTGCTGGGGGCGGGTGTGTCGACGGTGGAGGCGGCTTGGGGGCGGTCGGGGGTGGGGGGTCTGGTGAGCGCGGTGGCGTGACGTCCGCCATGGGCGTCGCGCGTGGGGGTTTGCGTGGGCGGGGCAAGGGTTGGTTCCGGAGCGCGGTGTCGCGGAAGGACGTGCGGGAGGCGGCTGGGCAGGCGCGGTTGCGGGCGGTGCCGCTTGGGGTGGCGGTGGGGCTGCTGGCGGCGACCCTGCTGGCCGGGGTGCTGGTCGGCTCGGCGGGACTGCCCGTCACCGGGGTGCTGAAGGCGCTGGCCGACAGGCTGCCGTTCGTGCACGTCGACTCCGGCCTCGCCGTGATCGATGAGAACGTGCTGTTCGAGCTGCGGGTGCCGAGGGCGTTGATGGCGGCGCTGGTGGGCGGGATGCTCGCGCTGGCGGGCGCCGGGTATCAGGGCGTGTTCCGCAATCCGCTCGCCGATCCGTACCTGCTGGGTGCGGCGGGCGGGGCCGGGGTCGGGGCGACCGTGGTGATCGCGCTGGTGCCGGGCGATCCCGGCTACGGGGTGCCGCTGGCGGCGTTCGTGGGCGCGATCTTCGGGGTGTTCCTGGCGTACGCGCTGGGCAGCACGGCGGGGCGCGGGAACGGGGTGGCGACGCTGGTGCTGGCGGGGGTCGCGGTGTCGTCGTTCCTGGCGGCGGTGCAGACGTTCGTCCAGCAGTTGAAGGCGGAGGAGCTGCAGCGGATCTTCTCGTGGATCCTCGGCGGGGTCGGGACGGCGGACTGGCATCAGCTCGCCCTGATCGCCCCGTACGCGCTGGTGTCGACCCTCGTGCTGCTGGCGCACGGGCGGCTGCTGGACGTGCTGAGCGTCGGCGACGAGGAGGCGGCGGCGCTGGGCCTGTCCGCGGCACGGGTGCGGCTGATCGTGCTGGTCGCGGCGTCGCTGGCGACGGCGTGCGCGGTGGCGGTGAGCGGGTTGATCGGGTTCGTCGGGATCGTGGTGCCGCATGCGGTGCGGCGGCTCGTGGGTGGTTCGTATCGGATCGTCCTGCCGCTGTCGCTGCTCGGCGGCGCGGCGTTCCTGGGGGTCGCGGACCTGGTGGCGCGGACGGTGATCAAGCCCGGCGAGCTTCCACTCGGCGTCGTGACGGCGTTCGTCGGCGGGCCGTTCTTCGTCGCCGTGCTGCGCGCCAGCCGCAGGCAGGTGGACACGTGACCATCGAGATCCGGGGGCTGGACGTGGCGCTCGGCGGGCGGCCGGTGCTGAAGGGCGTGTCGCTGGACGTCCCGGCCGGGTCGTGGACGGCGGTCATCGGGCCGAACGGGGCGGGGAAGTCGACGCTGCTGCGCGCCGTCCTGGGCCTGGTGCCGTCCAAGGGCGGCATCACGCTGGCCGGTTCGGACCTCGCGGCGCTGAAGCCTAGGCAGCGGGCCCGGCTGATCGCCTACGCGCCGCAGAGCCCGAACATTCCGGTCGGGATGACCGTCTTCGACTACACGCTTCTCGGACGTTCCCCGTACATCTCGCATCTCGGGCGGGAAAGCGCCCGCGACCGGGCCATCACGGCGGACGTCCTCGACCGGCTGGATCTCGCCGGGTTCGCGTCCCGTCCGATGGATCAGCTGTCGGGCGGTGAGCGGCAGCGGGCGGTGCTGGCGCGGGCGCTGGCGCAGCAGACGTCGGTGCTGCTGCTGGACGAGCCGACGACCGCCCTGGACATCGGCCACCAGCAGCAGGTGATGGAGCTGGTCGACCAGCTGAGGCTCTCCGACGAGCTGACCGTGGTGACGACGATCCACGACCTGACGCTGGCGGGGCAGTACGCCGACGCCCTGGTCCTCCTCTCGGACGGACGGGTCGCCGCGGCGGGGTCGCCTTCGCGGGTCCTCACCCGCGCCGCCGTCGAGGAGCATTTCGACGCGCGGGTGCACGTCGGCTCCGGCCCCGGCGGCCGGCCGATCCTTTCCCTGGAGCGCCCGCGGGAGCGGTCGCTGGAGCGCCCGCTGGAGCGGCCGCTGGAACGTCCCCTGAAGCGTCCGTCGGAGCGCCCGTGAAGGTCGAGATGGCGTGGCGCGAGGAGGACGGGAAGCGGCTCGCGGCGACGGTGTGGCGGGCCGGCGGCGGGCATCGGATGATCTCGTCCGCGATGCTGGGCGGCGGGATCGGCCCGGCCCGCTGGGTGCTGAACGCGCAGGTCGCGGGCGGTTACTCGCGGACGGACCCGGTCGTCCATCTGGAAGAACTCGCCAGGGCGCACGGCTTGGCCGGCCCGGGCGTCGGCATGCTCACGGCGGCGTCGGTGTCCCGCACCGTGCGGCGGGACGACGAGGGCGTGAGCGTCTCCGCGACGGTCGGGCTCCGCGTCCCGACCTGGGCCGCCGCACCCGCCGGAATCCGCGACCCCGAACTCGCCCCGATGCACCTGGACGGCGCCAAGCCGCCGCTGCGGGCGACCGGCGAGACGTCGCCGTCGTGGACGCCCGGGACCGTCAACATCGTCGTCGCCGTCCCGGTGCCGTTGAGCGACGCGGCGCTGGTGAACGCGGTCGTCACCGCCACCGAGGCCAAGACCCAGGCGCTTCTCGAAGCGGGATATCCGTGCACGGGCACCGCGTCCGACGCCATCTGCGTCGCCGCCACGACCACCGGCGGGGCGCGGGAGCCGTTCGCGGGGCCCCGTTCGGCGTGGGGTTCGAGGATCGCCCGCGCCGTGCACGCCGCCGTCCATGCCGGTGCGCTCGACTACGCCGCCTACCTGGAGGCGCGCCAATAGGTACCGGCCGCCGTACCACCCCGGTGCGATACGGCGGCCGGTTTCAGGGCCAGTGCAGTGTGGGAAGGGCCTCACCTCCTACCTGTACGACGTCCCACCAGCGAAGGTCAGCCAGCGTGGGGCAGGCGATGTCCGTCATGGGTCCTGGGGTCGGTGGCGAGCGGGTCGGCGCCGTTCAGCGACGATCCGTTCACCGGCGGGAGGGGGTGCAGCCCGGTCGGCGGCTCCCGGTCGGCGACGGGGTGAGGAACTCCGCCCAGAGGGGTGCGGTGGCCGTCGGTGACGGCGGTGAGGGCGTCGACGCGGCGGCGCGCGCGGTCGGCTTCGGCGCGGGCGGCGTCGCGTTCGGCGGTGAGGGCCTTCACCGCGGCGCGCAGTTCCTCGGCCGTCCTGGACAGCTGCCAGTTGTGCTGCTCGAACTCCCGCGCCCGCGCCTGGAACTGGTCGCAGTCGGCGACGGCCTGGCCGCGTTTGGCCTCGGCGTCGCGGACGGCGGAGCGCAGGTCCTCGGCCGTGCGCTTGGCGGCGTCCGCCTCGACGCGCTGGCCCTCGGCGAGGGTCTCCGCCTCCGACAGCCGTCCGTGCAGGGTGACCAGTTCCGAGCGCGCGTTCTCCAGTGCGGCGATCAGTTCGCCTTCGCGGGCGCCGACGCGGTCGCGGTCGCGCTCCGCCGCGAGACGGGCGGCGCAGGCGGCATCGGCTTCGTCCTTGGCGTCCTGGCATTCCCGCCTGGCGGCGTCGAGTTCGGCGGTGAGGCGCCCGGCCTCGGCGCGGGCGGACGCGGCGTCCTGCTCGGCGGCGTCCGCGCGGGCGCGGGCGGAGGCCGCCTCCCGCCATGCGGCCTCCGCCTGCTGCTGCGACGCGTCGCGTTCCCGCTGCGCGATCGCGATGTGCCCGGCGGCGTCGGCGCGGGCGTCCGCGATCCGCCGTTCGACGCCGGCGACGCTCAGCTCCGACATCAGCGCGCCCGCGAGCCGGTCGGCGACGCCTTCGAGCCGGTCGACCATCTCCCACGTCCAGGCGACCTGGCCGGTCAGCCCCGGGGACTCCAGCCCGCGTTCGCGGGCGTCGCGCGCGGACCGCTCGCACGCGCCGCCGCCGTCCTGGCAGTAGCGGACGGCGCGGACGCCGGGCGCCGGCTGCGGCCCGGGCCGTCCGCAGCCGGCGCACGGCCAGACCGCGACCGGGTCACCGAGGCGTGTGATCCCGCCGCGGTCGGCACTGGGTGAAGCGGGGGCTGCGATGACTTGGTGGGCGGTGGAGTCGGGGATGACGGGAAGGTCGGTCTTCGTCGGGGCGGCTTCGGTCGGGGCGACGTTGGCGAGCGGGGCGACCTTCAGGTCCTTCATGTGCGGTTGTACGCAGCGGCGCGCGGAGGCGTTCGACGTCCGCGGCGATTACTTCGGGAGCGTTCCGCGCGGCGTCGCGCGGAACGGTCAGTCGGCGAGTTCTCGCAGGTAGGCGTCCCGTACGCGGCGGCGGCTGAGTTTGCCGGACGGGGTGCGCGGCAGCGAGGCGCGGAATTCCACCCGGCGCGGATGCTTCGGTCTCGCCAGCCGCGGCTCGCAGTGCGCCAGGAGGGCCGCGGCAAGGCCCGCGCCCGCGCGGGTCTCGTCCGCCGGCTCGACGAGGGCGACGGCGACCTGGCCCCAGTCGTCGTCGGGGACGCCGATGACGGCCGCGTCGGCGACCCCCGGATGCTGGAGCAGGACGCTCTCGATCTCGGCCGGGTAGACGTTCACGCCGCCGGAGATGATGAGATCGGCGCGGCGGTCGCTCATGTACAGCCAGCCGTCGCCGTCGACGTGGCCGAGGTCGCCGGCCGTGTAGAAGCCGTCGCGCATGGCGGACGCGGTCTTGGCGGGGTCGCCGTGGTACTCGAACCCGGGATGTCCGCTCGCGTAGATCAGGCCGGTCTCCCCGGCCGGCACCTCGCCGCCCTCCGCGTCGAGGATCTTGATCTGGACGCCGTCGACCGGGCGGCCGACCGTCCCAGGACGGGCGAGCCACTCGTCCGGGCCGCTGAGGACGACGGGGCCGCTCTCCGTCGACCCGTAGTACTCGTAGAGGACGGGCCCCCACCAGTCCAGCATCCGGCGTTTGGTCTCCACGGGGACGGGCGCGGCGCTGTGGTACACCCGCCGCAGCGACGACACGTCGTACCGGGCCCTGACGTCGTCCGGCAGGGCGAGCATGCGGTGGAACATCGTCGGGACCATGAACGCGTTGGTGACGCCGTGCCGCTGGATCAGCTGGAGGGTGTGCTCCGGCCGGAACCGCGGCGCGACCACGACGGCGTGCCCGAGGTGGAGCGCCATCAGCGCGTGGACGCAGGGCGCCGAATGGTAGAGCGGGCCGACGGCGAGATGGACCTCGTCGCCGGGCTCCAGGCCCAGGTGCCGCGCCAGCGTCCGCCGCAGGACGCCGGCCACCGCCTCCGGCGCGATGTCCAGTAGCGGCCGCCGGACTCCCTTCGGGCGTCCCGTGGTCCCGGACGTGTACAGCATGATCGAACCCGTCCGGCGCTTGCCCGGCGGCTCGGCGCTGCCCGACACGCACAGCCCGGCCATCGAGCGGTAGCCGTCCGCGGGGCCCGCGCTCACGCGCCCCTCCGCGGGGACGCCCGCCTCGTCCGCCGCGCCCGACACCGCGTCGGCGAACGCGCTTTCCGTCACGACGGCCTTGGCGCCGCAGTCGGCGAGGACGTAGCCGATCTCGGGCCTGGTCGAGTGGCGGCTCACGGGCACGAGATAGAGCCCGGACTGCAACGCGGCGAGCATGACCGTCAGGAACTCGGGCCGGTTGCCGAGCACGGTCGCCAGCGCGTCCCCGGGACGCAACCCGAGATCGTTCAGCGCGTTCGACAGCCGGTTCACTTCGGAGTGCAAACCGCCGTACGAAATCGGCACGCCGGGAGCCAGCACGGCGGGACGGTCCGGGTCTTGCTGTGCGATCTCGTAGAAGCCGACGCCCTCGACGCCCATGCGGAACTCCTTTGTCCGGGTCAGAAGCGGGATGACCTTCATGTCCATCTGACCTATGCCGCAGTGACCAAGTCAAGATTGTGGACGGTCCACAAACGCCTTCCAGGGTGTATCGGCCGGTCCGAGTCAGCGGTTTTCCTGACCGTTCACGGTCCCGGCAAATACCATGCGGAGTCAGAATCGGGGGAATGGACGAGCCGGACCGACACGCCGATGGGGCCTGCATGAGCGAAACGGGCAGCGGCGACGCCACGCCATCGGGCCGCCCGGGCGACGGCGAGAACTCCGGGGGCGAGGAGAACAGCCCTTCCAACGCCGGGAAGGCCGGGAAGGCCGAGAAAGCCGATCCATGGCCGCCCACAGTGATTCTCGGCGCCTGCTCCGGCGTGATCGCCACCGTCGTGATGAAGCACGTGTACGCGGTCGCCTGGCTCGGCACGCTCGTCACCGCCGCCGTCGCGGTCGCCCTCCTCCTGCTCCTGTGGCTCACCTTCCGGCGGCGGATCAGGGACGTCCTCGCACCCGTCGTCACCAGGCTGTCGACGAGCGCGGTCACGGCGCTCACGGCGATCGCGTGGGGCGCGGCCGCGGCGGCGGTGACGGCGCTGATCCTGCTGACCGCGGTCGGCGTCTACGGGCTGCGGGAGCACACCAGCTCGTGCGGGCAGCCGCTGGAGCTGCGGGTGCTGAGCCCGCCCGAGATGCTCACCCCGCTGCGCGCCGCCGCGGCCGAGTTCGCGAACGACAGCGAGGACCGCGGCTGCCGGAAGTACAGCGTCACCGTCGTCCCCGAGGCGGGGCCGGTCCCGCTGTACGACGGGTTCAGGCTGCTCTGGCGGCGCAGCAAACACGCCGACCCGCAGCACGCCGAGGGCGAGCAGCTGCACGGCCCGCAGCCCGACATCTGGATCCCGTCGTCGACGGCGGAGTACGACTTCGTCACCGAAGGCCCCGGCCAGGTCCCCTCCCTGAAGGCCGGCGGCGGCATTGCCCGGGGAGGCTCCGCCGTCAACGGCTCCATCCCCAACCGCGCGGCCGATCCGAAGTTCCGGCCGCGCGGCACGCTCGGGACGTCGCCGCTCGTGCTGGCGCTGTTCACCAGGGCGCACGAGTCCGTCGCCGACCCGATCGCGGCGCCGCTCGCGACGAGGACGTCCGAGGTGCTGAACCGGATCAAGGAAGGGGACGTGCGGCTGCGCGGCATCGCCCGTCCCGTCCCCGAGACGTCGTCGGCCGCGCTGGCGGTGACGCCCGCGCTCTACGACGCGCTCCCCGGCGGCGACGCGAAGGACGAGCGTTTCGCCGAACCCGCCGGCCTCGTCGCCCCGGACGCGGTGTCGCTGCTGTGCCAGTTCCGTGAGCGCGCCGCCGCGCAGGACTCCGAGCCGCCGGACGACCTGGCGGTCGCCGTCCCCGAGCAGGTGCTGCACGACTACGACATGGGACGCCCGCTCGGCGACCGGTGCGGGGCCGTCGACCCGAACGCCGCCCCGTACGCGAAATGGCGCCTGCACCCGTACTACGCGACGGACCTGCCGACGCTCGACCACCCGTTCGTCCAGGTGCGGTGGCGCGGCCAGGACACCGAGGAGCGGGACGCGGCGGTCACCGAGTTCCGCCGCTGGCTGGACCGCAACCCGCTCACCCGGCAGGGCTTCCGGGACGATCGCGGCACGATCCCGCCCGTGCTCGAAGGCGACACCCGGCATTTCTACCTGTCGCGGCTCCAGCGGACCGTGGGCGACCGCGTCATGCCGACCCACGTCGCGTTGACGCCCGCGAACGGCGTGCAGAAGACGCTCGACCGCATCGGCGCGGCCCGTCCGAGGGTTTCGGTGTCGCTGATGCTGGACGTGTCCGCGTCGATGGGCGGCGCGGCCCAGGCGAGCGAGGGCTCGCGCCTCGCCCACGGCACGTCGTTCCTGCGGAGCCTGGTGTCGCAGCTGCAGAGCAACGACCGCGTCGGCCTCCAGGTGTCGTCGCAGTCCGCGTCGCCGAACAGCACGAGGACGTTCGGGAACGTCCCCCTGGGCACCGCGTCGCTCGACCACAAGAACTCGATCACGAGCCGGCTGCAGGCGGTCGCGTCCGGCGGCGGCGACCAGCCGCTCGGCGACGCGATCGCGGCGGCCGGCCTCGGCACGGGCCGTCCGAACCTCATCCTCGTCACCGACGGGCAGAGCCCGCGGAGGAATCCGCGACTCGCCGCACGCGCGCGGTGGCTGGCCGGGGAGTTCCGTGAAAGGCATCCCGACCTGCGGCTGACCGTCGTGCTGACCGGCCCGGCGACGTGCCGGTCCTCGCCCGTCAAGGAGATCGTGGCGACGCTCCACCCGCCGGACGGGGCCGGCTGCGTGACGCTCACCGGCGCGTCCGAGGTTGAGCAGGCCGCCGAACTCCTGTCCGACCTGAGATGACCGGGGAGCGCAGATGACCGGGGAGCGCAGATGACGGGGAAGCGCAGATGACCGGGGAGCGCCGATGAAGTTCCTGCCGGGCGACCGGACGGCCTGGATCAGCGCCGCGTCCGGCGCCGCGCTGATGCTGGCCGCGGGCCTCGCCGTCCTCTTCTGGCCGGACGAGTCGTATCCCGCGATGAAGGCCGACTGCAACCGCGAGGAACTGTTCGTCGCGGGCGGGACGGACGTCAGCCTGAAGAACCAGCGCCGCGCGCTCATCCGGAAATGGAACGAGGAACGCTACGCGGACGGACGCCCGCATCCGCACGCCACGCTCGTCGAGGTGTCGGACTCCACCGACCTGCAGCACAGCCAGATCAAGGCGGTGCAGGAGTCGGGGAGCTGCGCCTACGACGTCCTGATCATGGACAACACGTGGACGGCCCAGTTCGCCGAGGGCGGGTACCTGCGTCCGCTCGACGACATCGGCGGCCTCGGCGACTTCTTCCCCGCCGCGCTGCGGACGGGCGAACGCGACGGGAAGCAGTACGCCGTCCCGTTCAACGTGGACGTCGGGCTCCTCTACTTCCACGAGGGCCGGACCCCGCCGACCGAGTGGTCCCGGCTGCTGAGCTCCGGCATCGCGCTGCAGCTCGCCGACTACGACGGCCTGACCGTGAACGCGCTGGAGGCGGTGTGGAACGACGACGGCGAGGGGCTGCTCACCGGCGACGACCGTCCGAGCGTGGAGGAGTTGCGCACCAAGGTGTATCCGGCACTTGAGCGGCTCACCTCGCCGGTGCGCGGACCGCTGGCCCCGTCGCGGCAGTTCGACGAGCCGAAGAGCATCGAGGCGTTCGCGTCGGGGACGGGGCTGATGCGCAACTGGCCGTACGCGTTCTCGTCGCTCGCGACCGAGCCGCGCATGCGGGCGCCGGACGGCGGCCGGCTGCGGTTCGGCGTGCGGGCGCTGCCGGGACGCACCGTCCTCGGCGGGCAGAACCTCGCCGTGTCGGCGAAGTCCCCCAACCCCGACGCCGCCGCCGACCTCGTCGAGTTCCTCAGCGGAACCGACAGCCAGCGGCTCCTGTTCTCCTGCGGCGGGTTCGCGCCCGGACGGTACTCCGCGCTCGGGCTCACCCCGGAACGCCGCTCGCCCGCCCACGTGAACGTGCAGACGTGCTGGGCGCTCACCGATGAGCCTCCGCCCGCTCCCGGCGAGACGGAACTGCCCGATCACGCGCAGCTCACCCAGCTCGGGCAGGCCGTGATCACCGCGCTCGCACGGGCCGAGCCGCGTCCGGTGACGCCGCACTACAGCACGTTCAGCAGCACGTTCCGCGGCTGCGTCCAGAAGATCTTCGACCAGAAGGGGACGGACGCCGAGTCCTTCGCCCGTGCCGTGAACCGCTCCCTCGACGGCCAGGCCGCGTCCTGCTAGCGCGGGCGTCAGCCCGCGTTTTCGAGGGCGGCGCGGGCCATGGTGTGGAGGAGAGTGCACATCGCGGCGCGGTCGAGGCCGGCGGCGCTGCGCGGGGTCGAGTTGAGGAGGCCGAACGCGGCGTGGACGGCGGCGCGCGTCCGGTCGCCGGGCAGGGCCGGGTTCAGGCGGCGCAGGACGGCGACCCATTCCTCCACGTAGGCGCGCTGGAGCCGGCGGACGCGATGCCGCTGCGGCTCGGGCACGTTGTCCAACTCCCGCTCGTGGACGGTGATCAGCGCCGGGTTGTCCAGCGCGAACGCGATGTGCCAGCGGAGCAGCGCGTCCAGGGCCCGTCCCGGATCGGGGTCGGCGGCGCGCCGGACGCCCTCGGCCAAGAGGCGCTCGCTGATGTCGAGGAGCATCTCCGCGAGCACGGCCTCCTTGCCGCGGAAATGCCGGTAGAGGGCGGGCCCGGTGAGGCCGACGGCCCGTCCGAGGTCGCCGATGGACGCCCCGTGGTAGCCGCGCCGCGCGAACAGCTCGGCCGCGGCGGCGAGGATCTCGGCCCGGCGCGGGTTCGGCGGCAGGGCCGGCTCCGCGGCGGGGTGGGACGTCATGCGCGCCAGTCTAGACTAGAGTTGTTAACGCCCATTAACATCGGCGTTGTTAACGGTCGTTAACAGGAGGGGACGGGCATGAGCGGACCCGAGATCGGCTCCCGCGCGGACGTCTCGGCCGAGGCGTTCAAGGCGAACGCCGCGCACAACGAGGCCCTGTCCGCCGAGCTGCGCGACCGCGTCGACCGGGCCGGGCGCGGCGGCCCCGAGCGGACCCGCGAGCGGCACGTCGGGCGCGGCAAGCTGCTCCCCCGCGACCGGGTCGACACGCTCCTCGACCCCGGCTCGGCGTTCCTGGAGCTGTCCCCGCTGGCCGCGAACGGCATGTACGACGACGAGGCGCCCGGCGCCGGCATCATCACCGGGATCGGACGCGTCTCCGGCCGCGAATGCGTGATCGTCGCCAACGACGCCACCGTCAAGGGCGGCACCTACTACCCGGTCACGGTGAAGAAGCACCTGCGGGCGCAGGAGGTGGCGCTGCACAACCGCCTCCCCTGCATCTACCTGGTCGACTCCGGCGGCGCGTTCCTCCCCCGGCAGGACGACGTGTTCCCCGACCGCGAGCACTTCGGCCGCATCTTCTACAACCAGGCCACCATGTCCGGCCTCGGAATCCCGCAGATCGCGGCGGTGCTGGGGTCGTGCACGGCGGGCGGGGCGTACGTCCCCGCGATGAGCGACGAGGCCGTCATCGTCCGCGGCCAGGGGACGATCTTCCTGGGCGGCCCGCCGCTGGTGAAGGCCGCGACCGGCGAGGTCGTGACGGCGGAGGAGCTGGGCGGCGGCGAGCTGCACTCCCGGACGTCCGGCGTCACCGACCATCTCGCCGACGACGACGCGGACGCGCTGCGGATCGTCCGCGACATCGTGTCCACGCTCGGGCCGCGCGAGCCGCGCCCGTGGGACGTCGCGGCGCCCGAGGAGCCGGCGGCCGACCCGGCGGAGCTGTACGGGGTCGTCCCGCCCGACCCGCGCACCCCCTACGACGTGCGGGAGGTCATCGCCCGCGTCGTGGACGGCAGCCGCTTCCAGGAGTTCAAGAAGGAGTACGGCGCGACGCTCGTCACCGGTTTCGCGCGCATCCACGGGCATCCGGTCGGGATCGTCGCGAACAACGGGATCCTGTTCAGCGAATCGGCGCAGAAGGGCGCGCATTTCATCGAATTGTGCGACCGGCGCAGCGTCCCGCTCGTGTTCCTGCAGAACATCACCGGATTCATGGTCGGCCGCGAATACGAGGCGGGCGGCATCGCCAAGCACGGCGCGAAAATGGTCACGGCGGTGGCGTGCGCGCGCGTCCCGAAGTTCACCGTCGTCATCGGCGGGTCGTTCGGCGCGGGCAACTACGCGATGTGCGGCCGGGCGTACTCGCCGCGCTTCCTGTGGATGTGGCCGAACGCCCGCATCTCCGTCATGGGCGGAGAGCAGGCCGCGAGCGTCCTCGCGACCGTCCGCCGCGACCAGCTGGAGGCGCGCGGCGAGGAGTGGCCCGCCGGGGACGAGGAGGCGTTCAAGGCGCCGATCCGCGAGCAGTATGAGGCACAGGGCAACCCGTACTACTCGACGGCCCGGCTCTGGGACGACGGGGTGATCGACCCGGCCGACACCCGGCGCGTGCTGGGCCTCGGGCTGTCGGCCGCCGCGAACGCACCGCTGGAGCCGGTCGGCTACGGCGTCTTCCGGATGTGAGGGTGTTGATGTTCGACAGCGTCCTGGTCGCCAACCGCGGGGAGATCGCCGTCCGCGTGTTCCGCACGCTGCGGCGGCTCGGCGTCCGTTCGGTGGCCGTCCACACCGACGCCGACGCGCGTGCCCGGCATGTGCGGGAGGCGGACGAGGCGCTCCGCGTCCCGTCGTACCTCGACGTCGAGGCGGTGATCGCGGCGGCGCGGGCGGCGGGGGCGGGCGCCGTCCATCCGGGGTACGGGTTCCTCGCCGAGAACACCGCGTTCGCGCGCGCGTGCGGCGAGGCGGGGCTGGTGTTCATCGGCCCGCCCGCCGAGGCGATCGAGGCGATGGGCGACAAGATCCGCGCGAAGCGGACGGTCGCGGCGGCGGGCGTGCCCGTCGTGCCGGGACGGGACGAACCCGGCCTCTCCGACGCCGAGCTGAAGGCCGCGGCCCTGGAGGTCGGGCTGCCGGTGCTGATCAAGCCGTCCGCCGGGGGCGGCGGCAAGGGCATGCGGCTCGTCCGGGACGCGGCCGACCTGCCGGACGCCATCGCCTCCGCCCGCCGCGAGGCGCGCGGCTCGTTCGGCGACGACACGCTGCTGGCCGAGCGGTTCGTCGAGAACCCGCGGCACATCGAGATCCAGGTCTTCGCCGACGCCCACGGGAACGCCGTCCACCTGGGCGAGCGCGAGTGCAGCCTGCAGCGCCGCCACCAGAAGATCATCGAGGAGGCGCCGTCGCCGCTGCTGGACGCCGCAGCCCGCGACCGGATGGGCGCCGCCGCCGTCGCCGCCGCGCAGGCCGTCGGCTACGTGGGCGCCGGGACGGTCGAGTACATCGTCTCCGCCGACCGCCCCGACGAGTTCTTCTTCATGGAGATGAACACCCGCTTGCAGGTCGAGCACCCCGTGACCGAGTTCGTCACGGGCCTCGACCTGGTCGAGCTCCAGCTCCGCGTCGCGTCCGGCCGCCCGCTGCCGTTCACCCAGGACGACGTGACGCTCGACGGCCATTCGATCGAGGCCCGCATCTACGCCGAAGATCCTTCGCGCGGTTTCCTCCCGACCGGCGGACGCGTCCTCACCCTGTCCGAGCCGGAGTACGCCCGCGTCGACTCGGGGCTCGACGTCGGGACGGAGGTCGGCGGGGCGTACGACCCGATGCTCGCCAAGGTGATCGTCCACGGCACCGACCGGGCCGAGGCGCTGCACCGCCTCGACCGGGCGCTGGCCTCGTACACGCTGCTCGGCGTCCCGACAAACGTCGCGTTCCTGCGGCGCCTGCTCGCGCATCCGTCCGTCGTGTCGGGCGATCTCGACACGGGCCTGGTCGAGCGGTCCCTGGACGAGCTGACCGCGGACGCGTCCGTCCCGGCGGACGTGCTGGCCGCCGCCGCGCTGGAGCGGATGCTGGCCCTCGAAGGCTCGGGCGACGACCCGTGGGACGTCCCGGACGGCTGGCGTCCCGGCGCGCACGCCTGGACGCCGTGGATCATCACCCCGTCCGGCGGCGAGCCGGTGGAGGTCCGGGTCCAGGGGCGGGCCGCGTCCGCACGCGTCGCCATCGGCGGCGACCCGCCGGTCACGGCGTCGCTGACCAGGCCGTTCACCCTCACCTACGCTGGAAGGACGACCTCGTTCGAGGCCGCCCGCGACGGGCGCACGCTGTGGCTCGGACGCGCCGGAAGCGCCTGGGCGCTGGCGGAGCACGTCCGCGCCGAGGGCGGCGCGGACGCGGCGGCGGCGGGCGACGGGGTGCTGCGCAGCCCGATGCCGGGGACGGTCCTCGCCGTCAAGGCGGCCGAGGGCGACCGGGTCGCGGAGGGGCAGCCGCTCGTGGTCGTCGAGGCGATGAAGATGGAGCACACCGTCACCGCGCCGCTCTCCGGGGTCGTGGCGAAACTGCCGGTCCGCGCGGGCGCGCAGGTCGCGCTCGACGCCGTCCTGGCCGTGATCGAGCATGACGCCGTTATCGAGGAGGCATGACGATGCGGGTTCCTCTCTCCGGTCTTCCCCGCGAGGTCACGATCTACGAGGTCGGGCCGCGGGACGGGCTGCAGAACGAGAAGGCGGTCGTCCCCGTGGACGTCAAGTCCGAGTTCGTGACGCGGCTGGCGGACGCGGGCCTGCGCACGATCGAGACGACCAGCTTCGTCCACCCGAAATGGGTGCCGCAGCTCGCCGACGCCGAAGAGCTGCTCGACGTCCTCCCCCGCTCCCCGGAGCTGCGCTATCCCGTCCTCGTCCCGAACGAGCGGGGGCTCGACCGGGCGCTCGCCAACGGCGTCACCGAGATCGCGATCTTCGGCAGCGCCACCGAGACGTTCTCGCAGCGCAACCTGAACCGCACCGTGGACGAGTCGCTCGCGATGTTCGCCCCGGTCGTCGGGCGCGCCCGCGCGGAAGGGCTGTGGGTGCGGGCGTACGTGTCGATGGCGTGCGGCGACCCGTGGGAGGGGGACGTGCCGATCGAGCAGGTCGTGTCCGTCGCGTCCCGGATGATGGACCTCGGCTGCTCCCAGCTCAGCCTCGGCGACACCATCGGCGTCGGGACGCCGGGCCAGGTCACCGCGCTGATCGAGGCGCTCGGGGCGGCGGGGATCGGCACGGAGCGGCTCGCCGTCCACTTCCACGACACCTACGGGCAGGCGCTCGCCAACACGCTCGCCGCGCTCCAGGCCGGGGTCACGGTCGTGGACGCGTCCGCCGGCGGTCTCGGCGGCTGCCCGTTCGCGGGGAGCGCCACCGGCAACCTGCCCACCGAGGACCTCGTCTGGATGCTGCACGGGCTCGGCATCGAGACGGGCGTCGACCTCGACAGTCTTGTCGCGACCAGCCGCTGGCTGGCGAGCCGTCTCGGCCGCCCCAGCCCGTCGCGCGTCGTCCAGGCCCTCTCACCCGCAACGGAGACATGATGATCGACTTCACGCTCACCGAGGAGCAGGAAGAGCTGCGGAGCACGGTCGAGCGGTTCGCCCGCGAGACGGTCGCGCCGGTGATCGGGGACCTGTACGAGCGCGGCGAGTTCCCGTACGAGATCGTCGCCGCGATGGGCAAGATGGGCCTGTTCGGGCTGCCGTTCCCAGAGGAGCACGGCGGGATGGGCGGCGACTACTTCGCCCTCTGCCTGGCCCTTGAGGAACTGGCGCGGGTGGACTCGTCCGTCGCGATCACGCTGGAGGCCGGGGTGTCGCTGGGCGCGATGCCGATCTACCGGTTCGGGTCGGCGGAGCAGAAGGAGCGGTGGCTGCCGCGGCTCACCTCCGGCGAGCGGCTGGCGGGCTTCGGCCTCACCGAGCCGGGCGGCGGGTCGGACGTGCCCGGCGGGATGCGCACCACCGCCCGGCTGGACGGCGACTCGTGGGTGATCAACGGGTCGAAGGCGTTCATCACCAACTCCGGCACCGACATCACCGCGTTCGTGACCGTCACGGCGTTCACCGGCGACGGCGAGATCTCCACGATCATCGTCCCGAACGGGACGCCCGGGTTCACGGTCGGGCGCAAGTACTCGAAGGTCGGCTGGTCGGCGTCCGACACCCGCGAGCTGTCGTTCGACGACGTGCGCGTCCCGGCGGAGAACCTCGTCGGGGAGCGCGGGCGCGGCTACGCGCAGTTCCTCCGCATCCTGGACGAGGGCCGCATCGCGATCGCCGCGCTGTCGGTCGGCCTCGCCCAGGGCTGCGTGGACGAATGCCTCCGCTACGTGCGGGAACGCGAGGCGTTCGGCAAGGAGATCGGCCGCTACCAGGCGATCCAGTTCAAGATCGCCGACATGGAGCTGCGCGCCCACACCTCCCGGCTGGCCTACTACGCCGCCGCCGCGAGGCTGCTGGCGGGCGAGCCGTTCAAGAAGGAGGCCGCGATCGCCAAGCTGGTCGCGTCCAACGCCGCGATGGACAACGCGCGGGACGCCACGCAGATCTTCGGCGGGTACGGTTTCATGAACGAGTACGCGGTCGGCCGCTTCTACCGGGACGCGAAGATCCTGGAGGTGGGCGAGGGGACGTCCGAGGTGCAGCGCATGCTGATCGCCCGCGCGCTCGGCCTCCCGCCGTCCTGACCCGCGGGCTTTTGCCGTCCTGACGAGAATTCGCCTCGCCAGTGGGATTCCCTTTACTGCAATGTGCCGTCAACCCCGACAAAACGTGATCCAAAGGGTGAGCGGCCTCATTAGTATGTGGGGCGTGCCACCGCACCGATCGATGGGGGCTTCCCGTGCCGGACACAGCGGACAGTGAACCGCGCTCGGCTGACCTGCGAACCGACGTGGCCCACTCCGCCCGCGTCTACGACTACCTGCTGGGCGGCAAGGACAACTACGCCGCCGACCGGGAGGCCGCGGAGGAAATCGTCAAGATCGCGCCGTACATGCGCACGTCCATGCGGGCCAGCCGCAACTTCATGGTCCGGGTCGCGCGCCACCTGGCCGTCGACCACGGCATCCGGCAGTACCTCGACGTCGGGACGGGCCTGCCCACCTCGCCCAACCTGCACGAGGTCGTCCAGGGCGTCGACCCGTCGGCCCGGATCGTGTACGTCGACAACGACCCGATCGTGCTCGTGCACGCCCGCGCCCTGCTCACCAGCACCCCCGAGGGACGCTCCCGCTACATCCAGGCCGACCTGAGCGAGCCGGACGCCATACTGACCGCGCCGGAGCTCCACGAGACGCTCAACCTCGGCGAGCCCGTCGCGCTGTGCCTCCTCACCGTCATCCATTTCATCCCCGACGACGACGAGGCCCAGCGGATCGTCCGGCGGCTGCTGGAGCCGCTCCCGGCCGGCAGCTTCCTCGCCCTCTCCACGATCAACATCGAGAGCGCCGCCAAGCCGCTCAACGCCCTGAAGAAGCACAACGAGCACGGGATCCGCGCCAAGGGCCGCACCGCGGCGCAGATCACGAGCTTCTTCGACGGCCTGGAACTGGTCGAGCCGGGCGTGACGGCCGTCCACCACTGGCGCCCGGACGACGCGGCCCGCCAGATCGACGACTCGCAGGTCTCCGTCTACGGCGGCCTGGCCCGCAAGCCCTGACCCGCGCCCCGGCCCTGTGCCCGGCCCGCGCCCCCGTCCTCGTCCCGCTCGCCTGGGCGGTCCCGCCTGGCCGTGAACGCCGTCAGTTCGGACAGCTCGTGCCGGTGGACGTTCGAGAAGCGGCGGCGCAGCGCGTCCTCGACGCGGGCGAGCTGGTCGTCCGGCAGCCGGAACCTCCGCGCGATCCTCGGCGGACGGCGGCCCCCGTGCCAGGCGATCAGGACCCGCCCGCCGGGACGCGTGACGCGGCGCAGCTCGTCCAGCCCGCGCTCCAGGCACGGCCAGAGCGCCACGCTGTTGACGGAGACGACGCAGTCGAACTCGGCGTCGCCGAACCCCGTGTCCTCGGCCGTCCCCACCCGGAGGTCCGCCCGGGCCGCGCGCCTGGCGGCCATGTCGCGCATCTCCGGGGACGGGTCGACGCCGCAGACGCGTCCGGCGGGCGTCCGGGCGAGGCGGCGGATCAGCCCGCCCGGCCCGTACCCGACCTCCAGCACCCGCTCCCCCGGCCGGACGGCGAGCAGGCGGGCGACCTCGTCCTGCCTGTTCGTCCGCAGCATGAGGCGCCCGGCGAGCCGTCCCCGCAGCCCGCTCGGCAGGACGAACGGCGAGCGGGTCGCCCGGCCCGACGTCCACGGCCTGGTCTCCACCTCGCAGGACGTTCCCCGACACGGCGCGGGGAATCCGGCCGGGGCGGCGGACCGGCGCGGTAATGTCGGCGGATGCTGCTGCGCGCCTACGGGATCGCACGGTCCCTGGTCATGTACTACGGCGTCCCGGGCAAGCACCGCCGCGCGACGCGCCTCTACGGCGAGTTCCTCAAGCCGGGTGATCTGGCGTTCGACATCGGCGCGCACGTCGGCGGGCGGGTGCGCGTCTGGCGGGGCCTCGGGGCACGGGTCGTCGCGGCGGAGCCGCAGCCCGACTGCCTGAGCGTCCTGCGCCTCCTCTACGGCCGCGACGGCGGCGTCACGATCGTGCCGGACGCCGTCGGCGCCCGGCCCGGCACCGCCGACCTGGCCCTCTCGACGGCGACGCCGACGGTGTCCTCGATGTCGCGCGGCTGGATCGAGTCGGTCGCGGCGGACAGCGGCTTCGCCCGCGTCCGGTGGGACCGGACCGTCGAGGTGGCCGTGACGACGCTGGACGGCCTCATCGCGGCGCACGGCGTCCCGGCCTTCTGCAAGATCGACGTCGAGGGCTACGAGGCCGACGTCCTCGCGGGTCTCACCCGCGCCCTGCCCGCGCTCTCGTTCGAGTACATCCCGTCCGCGCACGACGCCGGGCTGGAGGCGCTGCGCCTGGCGGAGCGGCTCGGCGCGGCGGCCGGCGGCTACGAGTACAACTACTCCCCCGTCGAGACGATGCGGTTCGCCGCCCCGCACTGGCTGGACGCGGCCACCCTGGAACGGCGGCTCGACCGCATCCGCCCGCGCGGCAAGTCCGGCGACGTCTACGCGCGACTCCGTTGAGCTTGACGGCTAATGCTCTTAGCTTTATGGTTACGGCTAAGAGCATTAGCCGCCCGCGCAAGGGAGTCCAGGCCATGACCACCATCACCGCCACCGCCACCGCCGCCCCCGCCACCGCCGCCCCGGTCACCGCCGCGACCGCCAAGGCCGGCCGCGCCCGCACCGTCCGCCGCGTCGCGTGGCTGGCCAACGCCCTGTTCTGGACGGCGTTCGCCGTCCTCGAAGGCGTCAACCACGGCTGGCTCGCCGTCCTCCTCGCCGTCGTCTTCTTCATCGCCCCCGACCTGACCTTCCTGGCCGGGGCCCGGGACGCCCACAAGGTCGAGAAGGGGCAGCTCCCGGCGCGCGCCGTCCCGTACTACAACGCCGCGCACCGGGCGCTGGTCCCGGTCGCCCTGATCGCGATCTACACCGTCGTGCCCTTCACCTGGGCGCCGATCTTCGCCGGGATGTGCGGCTGGCTGGCCCACATCTCCTTCGACCGCGCGTTCGGCTACGGCCTGCGCACCAAGGACGGCTTCCAGCGCCGCTGACGCCTCACCCCTCCTCTTTCATGACCGCTTCGCGCACGGCCGGGACGATCTCCCTGGCCCAGCGCCCGAGGAACACGTCGTCCTGCGCCCCGTCGCCCGCCGGGAAGAGCGTGAAGCCCGACGCGCCGTGCTCCAGGACGGCCCCCGTCAGCTCCTCGACCCACTGGTCGACGGAACCGCCGATCCAGCGCCCGGACCGGTCGCGGGTCGCTGCCGCCGGACGGTCGGTGATGCGTCCCGGAAGGTTGAAGACCGTGCGGATCTCCCCCGGATCGCGGCCCGCGGCGGCGGCCGCCGCATCGATGATCGGCCGCGATCTCCGGTACCGGTCGCTGAGCCAGTCGGCGGCGTGGCCGGGGATCCAGCCGTCCGCCACGCGTCCGGTTGCGGCCAGGGATTTCGGTCCGACCGATCCGGTCCACACGGGTGGCGCGGCCACGGGGGCGGGGTCGATCTCGTCCACCCGGTAGTGGCGGCCCCGGTGGGTGATCGGCGGGCCGCCGCCCGACAGCTTCCTGACCAAGATGATCGCCTCCTCGAAGGCGTCCACGGCGTCGCCCGGCGAGAGCCGCGGGACGCCCATGTCGGAGATCCGGTCCCAGAGCCCGCCCGCGCCCATGCCGAGCACGACGCGGCCGCCGGACAGCGCCGACAGGGACGTCACCGTCCGCGCCAGCATCGGGGCCGGACGGGTCGGCAGGTTGGTGACGTTCGCGAGGCCCGCGATGCGTTCCGTCCGCCCCAGAATGAACCCGATGGCGGCGTAGGCGTCGAGGCGTCCGCCGATGTAGGGGTGGTCCGACAGGGAGAAGACGTCGAGACCGTCCCGGTCGGCCTGCTGAGCCAGGCGCAGCAGTTCGGGCACGTCTCCGACGCCGGTGTGGGCGCCGAAGCCGAAGACGACGTTCTTTACCGGCATTGTTCCGCCTCCCTTCTCAATCGGTGGTGCCGAACAGTTCGGCGAACCGTCCGGTGAACAGGTCGGCGCCCTTGTACTCGGCGACCGCCGGGGCCGGGAGGACGGACGGCCCGTTTTCCGCCGGCATCTGGCCGACGCCGCCGCGAGGCCCGAGCGGGAGCAGGATCATGGGCTCCGGCGACGGCCGGTAGACCGCCGGCGCCCGCTCCCCGCGCAGCTGGGCGAGGATGTTCTCCGCCACGACCTCGGCATGCCGCATGGCGTGCCCGGCCCGCTTCGCCTCCGCGACGTCGGTGAGGTCGCCGACCGCGTAGACGTGGTCGTGCCCGCGGACGTTGAGGGTCTCCGAGACCGGCGCCTCGCCCTGGGCCGTCAGGGCCGTGAGCCGTCCGTCGGCGAGGTATTCGCTGTTGACGCGCACGCCGTAGGCGCGGAACCAGATGTCGGCCGTGATCTCCTCACCGCCGGTGGTCGTCACGGTGAACGTCTCGGCCCGGCCCGACTCCACCGCCGGCGGCGCCGTCAGCCGCGAGCCCAGCAGCAGCCGGACGTCCAGCTCGTCGAGCTGCCGATGCAGTTCACGACGCAGCTCGGGATGAAAGCCCGGGAGAAGCCGCTCGACCGGATCGACGACGGTCACCCGCTTGCCCGGCCAGACCTCCTTGATCTCACCGGCCAGCTCCAGCCCGACCGGCCCCGCCCCGGCGATCAGCACCCGCTCGGAACCGGCGAGTTCCTTGTGGGTGCGGCGCAGGTCGTCCAGCGCGGCGCCGGTGGTGTCGGCGGCGGGCTTGGCCGGATACACGTAGCTGGAGCCGGACGCCAGGACCAGGTAGTCGGCGTCGAGACGCCGTCCCGAGGCGAGCGCGACACCGCCGGGATCCGCCGAGACGGCACGGTCTCGGATCACCGTGCCCCTGGTCAGCAGCGCGTCGTAGGGGAAGAACATGTTGCCCGCCCAGTCCGGCCGGGTCAGCGCCCGCAGCGACCCCGCCGCGTTGACGAACGCGTCCCTGGGCTCGATGAGGACGACGTCGGCCTCAGCGTCCAACGCCTTGGCGACGGCCGCTCCGCCGTAGCCTCCGCCGATGACGGCGACAGTTCGACTCATGATCACACGCTCCGCACATAGGAGAAGAGTTCGTACCACGAACCATATTAGTTCGTGCTACGAACTTCAACCCGCGGTCGCGGAGTCAGTGTTTGGAGAACGGCCCCTCGCCCGGTTCCATGAAGACCACCGGGACCTCGTTGTCGCGGACGACGCGGCTGAGCACGTCGGCGAGCGCGTCCCGGTCGGCGTCCCCGAGACCGTCGGCGAGCCTCTCGACCCGCCGGCACGTCTCGGGATAGAACTCATCGATGAGCTTGCGACCCTGCGGCGTCAGCGCGACCCGCACCGCCCGCAGGTCGTCCGGGTCGGATTCCCGCTGGACGAGGCCGTTGCGCTCCGTCCGGTCCACCAGGCCGGTCAGGCTCGACTTGGCGAGCCCGAGCATCGCGCCCAGCTCACCCATCCCGCGCGGCCGCATCATCAGCACACACAGCAGCACGCCCTGCTGCGATGTGATGCCGTGCTCCCGAGCCGACTCGGTGTACACGGCGTTGACCAAGAACGCGCTCTGCACCAGCGCGCTCACGACCCCGATCCGCTCATCATCCTGCGTACCCACGCGACCAGCATACCCACAGTTCGCACCACGAACTGATGCCTCCGGCGGCGCCGGGGTTGTAGTGACGGGAGATTTCACGCATGATCGGCAGCCCCGGCCGATCGACACCTAGAGGGGAGCCGCTCGTGCCCGCCAACATTCCATTCACCCGCCGTGGCCTGCTCGGAAGCGCCGCCGCCGCCATGAGCGGCGTGCTGCTCGGCCCACAGCCCGCCGCGTCCGCCCTGACCGTCCCCCAGACGCCGAACGTGCCCGAGGCGCGGGCCGTGCCCCGCCGGTACACCCGTGCCGAGTGGGCCGCGCGCCCGCCCACGGCGGCGGCGACCGTGCTGAACCGCGCTCCCGATCACATCGTCGTCCACCACACCGCCTCCGCGAACGCCGCCGACCTGTCGCTGGCGCACGCCTTCACGCTGTCCCGCGCGATCCAGAACTTCCACATGGACTCCAACGGCTGGGAGGACGCCGGCCAGCAGCTCACCATCAGCCGCGGCGGCCACCTCATGGAAGGACGCAACCGCAGCCTCGCCGCGATCGACGCCGGAGATCTCGTCGTCGGCGCGCAGACGCTCGGGCACAACGACCACACGATCGGCATCGAGAACGAGGGCACCTACATGACCGAGGAGCCCACCGAAGCGCTGTGGGACGCCCTCGTCGCGACCTGCGCCTGGCTGTGCGACGTCCACGGACTCGACCCGCGGGAGGCCATCGTCGGGCACCGCGACTACAACACCACCGCCTGCCCCGGCGACGCGCTGTACGCGCAGCTCCCGCGCCTGCGCAACGAGGTCGCCGGAAACCTCGGCCTGCGGCGGCGCGTCCGCGAGAGCCCGCCGCCCAAGCCCAGCGGCCTGCCGGGCCCGCGCCACACCTTCGACCACGGACCGGCCGCGTAACGGCGGCGGGGCCGCCTCCACGAAGGAGGCGGCCCCGCGCCCGGCCGTCAGCGGTCGGCCGTCAGCGGTCGGCGATCAGCGGCCGACGTAGTCGGCGAGGTGCTCGCCGGTGAGGGTGGAGCGGGCGCCCACCAGATCGGCGGGCGGGCCCTCGAAGACGACCTTGCCTCCGTCGTGCCCGGCGCCCGGCCCGAGGTCGATGATCCAGTCGGCGTGCGCCATCACCGCCTGGTGGTGCTCGATGACGATGACCGACTTGCCGGAGTCGACGAGCCGGTCGAGCATCCCGAGCAGCTGCTCGACGTCCGCGAGGTGCAGGCCGGTGGTCGGCTCGTCCAGGATGTAGACGCCGCCCTTCTCGCCCATGTGCGTGGCCAGCTTGAGCCGCTGCCGCTCGCCGCCGGACAGGGTCGTCAGCGGCTGGCCGAGCTTGAGGTAGCCGAGCCCGACGTCGTCCATCTGGGCAAGGATCTTGTGGGCGGCGGGGGTGCGCGCGTCACCGGACCCGAAGAACTCCTCGGCCTCCGCGACCGACATCGCGAGCACCTCGCTGATGTCGCGGCCGCCGAGGTGGTAGTCCAGTACGGACGCCTCGAACCGCTTGCCCTCGCAGTCTTCGCAGGTGGTCGTGACGCCGTCCATGAACCCGAGCTCGGTGTAGATGACGCCCGCGCCGTTGCAGGCGGGGCAGGCGCCCTCCGAATTGGCGCTGAACAGCGACGCCTGGACGCCGTTGGCCTTCGCGAACGCCTTGCGGATCGGGTCGAGCAGCCCCGTGTACGTCGCCGGGTTGCTGCGCCGCGAGCCGCGGATCGGGGCCTGGTCGACCGTGACGACCCCGTCCCGCCCGGACACCGAGCCGTTGATCAGCGAGCTCTTGCCGGAGCCCGCCACGCCGGTGACCACGCACAGCACGCCGAGCGGGACGTCGACGTCCACGTCCTGCAGGTTGTGGGCGTTCGCGCCGCGGATCTCCAGCGTCCCTTCCGGCTTCCGCACCGACTCCTTCAGCACGGCGCGGTCGTCCAGGTGGCGGCCGGTGAGCGTGTCGCTGCCGCGCAGGTCGGCGACGGTCCCCTCGTAGCAGACCGCGCCGCCCGCCGTCCCCGCGCCGGGGCCGAGGTCCACGACGTGGTCGGCGATCTGGATCGTCTCCGGCTTGTGCTCCACGACCAGGACCGTGTTGCCCTTGTCCCGCAGTCGCTGCAGCAGCTCGTTCATCCGCTGGATGTCATGGGGATGCAGGCCGATGGTGGGCTCGTCGAACACGTACGTGACGTCCGTCAGCGCGGACCCGAGGTGCCGGATCAGCTTGGTGCGCTGCGCCTCGCCGCCCGACAGCGTCCCGGACGGCCGGTCGAGCGACAGGTACCCCAGCCCGATCTCCACGAACGAGTCGAGCGTGCTCTGCAGCGTCGTGAGCAGCGGCGCCACCGACGGCTCGTCCAGCCCGCGGACCCAGTCGGACAGGTCGCTGATCTGCATCGCGCACGCGTCCGCGATGTTGATCCCCTTGACCTTCGAGGACCGGGCCGCCTCGGCCAGCCGCGTCCCGCCGCAGTCGGGGCAGTCGGCGAAGGCGACCGCGCGCTCCACGAACGCCCGGATGTGCGGCTGCATCGCGTCCTTGTCCTTGGCCAGGAACGACTTCTTGACGCGCGGCACCAGCCCCTCGTACGTCATGTTCGTGTTCTCGATCTTCACCTTGACCTGGTCGCGGAAGAACAGGTCGTGGCGCTCCTGATCGGTGTAGTCGCGGATCGGCTTGTCCGGGTCGAAGTAGCCGGTGTTGATGATGAACCGCACCGACCAGCCGTCCGCCTTGTAGCCGGGGATGGTGATCGCGCCCTCGTTGAGCGACTTGGAGTCGTCGACGAGCTGGCGCAGGTCGATGTCGGAGACCGCGCCCCGCCCCTCGCACCGCGGGCACATTCCGCCCGCGCGGCTGAAGGTCACCTTCTCGGCCTTGGCGCCGCCGCTGCGCTCGACGGTGATCGCCCCGGCCGCCTTCACCGACGGGACGTTGAAGGAGAACGCGTTCGGCGGCCCGATGTGCGGCTGCCCGAGCCGGCTGAACAGCAGGCGCAGCATGGCGTTGGCGTCGGTGACGGTGCCGACGGTGGAGCGGGGGTTGGCGCCCAGCCGCTCCTGGTCGACGATGATCGCCGTCGTCAGCCCCTCCAGCAGGTCCGCCTCGGGACGCGCCATCGTCGGCATGAAGCCCTGCACGAACGCGCTGTACGTCTCGTTGATCATCCGCTGCGACTCGGCGGCGATCGTGTCGAACACCAGCGAGCTCTTGCCCGAGCCGGAGACGCCGGTGAACACGGTCAGCCGGCGCTTCGGGATCTCGACGCTGACGTCCTTGAGGTTGTTCACCCGCGCGCCGTGCACGCGGATCAGGTCGTGGCGGTCGGCGGCGTGCTCCGCAGGCGACTGCGCCTCCGTCCCCCTGGTCATGCTCATCGTGTCTCCATCTGTCAGGTGGAGCCGCCCTCCGCGGACTCCGCCGGCGTCGCCTGTCGCGAGCCCGCCGACTCCGAAGGATACGTCCGGTTCGGCGGCCGGCGACCGGTGATCGCCGTCTCGTGCGGGAGGCCGCCTCCGGCACCGGGGGCGGCCTCGTGCAGGTCAGGCCGCGTGGGCCGGACGACGCCTCAGCGCTGCTCCTGGATGCGGAGCAGGTTGCCCGCCGGGTCGCGGAAGGCGCAGTCGCGGACGCCGTACGGCTGCTCGGTCGGCTCCTGGACGACCTCGGCGCCGCTCGACTCCAGCTTCGCGAAGGTCTCGTCGAGATCGGGCGTGGCGAGGTTGATGCCCGCGTAGGTGCCCTTGGCCATCATCTCGCTGATCATGCGGCTCTCGTCCTCGGTGATGCCGCAGCCGTCGACGACCGGCGGCTCCAGGACGATGGACGTGCCGGGCTGGCCGGCGGGGCCGACCGTGATCCAGCGCATCCCGGCGTACCCGACGTCGTTGCGGACCTCGAAGCCGAGAACGTCGCGGTAGAAGGCCAGCGACGCGTCCGGGTCGTCGTGCGGAAGGAAGGTCTGGTGAATGCTGATTTCCATGGCCGTCACGCTAGCTGCGGCTCGGTGACCTGTGCTTCTCGATTCCTGATCGGTCGCGTGACCCGCTTGGCGACGCACGGCGCCATGCCCTCCGTCGCCTCCGCCTGCTCCCGCCGGTACACGCTCGGCGGGACGCCGACCAGCTCGGTGAAGCGGGTGCTGAACGTCCCCAGCGACGAGCATCCGACCTCGAAGCAGACCTCGGTGACGTTGAGGTCGCCCCGGCGGAGCAGCGCCATCGCGCGCTCGATGCGCCGTGTCATGAGGTAGCCGTACGGCGACTCACCGTAGGCCTGCTTGAACTGGCGGCTGAGGTGCCCGGCCGACATGTTCACCCCGCGGGCGAGCGCCTCGACGTCCAGCGGGTTCTGGTACTCGCGGTCGATCCGGTCGCGGACGCGGCGCAGCAAGGCGAGGTCGCTCAGCCGCTGCGCCTCCGTAGATCTGCTGCTCACCTGCGAAATCGTCCCATGCCGTGCCCGATATGTCTAAGCGCGCCGACGCGGGCGCCGGGGCGGAGACGCCTCTCGCCGATACAATCCGCTCCGAGGCGTCGGCATCGGAATGATCGGATGATGACCATGCTGATCGACCACGTGATCGGAGCCCGTCTTGGGTAGGGGCACGCGTCCCGGCGGCAGGAGCCGCGGGCGCGCGGGCGCCGCCGTCGGCGGCCCGTTCGGCCGGATGGCGGGCAAGGCCTTCCGCAGCCCCCGGGGCGCGAAGGGCGGCCGGGGCCGGGGCCCGGGACGCGGCGGGGGCTCCGGCGGAGGCCGGCAGCGCGGCGGCGGGGGCCGGAACCGGGGGCAGGACAATCCCCGCCACGGCGGCAGGCAGCCCGGAGGCCGGAACACCACCCACGACCCCATCGACGTGATCACGGGTGAGGTCCTGCTCACCGAGACCGATGTGACGCTTCCGGGAATCCTGCCGCTCGTCCTGGAGCGGACCCATGTCTCCAGCTATCGCGACGGCCGGTTATTCGGGACGTCCTGGGCCTCCACTCTCGATCAGCGCCTGGAGATGGACGCGACGGGCGTCCATTTCCTTTCGGCCGACGCGATGGTCCTGAAATACCCCCACGCGGGGGTGCCGAATGTGCAGTTCCGGCCGGTGGAAGGCCCGCAGTGGCCGCTGGTCCTCACGCCGGACGGCGGCTACCGCCTCACCGACCCGCAGCTCGGCCACACCCTCCACTTCCCCGCGCCCGGCGAGGAGTACGGCTGGTCGGAGGTGCCCCTCACCGCGATCACCGACCGCAGCGGCGACCGTATCGAGTTCCGGTACGAGAACGGGACGCTGGCAGAGATCCGCCGTCCCGGCGGCCAGCGCATAGCAGTCGAAACCGCCGAGACCGACTCCGAAGGAGTGGACACGGGACGACGCGTAACGGAACTCCGCCTCCTCACCGATACCACCACCGACGCGACCGACGGCGGAATCACCCTGATCCGCTTCCGCTACGACGCGGCCGGCGAACTCGCCGAGGTGATCAACTCCTCTGGCGCACCGCTGCGGTACACCTACGACGACGCGGCGCGCCTGACCGGCTGGACCGACCGCAACGGCTTCTCCTACGGCTACGAATACGACGGCGAGGGCCGGGCCGTCCGAGGCACGGGCTCCGATGGCCTCCTCAGCACCGCCCTCGCGTTCGATCCGGAGAACCGGACCACGCTCGTCACCGATTCGCTCGGCCGCACCACGGCCTACCGCTACAACGATCACCTCCAGGTCGTCTCCCAGACCGACCCGCTCGGGGCGACCACCCGCTCCGAATGGGACCGCTACGACCGGCTCCTCGCCCGCACCGACCCGCTCGGGCACACCACCCGCTACACCTACGACGAGAGCGGCAACCTCACCGGCGTCGTCCGTCCGGACGGGGCGCGGGCGGAGGTCGTCTACAACGACCTGAACCTGCCCGTGAGGTCCACCAACGCCGGCGGCGGCACATGGCATCACGGTTACGACGACCGCGGAAACCTGACGCGCATCACCGACCCCGCAGGGGCGGAGGTCGCCTACGCCTATGACACGTCCGGACGGCTGACCGCGATCACCGATCCGCAGGGACGCACCACCACGCTGGACGTGGACGCCGCCGGATCCCCCGTCGCCGTCACCGATCCGCTCGGCGCCGTGACCAGGTTCTCCCACGACGCCTTCGGCCGCATCGCGTCGATAACCGACCCGGTCGGCGGCACCACCGGGTACGGATGGACGGTCGAAGGGCTCCCCGCCTGGCGCCGGCTCCCGGACGGAACGCACGAGAAATGGTCGTACGACGCCGAGGGCAACCTCCTCGAACACACCGACCCGGCCGGCAACGTGACCCGCGCCGAATACACGGGTTTCAGAACGCCGATCGCCGAGATCGGCCCGGACGGCGCACGCCTGGAATTCGGCTACGACACCGAGAACCGCCTCGTCCGCGTCACCGGCGCGGACGGCGCGACCTGGACCTACGAGTACGACGCGGCCGGGAATCTCGTCGCGGAGACCGATTTCAACGGCCGCACCGTCACCTATTCCAATGATCTGGCCGGACGCCCCGTCTCCAAGGTCAACGCCGCCGGGCAGGCCATCTCCTACACCCGGGACGAGATGGGCGACGTCGTCGAAAAGCGAGTCGGCGACACGGTGACCACCTACGAGCACGACCCGCTGGGACGACTCATCACCGCGGCCAACCCCGCCGCCCGGCTGTCGTTCGAGCGCGACCCGGCCGGCCGGATCGTCGCGGAGCGGTGCAACGGAGCCGCGCTGGTCTCCGACTACAACCTGCTGGGCCAGCGGACGCGCCGCCTGACCCCGTCCGGGGCGGAGAGCACGTGGACCTACGACGCCGTGGGCATGCCCGCCACCCTCACGACCGGCGGCCAGGTCATCGGTTTCGGATACGACGCGGCGGGCCGTGAGGTTCAGCGCCGCATCGGCTCCGCCACGATCCTCGCCCAGCAGTGGGACGCCACGCATCAGCTCAGCACCCAGAGCCTGTGGGGCGCCCCCACCCCGGAATCCGCGGGCCAGGCGCGGCTGCTCCAGCACAGGACGTACAGCTACCGGGCCGATGGCGTCCCGACGGCGATCACGGACCGGCTCACCGGCGACCGCCGTTTCGACCTCGACACGGCAGGACGCGTCACGGCCGTGTCCGGTCACGGATGGGCCGAACGCTACGTCTACGACCGATCAGGCCAGGTCACCGACGCCTCATGGCCCGCATCACCCGAAGCGAACGCGCCCGCCGGAGACGCGATCGGCGACCGCGAGTACTCCGGGACGTTGGTCCGCCGGGCGGGCAACGTCCGCTATGAGTACGACGCCCAGGGCCGGATGATCCTGCGGCAGCACGCGCGGCTCTCGTCCAAGCCCCTCACGTGGCGTTTCCACTGGGACGCGGAAGACCACCTGATCGGAGTCGAGACACCCGAAGGCCACCGCTGGCGCTACACCTACGACCCCCTGGGCCGCCGCATGGCCAAGCAACGACTCACAGCAGACGGCCGTGGAACCGTCGAACAGTTCCATTTCATGTGGGACTTCGACGTTCTAGCCGAACAGGTGCACACCCTCTGGTCGCCCGAACGCCAGGCTTGGATAAGGGAATGCACGACCTGGGAGTACGAGCCGGGCAGCTTCCGTCCGGTCGCCCAAATACGACGGGTGCCGCTCGCCGAAGCACCGCAGAGCTGGATAGACCGGCAGTTCCAGGCCATCGTCACCGACCTCGTAGGCGCGCCCGCAGAACTCGTCGCCCCTGACGGCGCGGTAACGGGACGCACCCACACGAGCCTATGGGGCGCAAGAGAGGCACATCCCCCGGCCCACATCGACTGCCCCCTCGCCTTTCCCGGACAGTACCGGGACGCCGAAACCCTCCTGAACTACAACCATCACCGCTATTACGACCCGCTGATCGCGCGGTACGGATCCGCCGACCCCATCGGCCTTGCCGGAGGCTTCGATCCGCATTCGTACGTCCCCAACCCGCTAACATGGGTCGACCCGCTCGGCCTCACTCCGAAGCGCCCGAAGGGCCCGCCGGAGGTTTTCGAACGGTACGGCAGCAAGGCGGAGGCCGAGGCCTCAAGAGACGCCAACGGACTCGTCCCCCGGCCCGGCCACGAGCGCCAGCCGAAATGGATCGGCGACCAGGGCACCGTCGACGGAGGGACGCTCGGCAAACCCAAGAACTACACGCACAAAATGGAGATACACGCCGACCCTGGCACCCGGCAGTGGCTGAAGGACCAGGGCTTCGAGACCAAACCCACCAACGAGCCCGGTCGCTACGAGATCCCCGAAGCGGCACGCGAGGCGTTCAACGAGAGAGTCCGTAAAATCGACATTAGACCCAGGTAGAGGTGCGACGATGTCCGACATTGCGAAGCAGAATTTCCTGGCGGCCGCCGCCGCGAAGGGCGATCCGGACGGACGCACAGAGAAGTTCCGCGAGGCTCTTCTGGCCTTCGGGTCGAGCACCGAGGACAACCTCGCCGCCGCAGAGCGAGTCGCCTTCAAAACACTGCCTCGCTTTGGCGGGACGCAAACCGAGCTCGCACTGAGGTCGGCCGACGTATTTCTCTCCGAAGTGACGAATTTCGCGGAGGAAACGGAGATCCCCGATTCTATCCGGAACGAGTTCCCAGAGATGGACCAGAAAGACTGGGAAGCAGTGATGCGAGTGGCCACCCTCGTCTTCATAGCCCTCAAATCCTGAGAGCCCGATCAACGGGCAGGGAACCCCACATCGGCCGTAGATCATCGCCGTGCAGCCGCGGCACCACGTGCGTGTGGAAGTGGAAGACCTCCTGCCCGGCGGCCCGGCCGGTGGACCCCGTCGGGGGCCAGGGCCGCCTTCACCAGCGCGGCGACCCGATGCGCCATCCGGGCGACCTGCGCGTGGGCGGACTCGGAGATCGTCCACACGTCGGCGGCGTGCTCGCGCGGCACGACCAGCGTGTGCCCTGGCGAGGCCGGGGCGATGTCGAGGAAAGCAACGGTGTGCTCGTCCTCAAGAACACGGTAGGACGGCGACCGCCCGGCAACGATCTCGCAGAAGGTGCAGCCGTTCACGCGGATACCTCCGGTAGACGGATACGAATGGACGCAAGCGTTCCAGCCATGGAGGCTCTCGCCGCACTCGGATTTCCTGAACGTATGAGAACCGCAAGCCTGATCATCGCAATCATCACGACCGGACTGACGGCCGGCGTCTTCACCGACTGGTCGAACACGATCATGCCCGGCCTGAGCGACGTCGACGACCGCACCTTCGTCACGGCCTTCCGGGCGCTCAACGAGGCGATCGAGAATCCGCTGTTCATCGGCGTGGAGTTCACGGGAGCGCTGCTGTTCACCGGCCTGTCCGTCGCCCTGCACCTGCGCGCGGAGCACCGGCGCGTGCTGGTCTGGGTCGGCGCGGCACTGGCGTTCTACCTGGTGACGAACGTCGTCACGGTCGGCGTCCACTTCCCGCTGAACGACAAGATCATGGAAGCCGGACCACTCACCACCGACGCCGACTTCGCCGCCGCCCGAGCCCAGCTCGACGAGGCCAAGTGGACCGCCTGGAACACCGTCCGGGCCCTGACGACGGCCCTCGCCTTCGCCTGCCTCACCTGGGCCCTGGCCATCCACCGCCGCGACCGAACGAACCGCCCTTGACGCCGCTGAGGAGCAACGTCCACCCGAACCCAAAAGGGGACGGCCGCCCCTCGGCCGTCCCCTCAAACCGCGTCCACCCAGACGAACCGCGGCTAAATTCAAACGCCCTGGGCACGGCGAGCTTGCACTATGAGGGTGCCAACGTGGTCCGGAGTCGGGGCTGGCTCTATTTGAGATGTGACGTCCACGAAGCCGTGGGCTTGGAGGATGGTCCCCCAGGTGTCCGGCTCATAGGACCAGCGGTAGAGCCACACTTGCGGGCCGTTGAAGCCAGCGCCGTAAATGCCTTGGACGCCGTAGGAGCCGGGGACGGCGGGAGCGTGGGAGAAGACCAGCTTGCCGCCCGGATTCAGGTGGTCGTGGACGAGGGGCAGCAGGTCGTCGGGGTCGGTGAACCAGACCGCGCCCCAGATGGAATAGATGGCGTCCCAGCGCCGGTCCGTGGCGGCGAGGTAGTCCATGGCCTCGGCATGCTCGAAATGGGCTGAGGACAGGTGACCCCAGCGGCTTCGGGCATGCTGGCACTGGGTCTCGGAGATGTCGATACCGGTGGCGGTGATGCCTTTGGTCGCCAAGGCGGCTACGGCGTCGCCGCGGCCTGAGCCGAGTTCCAGGGCCGTCAGCGCGTCCCCGAGCAGTTCGTCACCCGGGCCGTGGCCGGGGTACTGCGTCCAGCCGAAGGCGTTCTTGAGGGCCTCTTCCGGCGTTTCGTCCGTGACGCCCTCGGCGTAGTGATCCCAGTAGCTGGCGCGGTCGTCGACGCTGGTCGGCATGTAGGCGGGCCCCTGGTGAGTGGGTGTCGGGACCCGTGTCACGGTAGCCGTGGACCTGAAGGCGCACTGCCGGTTCGCCTCATAGGGACGCGAGGGACAGGCACCATTGCGGAGCGTGCCCCTCGCGTGGACGTAGGTCAGTGGCAGTTGCTGCCCGGGTAGCAGGGGGTGCACTTGGCGAAGTCGGCCTCCCACAGCGGCCAGTCGATCGCGAACCCGTTGACCTCGATGACGTGGGCCGTCCGCTCGACGGAGCCGTCGTGCTTGAACTCGACCGCTGGGATGTGCTCCATGAAGCGGCCGAAGTGCCGGTCGCAGAACTCGCGGTAGTTGCGGGTGTCGAGGATGAACCCGTGGACGGCGATGTCGACCAGCGGCCCGCAGCCGATCTCCAGATTCTCGCCCCACTTCTCCATCGCGGTGATGAGGTAGGCGACGGCCTGGCCGAAAAGGCGCTCGGCCATCACGGTGTCGAAGGGGTGGTCGCGGACCAGCAGAGCGATCTGCCGCTCCCACACCTGCGGGTCGACGAATGACTTGGGGTCTCTGGGCTTGGTGCCCGTCCGGCCGACGTCCTGGACGGTTCCGGTGGTCATGGTTGGGCCTCCTTGAGCCGGTGACCTGCCGCGAGTCCGGCGGTCCTGGTCGCACTGTCGCCCGGCTGGGGTGACGAGACGAGGCCGGGGACCAGGTCGTGGACGTCGCGTGCATCTTCTGCACGCGGCCGAGGATCGAGGTTTAGGGGACGCCGCACCGGGCGGCCAGGCCTCGCAAGTCCGGGGACGTCCGGCCGGAGACCAGGAGGCTGGTCACCAAGTCGCGAACCGCAGGACGGGAGTGCGTTTCTTGAGGGGCCGCGCGTTCCGCGTGCAGGAGGGCCTCTAGACACTGGTCGCGGCGCCCCCACATCCCGTACGCGCGGGCGATGTCGGTGAAGTAGCGGGCTCGGCGTTCGAGCGTTGGCAGAGACCGGGGCGTGAGCTCTCGAGCGGCCGCGATTGCGGCGGCGGGGTCGCCTGCGGCGTACTCGGCGGATATGCGGTGAAGCCGGACCGCGGTGGGGCCGAAGCCGCCGCCGTGGTCGCGTAGGAGCACACCGCTACCGAGTTGTGCTGCGGTTGCTGCTGCTTGTTCAGTGAGCTGGCGCATGCCTGACCGGTCGCCGTCGTGGGCGGCGGTGTACGCGGCGGACATCACCAGCAGGCCGCGTTCGGCGGTGAGGGTGGGGGCGGGGCCTCGGAGCATCTCGTCCTCGGCCATGTCCAATGCGATCTGCGTCGCTTGGGTGTGCCAGCCCGCGCGGCGCGCCAGCACGGCGAGGTTGCGTGCCGCTTCCCCGGCCACCAGGGGCCTGCCGGACGCCGCGGCAAGAGTGCGGGCTCGGTCGGCGGCGATCCAGCCGAGCTGATCGTCCAGCTTGATCATGATCCGCGTGACCAGGGTGTACGTCTCGGCGAGGACGGGGATGGCCGTTTCTCCGGCCGAGTGTCCGCTGGAGATCAAGCGTGGCAGGGCGTCCGCGAGTCGACCGTACTGGCAGTTGTCGTAGGCCCGGACCGCCGCGCCAAGCGCGGGACGGAGTTGCGGCGGCGGTATGGGGTGGCTCAAGCGGCCGGTTCCGAGCATGGCGTCGCGGACACGAGCCAGAAGGAAGTTTCGCTGATCGGCGTTGGAGCCGGCCGCCGCGACGGCGGCGCGGGCCGGTGCGCTGGCGGCGGCAGCGGTGACCGCGAGACTGGTCAACAGGTGACGGCGCCGCACATCGCCCTCCGCTGGTGGGTCGATCGCCACCGTAGCGGTGATACCCAGTGTGGTCGGAGTGATCTCTAGAACCTCGGCGAGGCGGCGAAGGGTGGCAACGTCGTCCAGAGCTTGGCACCCGTTTCCAGGCGGGAGACGGTGGAGCGGGAGCAGTGGAGGCGATTGGCCAGGTCGCGTTGCGTCCAGCCGTGGGCGACGCGGGCGGACCGTACGAGCATGCCGAGGCTCGGGCCCATGGCGGACCCCGTGATCAGAGGAAGGAGCTCGGGAGAGTTATGCCCGTTGAGAGTGCCGCCCGCGGCCAGAGTGACGTAGCCATGTTGAGCCGGTTAGATCTTCCAGCCAGAAAGAAAGGGGACGGCCGAGTCTTGGCCGTCCCCTAGGAGTTTGCGGGTCAGGGGGTCAGGTCGAGCGAGCCGCCCTTGATGACGGTGAGGAGGGACGTCCACGCGAACGGCGCGATGGAGAGCATCGGGCCATCTGCGTCCTTGGAGTCTCGCAGCGCTACGCCCTGTCCTGTCAGCGCCGCGACCTCGACACACGACGTCCCTTCGCTTCCACTATGGCTGCTCTTGCGCCAGAACGCGGCGACCTCCACACACTCCGAGCCGCCGCCTCCGCTGTGACTGCTCTTGCGCCAGCGAGAGAAGGAAAACTGCGTACTGGTCATGAGGACGACACTAGCCGTTCGATGAATGCGCGGGTGTCCGAAGGGGTCAGGGCAGCAGCGCGAAGGTGGTCGAAGACGACATCGTGATGGCGGATCTGCTCTAGATCCTCCAGATACCAGCCTGTGGTCAGGTTCTCTACAAGCACCACCGACAAGTCGTCGGTCACCAAGGTCGTGAAGGACCCGTTGTGACCGGGATGGGGCCCGGAGGTGAACGGAAGCACCTGAAGGGTCACGTTTGGCAATCTTGAGAGTTCAATCAGTTTCCTGAGTTGGCCCTCCATCACTTCCTTACTGCCTTGTTGCTGGCGGAGCGCGGCCTCGCTCGCAATGGCCCAGAGATGCAGCGGATCCTCCTTGAAGAGAATCTGCTGGCGGCGCATGCGAACCTCGGTCAAGCCTGCCACGTCATGCGGATCCCCCATCGAGATAGTCGAGGCTATGACCGAGCTGGCGTACTGCTCGGTTTGCAGGAGGCCAGGGATGAGGTGTAGCTGGAAACTTCTGACAGACGTCGCATCTGCCTCAAGCGAGATGTAGTCCAGCGTTGAGGCGGAGAGTTTGCCCTCGTAGCGGAGCCACCAGCCCTTCTTGTTCGAATCGCGGGCGAGTTCATAGAGGGCCCTGCGGCGGACGGGGTCCGTGAGTTCGTAGCGGTCGAGCATGTGCTCCAGAGAGGGACGGCGAATGCCGCGTTTGCCGGTTTCCAGCTTGCTGAGGGAGGACGGTGTGCGGTTCAGCAGGCGAGCCGCCTTCTGGAGGGTGAGGTCGCGGCTCTCCCGCAGCTCGCGCAGCATCGTGCCGAGCTTGCGGCTTCGCATGGTCGGGCGCTGCGGGTCGCTCATGGCGTAATCATTACCTGACAATGAGTAACCGGTGAAGGATATTTGCCAGGTTGGCCAAAGTGACTCAGTCAAAAGTGCCTGGGGACCGTGTGCCTGGGGACCTCGGGACGAGGCGGACGAACGCATCGCTTGGGATGACACGTCCAGCACATTCTTTTCGGACACAACGATCCGTGAGGAGTGGAGTAGTGACGGTGCCGACCCTGAAGTTCGACACGCTTCTGCTGCCGGGGATGGACCGGGTGTCCGGGCACGCGCGGCGCTGGCTGCACGACGTGCTGGGCAAGCACCCGGCGCTGGACAACGCCTCGCTCTGCATGACAGAGCTCATCACCAACGCGCTGCGGCACACGGAGTCGGGACGGGACGGGCAGATCCGGGTGGAGGTGGGTCACTCGGAGAAGTTCGTCCGCGTCACGGTGATCGATGACGGCGGCGCCGATTCCGTCCCGCACCTGGCCTCGGTGGGCGAGATGGCGGAGGGCGGCCGGGGCCTGCTCGTCGTCGCGTTCCTGGCCACGTCGTGGGGCGTCGACCGCCGCGGTGAGGGGCACGCCGTGTGGTTCGAGTTGGGTCACGGCTGACGGCGCGCGTCCCGCGCCTACGCTGGCGGGAACATCAGAGCGAGGACGGGAGCCGACGATGACCGACCCCGGCGGAAGCGGAGCCCTCGTCCTCGATCGTGATCAGACCAGGGCGGCGTTGCCGCCGGACGCGGTGCTGGCGGCGGTGCGGACCGCGCTCGTGGCGATCAGCCGCGGCGACGTCTCCGCCCCGCCGCGGGTCGCGGCTCGTTCGGCGCACGGGCTGCTGGGCGCGATGCCCGGTTACGTCCCGGAGCTGGGGTTGTCGGCCAAACTCGTGTCGGTCTTCGGCGGCGGTGGAGCGGGCAACCATGGCGCGCATCGCGGGATCGTCGCGCATTTCGACGCGGAGTCTGGCCGGTTGCTCGCGGTCATGGACGCGGAGGCGATCACCGCGGTGCGCACGGCGGCCACGGCGACCGCCGCCATGCTGGCCTTGGCCCGGCCGGACGCCGCCCGGTTCGCCGTGATCGGCACTGGGACGCAGGCTCGTGCGCAGATCGCTTTCCTCGCGTCCATGAAGTCGGTGGAACTGGTGGTCGGGGCGCGTGATCTGGTGAAGGGCGAGCGGCTCGTCGCGGAGTTTGATTTCGGGTCTGTCAGCAGTATCGAGGCGGCGGTCAGGACGGCCGATGTCGTTTTCTGCTGCACGTCGAGCCGTCAGCCCGTCGTCCGGAGAGAGTGGCTCGCTGAAGGTGCGCATCTCAGTTCGGTCGGCGGTTCGGACGGCCCGGAATTCGACGCCGCGACTCTGCGGTCGTCGTCGCTGTTCGTGGAATGGCGCGGCGCCGTGACCGAACCGCCGCCGGCCGGTGCGTGGGAGCTGCAGGACGCCGATTCGGGAGAGGCTGATCTGATCGGGGCCGTCCTGGACGGGCGGCATTCGGGGCGGCGTTCGCCCACGGAATTGACGGTTTTCAAGTCGACCGGTCATGCAGCACTGGACGTTGCGGCGGCTTCGGTGGTTTATGAGGAGGCTCGCCGTCGCGGCCTGGGGATCACTGTGAACCTGTGAGGTTTTGGCCGTCCCGCCAGGGTGTGAGGTCGAGGCCGGGATAGCGGAGCGCGACACCGGCGAGGGTGTCGGCCGTCCAGTACGGGTGGCCGGGCGGCGGGAACCCGAAGAGTTCGAGCTGGCGGAGGCTGGCGTTGGCGACGAATCGGTACCAGGCCGGCTCGTGGCTGCGGTCGGCCCACCCTTGGCGCTGCCCCCATTCCGCTGCCGCGCGCCGGTAGCTGACGTGCATCGAATAGCGCGCCCCGCCTGGACGAGTCAGCCCCGTGCCGCGATGGAAAGTGCCCTGTTCAAAGGCCACTACGGTGCCTGTGGGCCCGGCGGCCGACACTTCCTGCTCATAGAGATGAGGGTGGCTTTCGGCAACGAACCCGGTTTCGTCGCTGTGGTCTATGGTCCGGCCGGGGAACCAGTTCGGTTTGGCGGCCAGATCGGCGGTGTGGGATTTCGGGACGAGGTGCGGCGGCCCCAGATCTTCTGGGACGTCGACCAGGAAGATGAACATCTCCAGCTGCCGATACTCGTCCGCCGTGCTGGGCACGAGCAAGGTGTGGCCGAGGTAGTCGCGGTGGAGGGCCTGGTCGTAGTCGGCCGCCCCGGTGTATTTGGCCCATGCCTCGGCGGAGTAAAGGCGCAGGTCGTCTCCGCCTAGCAGTGTCTCGGCCAACCGGATCAGGTCGTCGTGCACCGCAAGCAGGCTGATCTGCGTCGAGTCGAGCGGGAATCTGTCGATTCCAGCGAACTCGTCACCGAGAAATCGGTCTCGGCGGAGGTCGGTTCCGTCGTGGAAGCCCTGGGCGGAAGGAAACAGCAGGTCCAGCTCGGCGAGCGCCGGGCGCAGGGTCTCCTCGGAGAGGTAGCCGGGCAGAATGACGAATCCGTCCTGCTGCCATTGCCGAACCGCTTCGTCGAGATTCATGACCGCAGTATCACCATATGCCGACAGGCGGCCCAACCGGTTTTTCGCGTCCGCGCGAGCGGTTAAGGCTTCCGCGCCACCGCGCCGTAGCCATCCACGTGGACTGGTTCGCCCTCGGCTGGATCTGGACGCCACTGCGAGATGGAGACAGTCCCGGGGTCGATTTTCTCCAGGCCGTCGAAAAGTGCGTCAAGTTGCTCGACACTGCGCAGGATGTATGGCAGGGTCCCGGATTCGGCGTACTTCTCCGTGCCGCGCCTGGCGGCCTCGGACGTGTCAGTGCAATCCCAAAGCACCAGGTAACTGCCCGATGGCACGCCCGCCATCGTCTCGTCCACGATCCGCTTGACCGTCCCGTACTCCTGGCAGAAGCCCATCACGCCCATGAACATCACCGCGATCGGCTGACTGAAGTTCAGGACGTTGGCGGCCTCCGCAAGTATCTGCTGAGGACGGTGATAATCAGCGTCGATGTACTCGGTGACGCCCTCGGGAGTGGTGCCGCGCATCAACGCGCGGGCGTGCGCGAGGACCATGGGGTCGTTGTCCACATAAACGATGCGGGCTTCCGGGGCGGCCCGCTGTGCGATCTCATGGGTGTTGGACTCGGTGGGCAGCCCGGCGCCGATGTCCAGGAAATTGCGGACCTTCGCCTCGGTCACCAAATGGTTCACGACGCGGATCAGGAACCGGCGGGACTGCCGGGCCAGCGGCACCAGGTCGGGGTTCAGCGCGGCGGTGGCGTCGCCGACCTCCCGGTCGATCTCGTAGTTGTCCTTGCCGCCCAGCCAGTAGTTCCACGTCCGGGCCGGTGAGGGGATGTCGGTCCGCAGCCGTGCCAGCACGTCGTCAGGGAGGTGGGAAGGCCGATTCGCGGCCGGGCCGCCGGGAGCGCCGCCAGATGAGGGCATCGTCGACTCCTCGAAATGTCCGATTGGGGCAGGATCTTACGCTTTTGTCGCCCGACGTGTCAGGAACCCACGAACGAAGCCACCGCTCCCACCTGATCCCCTGTGCGTCTCCGTGACTGGATGGCGACGCACCGGTTACGTCCACGTTCGGTCGACAATTCCGGGCACACCGGAAAACCGTTCACTGGCCGTTGTGTGAGCGCGCGCCTCCGCATCTCGCGATAATGGTTCGTCCGAGGAATTGGGGGTGGCGTGTCCGTCGAGGTCGCAGCGTTGCGGGTGGGCGGATCGGTCGCCCAGTTGGCCGTCGGGCGGTGGCTCGCCGGGCACACCACCAGGGACGCGGCCGGTAAGGATCTTGTCGAGCTGATCAAGACCGGGCTCCCGGACGAGATCAAGCGACGGCGCGTCCAGCGGCAGATAGACGGCATCGCCGATTCGGTCACCGAACGAATACTGACTTTCGCCGAGCACGAGTTCCGCGGCCTCACCGACGGTGACCGGCAGGCCGCCCTTCACGAGGTCGCCCGGACGCTTGAGGACGCCGATCTCTCCGACGAGGCGCTGTTCGCCGCCGACGCCGACCCCGTGAAACTGGCGCGCGGCCTCCGATCTCGGTTGTCGGTCCACAGGGCTGAATTCGAGCTGGGTGAGGCAGGAGCCCGGCTGTACGAGGTCACGCTGGACGAGTGCTGCGACTGCCTGGCCCGTATCATCGTCCATCTCCCGCAATTCGGTCCCCGCGCGTCAGTGGAGATGCTGGGACGGCTGAGCGGAATGTCCGACCAGGTAGGCGCCGTTCTCGCACGGCTGCCCGTACGGACGCTCGACGCCCCGGAAGGCGAGTCTGAGGACGACGAATTCACCCGCCGTTATCTGGCCTCGATCAGCGAATCTCTCGACACGCTCGAACTGTTCGGCGTGCGGTTCGAGCGGTTCACCCGTCCGCAGACGACCCTGAGCGTCGCCTACATCAGCCTTAACGTCTCCGACGAGGGCAAACGCGCTCGCCGGGCCGCCGAGACACAGGCTGTTCCTGTCAGCGAATGGCGGGACGAGGTCACGCCGGGTGCCGTGCGGGTGGAGAGGGCGCTCCACAGCGAACGTCTAATGCTGCTGCGCGGTGAGGCGGGCGGCGGCAAGAGCACGCTTCTGCGCTGGCTCGCGATCACGGCCGCGCGGGGCTCGTTCAGCGGGCCATTGAGCGACTGGAACGGATGCGTTCCGTTCCTCGTCAAGCTGCGCAGCCACGCGGGCGGTTCATTGCCGCGTCCCGAAGAGTTCATCGACGACGTCGCCGGCAATCTCGCCGGAATCATGCCGCGCGCCTGGGCGCATCGCCGCCTGGCATCAGGACGGGCGCTGCTGCTCGTGGACGGCGTGGACGAGGTCACGAGCCCCCAACGGCAATCAGTCAGGTCGTGGCTGAAGGACATCGTCGGCCAATTCCGCGACATCCGGATCGTCGTGACGTCCCGTCCGGCAGCCGCGGGTTCCGATTGGCTGCGCGCCGAAGGTTTCGGGACGGCCTTTCTAGAACAGCTCGGCCCGGCAGACGTGCGGACACTCGTCCAGCATTGGCACAACGCCGTCCGTGAGTGCCCGGATCTGCCGTGCGCCCCGGAACGTCTGCCCTCGTACGAAGCGCGCCTACTGGCACGACTGGAGGCGGCTCCCCATCTGCGGACGCTCGCGTCCAGCCCCCTGCTCGCCGCGATGCTCTGCGCCCTCAACCTCGATCGCGAGGCCCTCCCCCGCAACCGCATGGGCCTCTACGCCGCCGCCCTCGACATGCTCCTGGAGACCCGAGACACCAAGCGCGGCATTCCCAGCAGCCTCGAACGCGACCAGAAGATCCGCATACTTCAGGACATCGCCTGGCATCTCTCCACCAGCGCCCGCGTCGAGCTGCCCAAGGCGATGGTCGAACGGCTGGTCGCCGACCGGCTGGGCGCGATGCCGCAGGTCCGCGTCCCGCCGGGCATGGTCCTGGACGAGCTGCTCCAGCGCAGCGGAATCCTCCGCGAGCCGGTACCGGGACGGATCGATTTCGTGCACCGGACCGTCCAGGAATACCTCACCGCCAAGCAGGCCGCCGACCTCGGCGACATGGACCTGCTCATCCGAAGCGCGCACCGCGACACCTGGCGCGAGACCGTCATCATGGCCGCCGGACACGCCAACGAACCACTGAGGCGCGAACTCCTCACCGGAATCCTGAACCGCGCCCGCGCCGAGAAACGGCATGCCCGCGTCCTGAAACTGGTGGCCGTCGCCTGCCTGGAGACGCTCCCCTCCGTGCCGGACGACCTCGCCGAGGACCTCGGCCGCTGCCTGGACGACCTCATACCGCCGCGCGACGATGCATCGGCCCGTTCCCTCGCCACCGCGGGTGAGCCCGTCCTGACCCACCTCCCCGAGAATCTGGACGGGCTCGGCTGGCCCACGGCCTCGGCGACGATCCAGACGGCCTGGCTGGTCAACGGGCCGGGCGCCCTGGACGTCCTGGCGCGCTACGCCTCCGATGCGCGCCCGCGAGTGCGGCGTCACCTGGCCAAGGCGTGGAACTATTTCGACGCCGACGAGTTCGCCGAACGCGTCCTCACGCGCTTTCCACGAGGCGACGGGCTCAGGCTGGAGTACGTGCCGCGCCAGGTGAGCGCCCTCGGCAAGGTCCCACCGCTCGCCGAACTCGAAGTGACCATGAACGTCATCGAAGACTTCGGGTTCGTCGCTCCCCACGCGGAGACCCTGGAACATCTCGGTCTCCACTCGGCGGTGTCGATGGCCGATCCGGCGCTCCTGCCGCCGCTCCTCGCACTGCGAAGCCTCTCGATCGGGTTCCCCGGCCTGAGCGATCTCGGCTTCCTCGACACGTTGCCACGGCTGAAGCGGATCATGCTCCCCAGGTGCCAGAGCGTCTCCGACTACGCGCCCTTGCGGCGGCATGGCGGGTTGACCACCCTGTGGCTGATCAGCCCGCGCCACCTGACCGGCCTGTCCGAGCTTCCTCCCCTCGGCGCGCTGCTGACGCTCGGACTCGAGGACTCCATGATCGCCGAGGGCTTGGAGGAGGTTCGCGAGGCGGCCCCCGGCGTCCGGCAGCTCTATCTGAGCCGCTGCGACTGGGTGCGGAGCATCCGCCCGCTCGTCGACCTTCCGTTGTTCGAGCTTTACGTCACCCATTGCAGGAGCGTCACCGACTTCGATCCGCTCGCCTCGCTGACGGGCCTGGACACCCTGAACCTCGCTGGGACACGCGTTCAGGAGCTCACGTCGCTCCGCCCCCTCGCCCGGCTGAGGAGGCTGTTCCTCAACGACTGCCGCGATCTCACGGATCTCCGTCCGCTCGCGTTCCTGCCGAGCCTGCGGATGCTCGACCTCAAGCGCGCCACGCCCGGGCTCGATCTGTCGCCGCTGGCCGCCAACCGCAAGCTGGACGTCTACATCAGCTCTGGCCAGGACGTCCGTAACGCGGAGGGGCTGGGGCGGCGGTTGAAGGTTTCCTAGCGACCGATGAATTTCGGGTGGACCGGTGGTCTGCCTGGGGTGAAGCGAGGGGAGGAATCGGATGTCGCGTCTGTCACACTTCGTTGACCTCAAGCGGAGTCGAGGTCGCAGGCTGAAGGTCGTGGAGCAGGGCGGTTCTGTCAGACCCCGTTGGAATACTCCCGGAACCAGCGGAGTTTAACGGTTCGCGAAAGTGTCAGTTGCTGCAGTATTTTGCGGCGGTACCCCCTGAACCTGCCCCACGGTCCCTGCGTGCCCGCATGCGCGGGCCCCGACGATTGGATGAGAGTTGACCGCTCCCGCGTCTCCAACGACAGCGGACGGCCCGTTGAAGGAGCCCGCAGCCGACGGCGGGCTAGACCGTGGCGTGCTCGCCGTGGCCGGGGTCGTCATCGTCGGCGCCATCATGGCGATCCTCGACGTCACCGTCGTCAACGTCGCCATCAACGACCTGGCCAAGGAGTTCAACACCTCGCTGGCGACGATCCAGTGGGTCGCGACGGGCTACACGCTGGCGCTCGCCACCGTGATCCCGCTCACGGGCTGGGCCTCGGCGAGATTCGGCACCAAGCGCCTCTACATGATCTCGATCGGCCTGTTCGTGATCGGCTCGACGCTCGCCGGCGTCGCATGGTCGGCCGAGTCTTTGATCATCTTCCGCGTCCTGCAGGGCCTGGGCGGCGGCATGATCATGCCGGCGGCCATGACGATCATGACCCAGGCGGCCGGGCCGCAACGGGTCGGCCAGGTGATGAGCATCGTCGGCGTGCCGATGCTGCTCGGCCCGATCCTCGGCCCGATCATCGGCGGCTACCTCGTCGACGACGTGTCATGGCGGTGGATCTTCTTCATCAACCTGCCGATCGGCGTCATCGCGCTGCTGCTGGCCGCCAAGGTCCTCAAGCCGGATGAGCCGAAGCCGGCGGAACGGCTCGACTTCATCGGGCTGATCCTGTTGTCGCCCGGCCTGGCGTCGCTGATCTACGGCGTGGCCAAGGGCGCCGAGTCGAGGGACTTCCTGAAGACGGAACCGCTGATCTTCACCGTCGCCGGCGCGCTGCTGGTGCTCGGGTTCGTGTTCCGGGCGCTGAACGCCAAGAACCCGCTGATCGACCTGCGGCTGCTGAGGCGCCGGTCGGTGGCGGCGGCGTCCGGCACGATGGTCCTGTTCATGGTCGCGTTCATGGGCGCGATGCTGCTGCTGCCGCTGTACTTCCAGACGGTGCGCGGCGAGGGCGCGATGAACGCCGGCCTGCTGCTGGCCCCGCAGGGGCTCGGCGCGATGGTCACGATGCCGATCGGCGGCAAGCTCACCGACCGGATCGGTCCCGGGCGGGTCGTGCTGTTCGGCCTCGTCGTCGTGGTGGCGTCCGTCGCGGGCTTCGCCACGATCCTGGAGTCGGACACGTCCTACTGGGCTCTCGGCGGGGCGCTGTTCGTGATGGGCCTCGGCATGGGCATGACCATGATGCCGACGATGGCCGCGGCCATCCAGACGCTCGGGCACGACGAGGTCCCGCGGGCCAGCACGATGCTGAACATCATCCAGCAGGTGTCCGCGTCCATCGGCACCGCGATGATCTCGGTGCTGCTCGCCAACCAGCTCACGTCCAAGCTCGACTCCGCCGGCTTCGGCGGCGCGGGCGGCGGCGAGATCGGCAGCAGCGAGAAGGTGCCGCCGGCGATCATGGAGAAGATCGCGCCTCCGATGGCGGACGCGTTCCAGCACACGTACTGGTACGCGGCCGGGCTGCTCCTGCTGGCGTTCCTGCCGGCGCTGCTGCTGCCGCGCAGGAAGCCGGATACCAGCACGGCCGACGCGCCGATGCCTATGCACTGAGCCGTGTCGTCGTCGCGGAACACGGCGTGCGCAGAGCGCGGCGTGCTCCGCGACAACGGGAAAGCTCACGAGAACGCGCCTGGCGCGTTCCAGGCCCCGGCCGGGACACCCACTCCCGGACCGGGGCCTCCGGCTGTCCACGCCCATCTCAGGCGTGCGCGGAATACTTCCAGTCTCAAGCGTCGGCAGCCCGCTCCGCCACCCAGGCGATCGCCGCAGGCCACTCATCGCGGGCGTTGGCGGGACGTTTCGCAGGCCCACGCGGTCGCGGAACGCTTCCCACCCCAAGCAATCGCAGGCCACTCCCCGTCTTAACGTCCGCGCAACGCTTCGGCCCGAGTGTCGGCGTGGGGTTGGCGGTCAGGTGGTCGCGGGGCGGTTGGTGGGCCAGTACTCGTCTCGCAGGAGGCGTTTGTAGAGCTTGCCGGTGGGGTGACGGGGGAGCTCGGCGCGGAAGTCGACCGAGCGCGGGCATTTGTAGTGCGCTAGACGGTCGCGGCAGTACGCGATCAGCTCGGCCTCCAGGGCGGGGCCCGCGTCGTCCATGGACAAGGGCTGGACGACGGCCTTGACCGCCTCGCCCATCTCCGCGTCCGGGACGCCGAAGACCGCGACGTCCGCGACCTGGGGATGGACGGCGAGGACGTTCTCGGCCTCCTGCGGGTAGACGTTCACCCCGCCGCTGATGATCATGTAGGAGCGGCGGTCGGTGAGGTAGATGAAGCCGTCCTCGTCCACGTAGCCGATGTCGCCGAGGGTCGTCCAGCCGCGGCCCTCCGGGTCGCGGGACGCGGCGGTCTTCGCCTCGTCGCCGTGGTACTCGAAGGACGGGCCGTTGCCGAAGTACAGCGTGCCGGGGGTGCCCGGCGGGAGTTCGCGGCCCTCCTCGTCGCAGACGTGGACCTCGCCGAGGAGCGGGCGGCCGACGGTGCCGCGGTGGGCGAGCCAGTCCTCGGCGTTGGTGTAGACGAAGCAGTTGCCCTCGGTGCCCGCGTAGTACTCGTGCAGGACCGGGCCCCACCAGTCGATCATCCGCTCCTTGATCGGGACGGGGCAGGGCGCGGCGGCGTGCACGGCGGCCTTCAGGCTGGACGTGTCGTAGCGGGCGCGGGTCTCGTCCGGGAGCTTGAGCATGCGGATGAACATGGTCGGGACCCACTGGCTGTGCGTGACGCGGTACTTCTCGATGGCAGCGAGGGCCTGTTCGGGGTCGAACTTGTCCACCACCACGACGGTCGCGCCGAAGCGGTGCAGGGTCATGCTGTAGCGCAGCGGTGCCGCGTGGTAGAGCGGCGCTGGGGAGAGGTAGACCGAGTCGGCGTCGGGCTGGAAGAGCAGCGACAGGAGTCCGTAGAGGATGTTCTGGCTGCCCATGGGGCCCTTGGTCAGGGTCGGCTTCACGCCCTTGGGGCGGCCGGTCGTCCCGGACGAGTAGAGCATGTCGACGCCCTCGCACTCGTCCTCGAGGGGCGTGGGCGGGTGCTGGGCGACGCGTTCCTCATAGGAGTCGTAGCCCGGGGTCGTGCCGCCGAGCATGAGGCGCAGCGGCACGTCCGGTGCGGAGCGGGCGGTCTCGACCGACGCGTCGGCGATGAACGCCTTCGCCCCGCAGTTGTCCACGATGTAGGCGAGCTCCTCGGGCTGGAGCCGTGTGCTGACGGCCGTGTAGTAGAGCCCGGACCGCTGGGCGGCCCAGGCGACGGCCAGGAAGTGCGGGTGGTTCTCCAGCATGAACGCGATGTGGTCCCCCGGGCGCAGCCCCTCCGCGTGGAGCAGCTGCGCGAGCCGGTTGGACTCCTCGTTCAGTTCCCGGAAGGTGACGGTCCTCCCGGAGCCCGCCATGATGACGGCGGGCTTGTCGGGCGTCTGTGCGGCGATCTGCCCAAGGTGCATGGCCGCACGGTACCGGCCTGGCGGCCGGGGTGGAATCCGGTTCGGTAGAGCGGGTCGGCGGAGCGGTCAGACGAGCATGTGATCGAAATCGCCGTCCTTGGCTCCTCCCACGAAGGCCTCCACCTCCTCGCGCGTGTAGACGAGCACGGCTCCCTCGGGATCACGGGAGTTGCGCACGGCGATCTCCCCACTGGGGAGTTCGGCCATCTCGACGCAGTTGCCGGACGGATTGCTCCGCCGGCTCTTCTGCCAGACGAGTTCGCCACGCCAGACGTCCAGCATCTGTCGGCCGTCCATCGTTGGTCTGCCCCCTCCAGGCGTCTCAGCCTCCACGCGGGAGGCCGCGATCTCGCCCCACCCCACACAATGGTACGAGATGCACGTGCATTCGTTCTTGCATCGGTTCATGCAGACGGTCTTGCATCTGCACGACTTGAGGAGCAAGATAGCGAACGCTCGCCGGTGACCACCCCGCACGCCTCTGAGGTTGTTGACCATGACCGTTGACCAGGCAGACGAAGTCGCAACTCCCGCCGCCATGGGCGGCGGCAGGGCGCGGCACGCCCCGGCTCTTCACCCGTGGCCCGACGCGCCCCCGGCGCGGCTCGGCCCGAACACCCCGCCGAACGTCTCCGCGAGCGGCCCGGCCCACGGGCCCGCGAGCGTCCCGGTCGCCGTGCCGGGCCTCGCGGGGCTCTGGCCCGCGCCGCACTCGGGCACCCCGCGCATGGCGCGCAAGGTGTTCCCCGCGGAGATCACCTCGCCCCGGTCCGCGCGCGAGTTCACCCAGGTCACGCTGGACGGCTGGGGCCTGTCCGGCACCGCGGGCGACGTCGTCATCGCGGTGTCGGAGCTGGTGACCAACGCGCTCCGGCACGGCATGGAGGGACTCCCCCAGCCGCTGCCGCTGTGCCCCATCCAGGTCGTCCTGATCGGGCACCCGCGGCGTCTCGTCGTGTCGGTGACCGACCCGGGCGGGCGCGCGCCCGAGCCCGTCCCGAGCGACCCGGCCGGGTTCGTCGAGGGCGGCCGCGGCCTGCTGGTCGTCGGCGCGCTCAGCGACGCGTGGGGCTGGGCGCGGCTCGCGACCGGCGGGAAAGCCGTGTGGGCGGCCTTCGACCTGCGGGTCAGCCCTCCATCGCCGCCGGAAGCGACTCCGCCTGCACCGGCCGGACCCCAGGGCGCTCCAGCTCGCTGAGGAAGTCCCGGGCCCAGCGGTCCACGTCGTGCTCGATCACGCGGCGGCGCATCGTGCGCATCCGCCGCGCCTGGTCGGCGGGCTCGGCGTCGAGCGCGGCGAGCAGCGTGTCCTTGAGGCCGTCGATGTCGTACGGGTTGACCTGGAACGCGCCGCGCTTGAGCTCGGCGGCGGCGCCGGTGAACTCGCTGAGCACGAGCGCGCCGCGCAGGTCCTTGCGGCATGCCACGTACTCCTTGGCGACGAGGTTCATGCCGTCCCGCAGAGGTGTGACGACCATCACATCGGCGGCCAGGTAGAGCGCGGTCAGTTCGGGGCGGTCATACGAGCTGTGGAGATAGTGCACGACCGGAAATCCGATTTCTCCGTATTCGCCGTTTATGCGCCCCACCTGCTGCTCGATGTCCTCCCTGAGCAGCTGGTACTGCTCGACCCGCTCCCGGCTCGGCGTGGCGATCTGCACGAACACGGCCTGGCCCGGCTTGAGGCGGCCGTCCTCGAACAGCTCCCCGAACGCCTGCAGCCGCTGCGTGATCCCCTTGGTGTAGTCGAGCCGGTCCACGCCGAGCAGGATCGTCGCGTCGCCCAGGTCGGTCCGGATCTCCTGCGCCCGCTCCTGGACGTCCGGACGCCCCACCAGGTCGTTCAGCTCGCCCACGTCCACGGAGATGGGGAACGCGCGGGCCCGGACGACCCGGTCGTCCCAGTACACGTCCTGTTTGACGTGCCGGGTCTCCAGGAGCCGCCGGCAGAGCCGCACGAAGTTGGCCGCCGCGCCCGGGAGCTGGAAGCCGACCAGGTCGGCGCCGAGCAGCCCCTCCAGGATCCGCCGCCGCCACGGCAGCTGCCAGAACAGCTCCACCGGCGGGAACGGGATGTGCAGGAAGAAGCCGATGCGCAGGTCGGGGCGCAGCTCGCGCAGCATCTGCGGGACGAGCTGGAGCTGGTAGTCCTGCACCCAGACGACACCCTCCTCCTCCGCGACCTCCGCCGTCGCCTCGGCGAACCGCCGGTTCACCTGGACGTAGGCGTCCCACATCGAGCGGTCGTAGACCGGCGGGGCGACGACGTCGTGGTAGAGCGGCCAGAGGGTGGCGTTCGAGAAGCCCTCGTAGTACAGCTCCACCTCCCGCGCGGTCTGGGTGATGGGGTGCAGCGCCATGCCGTCCTCCTCGAACGGCTCCAGGCGCTCGTCGGGCGCGCCCGTCCAGCCGATCCAGGTGCCCTTCCTGCGCCGCATCACCGGGGCGATGGCGCTGACCAGGCCGCCAGGACTGCGCCGCCAGCGCGGAACGCCGTCCGCCCCGACGGTCCGGTCGACCGGAAGCCGATTGGCCACCACTACGAACTCACTACCGCGCGACACTGCGACCCGCCTCTCCAGGAACTCCCAGTGATCACCATGCCCAGAAACGGACATCGGGAACATCTTGTCACTTCGACGTTAAGGCGAGATGTCCCGAAAAGGACGGTGTCAGGCGAGCGGGACTGCCACCGGCGGGGATTGGATCGAGCCATATTCCTTTCTCGGCAGGTAACTCTTGTTTACCGCTCCGTCATGTCATGGGTGACTCGATGAAAAAGAGTTATCTAGATCACACTGGCAGTGCCCGACATGTTACGTGAGCCGGTGCTCACGTACAGCGCGAGGTCGCGGGCGTCGCGCAGGTCGTCCTGGAGACCCCGGAGCCGCACGGCGTCCGTATGGTGCGGCTCCGGGGCCTCCAGGCAGCGCCGGAGCCGCCGCGCAGAACGGAAGGCCCGGCGGACGGACGGGTCCGCGGGGCGTTCTTCCAGGGCGGCGTGCTCGGCGGCGATCGCCTCCAGCCCGTCCACGCCCATGGCGCCGGTATCCCGGCGAACCGGAATCCGCGCGCCGGCGGGGCCGTGGACGGGCCGGGCGAACAGGCCGGCGGCTCTGGGGCGGTGAGCGCGCCGGCCGGAGGCCGGACCGGTCGGGTGGGGGCCGGACCGGGTCCGGCGCGGTCAAACTGGATCAGGCCGGATCAAGCCGATCGGGGTCACGCGTGATGGCGGGACGGGTCAGGCCGGGACGGACTCGCGCTCCGGGGCGTCCTCGCGGCGGCGGCCGAAGATGAGGCCGTCCAGCGAGAACCGTCCCGCGCCGGTGCCGGCGAGGAGCAGCGACGCCGCGAAGAGGACCATCACGTACTCGTAGCCGCCCTTGTCCAGGAAGAAGCCCTGGTCCATGTGGACGTAGTAGAACGCGCCCGCCATGTTCGCGGCGAGCAGCACACCCGCGAGCGGGACCAGCAGGCCGATGATGAGCGCGACGCCGCCCAGCAGCTCGACATAGGTGGCGAAGGCGGCGGCCGCGTCCGGCAGGGGGATGCCGAGCTGGTCGAACCCGGCGGCGACCTCGGAGTGACCGGTGTCGGCGAACTTCTTCCAGCCGTGCGCGACGAACATCGCGCCGATCGCCAGCCGGCCGATCAGCAGACCGCCGTCGGAGAGGACGGGAAAGCGGCGGGGTGGGAGCATGCCTCGGTCTCCTCTTGTTGAAGGTTCAAATATGAACTTCCTCCGACGCTAGCAGACTTGATTCAAATCCAGACCATCTTGAAAATTCAGGTCGCCTTCTAACCAACTAGAATCACCAGGCCACCTACAATCGCGGCATGAACCAACCCCGGGACGCCCTCGCACCGCGGGAGCTGCGCGCCTGGATGGCCTTCCTGGCCGCCGGCCATCTGATCGACCACGAGATCGAACGGCAGCTGAAACGAGAGGGCGGACTGTCCCACGCCGAGTTCGAGGTGCTGGTCGGGCTGAGCCTCGCCGAGGGCAACCGGCTGCGCATGTCGGACCTCGCGCGCGTGGTGATGGTGTCCAAGAGCCGGCTCACGTACCAGGTCACCCAGCTCGAACGGGCCGGGCTCGTGCGCCGTGCCGGGAACGAGACCGACCGGCGGTCGGTGTGGGCCGAGCTGACCGACGAGGGCGCCGAGGTGCTGGCCAGGGTCCGCCCGGGGCACCGCCGCGTCGTCCGCGAGACCCTGATCGAGGTGCTGGCCCCCGAGGAGATCGACCTGCTCGGCGACGCCCTCGGCCGGGTGGCCGACCGCCTGCGAGACCGATGACCGCCGCCCGTCCCGAAGGCGAGGCGACGACGGCCGGACGCGCCGGAGGTGGGACGCATGCGTGACTTCGGCGGGATCGTGGAGCGGTCGCCCGTCCGCGTCGTCCGGCCGAGGTCGGCGGATGAGGTGGCGCGCGCCGTTCGCGAGGCCGCGGCCCAGGGGCTGGACGCAGTGCCGCGCGGGCTCGGGCACTCGACGTACGGGCAGTCGCTGACCGGGGGCGTGTCGATCGATCTGCGGGAGCTGACCGGGGTCGAGGTCGGCGCCGGGCACGCAGTCGGGGCGGGGCACGCGGTCGCCGCCGCCGGGACGAGTTGGCGCGAGGTCCTCGCCGCGACGCTGCCGCACGGGCTGGCCCCGCCGGTCCTGACCGACTACCTCGACGTGACCGTCGGCGGGACGATCTCCGCGGGCGGCATCGGCGGGACGTCGCACGTGCACGGCGTCCAGGCCGGGAACGTGCTCGCCCTCGACGTCGTCGTGGACGGCGAGCCCGTGGTCTGCTCCCCCGCCGTCCGGCCCGGCCTGTTCGACGCCGTCCGCGCCGGGCTCGGGCGGCACGGCGTGATCACCCGTGCGACGCTGCCGCTGGTCGCGGCGCCGGAGCGGGTGCTGTGCTGCACCATCCCGTGCCGGGACGCCGAGGACGTGCTCCGCGTGCAGCGCGACGTAACGGCGGACGACATGTCGGCGCAGGTCAAGCCGTCCGAGGACGGAGACGGGTGGACGTACGAGGCAAAGGCCGTCCTCCACGGGGACAAGGCCGAGCCACCGCCCGGCACGACGGAGGTCGAGGAGCTTTCGTACTTCGACTTCTGCGACCGCCTGCGTCCCGACGTCGAGGAGCTGATCAGGCTCGGCGAATGGGCGCGCCCGCATCCGTGGGCGATGGTGTTCCTGCCCGCGTCGCGCGCCGCCGAAGTGATCGAGGCGACGCTGGCGGACATGACCACCGCCGCGCTCGGCCTCAGCGGCGTCATCCTGATCAAGGCGCTGCGGGTCGGTCACGTGCCGATGCTGGCCGTGCCGGACGATCCCGTCCTGTTCAGCGTCCTGCGCACCGCCTCGCCGGGCTGCGCGTCCGTCGCGGACATGCTCGCCGCCAACCGGACGCTGCTCGACCGCGCCCGCGCCGTGGGCGGCACCCGCTACGCCGTCGACTCCGTTCCCGCCTGAAGCCCGTCAGCCGGGCGGCGGGCATCGCCGGCGGGCGGTCACAGCGCCAGCGCGATGACCTCGGCGCCGGGGAGGCCCGCGAGCGTCTTTCCGGGAAGGAGGATCTTCGACTTGCGCAGGCCGCTGCCGATGACGGCCTGCGGGGCCGCGGCGACGGCCTCGTCCACGAGGATCGGCCAGCCCTCGGGGAGGCCGACCGGGGTGATGCCGCCGTACTCCATGCAGGTCAGCGCGGTCGCCTCGGCCATCGGCGCGAACGACGCCTTCCGGGCGCCGAGGCGCTTGCGGACGACGCCGTTCACGTCCGCGCGATCGGTGGCGAGGATCATGCACGCGGCATAGGTGACCTCGCCGCCGCGCTTGGCCGCGACGACCACGCAGTTCGCGCTGGCGTCGAGCGGGACGTCGTAGCGCTCGCAGAACGCGGCCGTGTCGGCCAGCTCCGGGTCGATCTCGGCGACCTCCGCGCCCGGGACGGCGCCGATCGCCGCCGCGACCGGGTCCGCGAGCAGTTCCGGACGTCCGTCCGCCGGTCCCCATTCGAGCGTGCCGACCATGAGCGCGTCCCCTCTCGTGTTCCCGGGCTCCCACCCTGCCACGGGATCACCGCGCCCACGCGCGCACCTCGACGATGGCGGCCCGGCGGCGCGGCGCGGCCGGCGGCGCGGCGCGGGTCAGGCCGCGACCACGCCGTGCGGGTCGAGGATGTACTTGTGCGCCGCGCCCTGGTCGAACGCGGCGTAGCCCTCGGGCGCCTGGTCGAGTGGGATGACCGACGCGTTGACGTTCCGCGCGATCTGGACCCGGTCGTGCAGGATCGCCATCATCAGCTGCCGGTTGTAGGTCATCACCGGGCACTGTCCCGTGGTGAGGACCTGCGACTTCGCCCAGCCGAGGCCGATGCGCAGGCCGAGCTGCCCGATCTTGGCGTTCTCGTCGGGCGCGCCCGGGTCGCCGGTGACGTACAGGCCCGGGATGCCGAGCCGCCCAGCGGCGCGGGTGATGTCCATCAGCGTGTTCAGGACGGTCGCGGGCTGCTCGCCGGCGGATCCTTCCGGGCCGTGGCCGCGCGCCTCGAACCCGACGCAGTCGACGGCCGCGTCCACCTCCGGGACGCCGAGGATCTGCTCCAGCTGCTCCGGGACGTCGGCGTGCACGGACAGGTCGATCGTCTCGCAGCCGAACCCGCGAGCCTGGTCCAGCCGCCGCGCGTTCATGTCGCCGACGATCACGACGGCGGCGCCGAGCAGCAGGCACGCGGTGGCGCAGGCGAGCCCGACCGGGCCCGCGCCCGCCACGTACACGGTGGAGCCGGTGGTGACGCCCGCCGTGTAGGCGCCGTGGTAGCCGGTCGGGAAGATGTCCGACAGCATCGCCAGGTCCTGCAGCTTCGCCATCACGGTGTCGCGGTCGGCGGGGAACCTCAGCAGGTTGAAGTCCGCGTACGGGACGACCGCGTAGCGGGCCTGGCCGCCGTGCCAGCCGCCCATGTCGACGTACCCGTATGCGGCGCCCGGACGCTCCCGGTTGACGTTCTCGCACACGCCGGTCTGGCGCTCCTTGCAGTTGCGGCAGCGGCCGCACGCGATGTTGAACGGGACGCTGACGAGGTCGCCCTCCTTGACGAACTCGACGTCCCGGCCGAGTTCGATCACCTCGCCGGTGATCTCGTGCCCGAGCGTCTGCCCGGGGGGCGCGGTGGTCCGGCCGCGCACCATGTGCTGGTCGGAGCCGCAGATGTTGGTGGCCAGCACTTTCAGGATGACGCCGTGCTGGAGTTTCCGGCCGTTCTGCTCGGCCAGTTCGAGTTTCGGGAAGTCCAGGTCCTCGACCGTGACCTCGCCCGGCCGCTGGTACACGACGCCTCGGTTGGTGTCCGCCACGGCCCCTCCCTCCGCGGGTCGGTGGATCGGTCCACCTCCCATACCCGACTCGTCGCCATTAGTCCGGTTTCGACCGAATTTGCGGCGGGTTCCGAGGCGGCCGGCTTCAGGTGCCGAGCCAGCCGGCTTCAGGTTCCGAGGCAGCCGGGTTCAGGTTCCGAGGTAGCGGAGGACGGCGAGGACGCGGCGGCTGTAGCCGGTCGCGCGCGACAGGTCGAGCTTGTCGAAGATCGCGTTGACGTGCTTCTCCACGGCGCTCTGCGAGATGTGCAGGATCGCGCCGATCGAGGCGTTGGTGTGGCCCTGCGCCATGTGATCGAGGACGTCCCGCTCGCGCGGCGTGAGGCGGGACAGCGGATCCGCCCGGGTCCCGTGCGCGGCGAGGAGGCGGCGCACCACCTCCGGGTCGAACGCCGCGCCGCCCGCGCCGACGCGGTCGAGGGCGTCCAGGAACTCGTCCACCTGCGCGACGCGGTCCTTCAGCAGGTAGCCGACGCCTGTCGTGTCCGCGGTGATCAGCTCGGTGGCGTAGCGCTTCTCCACGTACTGCGACAGGACGAGGACGCCGACGTCCGGCCAGCGGCTCCTGATCTCCAGCGCGGCGCGCAGGCCCTCGTCGGTGTGCGTCGGCGGCATCCGGACGTCCACGACCACGACGTCCGGCGGGCCCGCCGCCACGGCCGCGATCAGCGCGTCGCCGTCGCCGACCGCCGCCGCCACGTCGTGGCCCTCATCGGCGAGCAGCCGCACCAGGCCCTCGCGGAGCAGCGTCGAGTCCTCGGCCAGCATCACCCGCACGGCAGCTCCGCGGTGATCACGGTGGGGCCGCCGGGCGGGCTGTCCACGCCGAACGCGCCGTCCAGCGCGGCGACCCGGCGGGCCAGGCCGGCGAGCCCGCCGCCGCGCGGGTCGGCTCCGCCGCTCCCGTCGTCCTCGATGCGCACGCCGATCATTGTGGCCGATCCGGTGACGTCCACCCTCACGTGGCGGGCGCCCGAGTGTTTGGCCGCGTTCGTGACGGCCTCGCAGACGACGAAGTACGCGGCCGTCTCCACCGCGTGCGGGGGGCGTCCGGGCACGTCGTAGGCGATCGTCACCGGCAGCGGGGTGCGTTCGGCGACCGTCTCCAGCGCGGCGCGCAGGCCCTCGCCGTCCAGCGCGGCCGGATAGACGCGCCAGGTGACCTCCCGCAGGTCCTCCAGGGCGCGCCGCGACTCCTCGTGCGCCTGCCGCAGCAGGTCGGCCGCCTTCTCCCCGTCGCCGGCGCGGCGGGCGCGGCCGATCAGCATGCCGAGCGCGACGAGGCGCTGCTGGACGCCGTCGTGCAGATCGCGTTCGATGCGGCGGCGCTCGTCGTCGACCGCGTCCACCACCTCCGCGCGGGTGACGGACAGCTGCGCGATGCGCCGCTCGTACTCCTCCAACGGGCTCGGGCCCAGGCAGCGCCGCGCGACCGTCTTCTCCAGCGCCACGACCCCGACCAGCCCCTGGACGGCGAGGAACAGCAGCACCAGCCCGAGGATCGCCGTGTACAGGACGATCCACCAGCTCGGCGGGATGCCGTCCAGGTAGTCGCCGGTGACCCACCAGCTCCAGGCCAGCGCGACCGCCATCGCCGCGCCGTAGACCAGCAGCAGGAGGATCACCGCGCCGAGCAGCCCGACCGGCACGCGCAGGACGAGATACGCCAGCGCCTTCAGCGGACCGTACTGGACGGGCCTGTCCTCGCCGTGGAACTTCCTGAGCCGCCATCGCTCCAGTTCGGTCGCCGCCTGTGCCGCGTCCGCGACCACCGTCGGGACCACCCGCTGGCCGCGCGAAAAGGCCAGGGAGTAGGCCATCAGGAGCGCCGCCACCGCCAGCAGGACCAGTTCCACGCCAGCGGTGACCGCGCCCACCGACAACCCTGCCGCGGCCCGGACGAGGGTGCGCGGGCCGCGGCGGTCAGAAGATCCGGTCACGTTCGAACTCTCGCGTCTCCACCCGATGCGCGCTCGCCCGCCATGTCGTCGTCCGCCCGCCGGTCTAGGGCGTCCGCCCGCTGGTCCGGGGCGTTTCGCCGCGTTTTCACGATACGCACCGCGACGAACACGGCGGCGCCCAGGACGGCGAGCGCGAGCACCCCCTTGGAGTAGACGCCGACGTACTCCTCGACCGTCCGCCAGTTGTCGCCGAGCCCGTACCCGGCCAGGACGAACGTCGTGTTCCACAGCAGGCTGCCCAGGCTCGTGTAGATCAGGAAGGTCGTCATCCGCATCCGCTCCACCCCGGCCGGGACGGAGATCAGGCTGCGGAAGATCGGGATCATGCGTCCGAAGAACACCGCCTTGGCGCCGTGCCGCGCGAACCACGCCTCCGTCCGGTCCAGGTCGGACAGCTTGACCAGCGGGAGCCGCGCCACGAGCGCGCGGATCCGGTCGCGGCCGATCAGCGCGCCGATCCCGTAGAGGACCAGCGCTCCGAGGACGCTGCCGGCCGTCGTCCAGATCAGCGCCGCCGCCAGGCTCATCCCGCCCTGCGCGGCGGTGAACCCGGCCAGCGGCAGGATCACCTCGCTGGGCAGCGGCGGGAACAGGTTCTCCAGCGCGATCGCCAGCCCGGCGCCCGGCGCGCCGAGCTTGTCCATCAGGTCCGTCGCCCATCCCGCGATGCCGCCGGCGGGCTCGCTCCCGGTCGCCGCGTACGCCATTTCGATCATGTTGACGACGCTAGAAACCGGCCGTCCCCGTCACCATGGTGCGCACCGCCCGCCTGACCGGCCGCGCACCGCACCCCGCTCCTGCGGAAAACCACACCCCAGGGCCCCTGGACCCCAGACATGCCCAGACGGGTCCAAACGCGACCACCAGCGGCGACCCGCCGGATTCAGCGGAGAGTGAAACCGGCTCCGGCCGAGGGCTCGGCCGGGGAGGCTCGGCGCCGCCGGTTCCCGCAGGCCGCACGGGTTCTGGACGCGGACGCGCCCCGGTTTCGGACACCGCCCCCGCCGCCGCCCACGTAAAGAATCTTTTTGATCGACTTTTCAGTAAAGAACCTTTCTTGTAGCGTTCGCAGGGTTTTGTGAAGTGAATTCATGATCGAATATCCCGCCGCAAGATCATAAGGAAGCCGCGATGCCCTGGGCCACCGGCCTGGCCGCGGCCGCGCTCCTGGGCCTCCTGACGCTCCTGGCCTCGGCGCGGCACGGCAGGCGCCGACGCAGTTCGGCGAACGAGCACCCCGAGTCCCTGACGGCCGTGCTCGGCCCTGGCGACGAGGAGTACCTCGCCTGGCTGGCCGACCACCACTGGCCAGGCGACGAGTACCTCGACCTCGAACACGAGTGGCTCGGCGAGCTGGAGCCCGGCGGACCGGCCGGACCGTACGAGTCGCCGCTCTGCCCCCGCTGCGACCTGCGGTGCGAGGACGTCTGGCCGTGTCCGACGTGCGGCCGGGTGCTGCACTCGTCCTGCGGCCACGGGATGCGGCGCCGGCAGGTCGACCGCCCGTACCGCACCCACGGGACCAACCCGGAGGCGGTCATCGCGGAGTGGATCTGCACGGGCTGCGCCTCGGTCGTCGGCCTGGACGTCGATCACGGCGGCGATCCCGATGAGGGCCTCTTGCGCTGAATCGGGCAGGATTGCCCCGCCTTGTCCGGCTTCACACGTCTTTGACGGTAAAGAATCCATCATCGACTTGCATATTTCGGACGTGCGACGGCAGGCTGCATCTATGTCCTTATTCACAGGGACACCGTGGAGGACACCGTGACCGCACAACACGACTCGATCTGCTCGCACGAGCCGCCCTGCCCGACGCCGGACGACCTCGACCGCGAGGCCGCCCGCACCGTGGCCAGCCACCCGGAGCAAGGGTGGAGCCTGCTCTGCAACGGCATCGTCGTCTTCGACGACACCGGCGAGCTGCTGCCCGACGGCCAGGTGATCGCTCCGCACCGTCCCACCACCGCCGCCTAGGCCCCGCCACCGCCGCTCAGGCGCCCGCGCGGAGGCCCCGGCGCCCGGCGTTCACCTGATCACGTGCCGGTCGTAGCCGAGCCGCGCCAGCTCCTCGTACGCCGCCCACGCCGCCGCCGGGACGGGCATCGGCACCTGGAAGCCCCGCTCCGCGTAGACGACCATGCGCTGCAGGTCGCCCACCATCAGCTCGATGAACTGCCGCTCGTCCTCGCCGAACGCCTCGAACCCCAGCTCGGGCGCGGACGCGGACCAGCTCACCCCGGCCCACTGGCGCCGCGCCGTGGCCAGCGCCCGGCGCGTCATGTACGGCTTGGCGACCAGGATCCCGCTCCCCACCGCCGCGCCGCGCTCCTTCAGCAGCCGCCTGGACGCCGTGATGTTCTCCCCCGTGTTCGTCGCGGTCTCCTCCAGCAGCAGCGCCCGCTCCGGAACACCGTGCTCGCGCGCGACGCGTCCGAACACCTGCGCCTCGGTCAGCTCCCATGCCGACGTGACCTTGCCGCGTCCGCCCGACATGACCACAAGCGGCGCCCACCCCTCGTGCCAGAGCCGCGCCGCGTGCACCGCCACCCGCGTGTCGTGGCTGCCCAGCGCGAGGATCACGTCAGCCTTGGAGAGGGGCTCGGACAGGACGAGATGGTCCCAGACGATCCTGGCCAGCTCCCGCGTACGCGCGTCCACCTGAGACTCCACGGGCCCATTGTCTCCGGCGGTCAGCATGTCGGGCTCCCATCCGAAGGGTCGTCCCGGTAGCGTTCAACTGTTTTGCTCCTTACGCAAGAATCATGTGGAACTCGACCGCGGAAGGACGGTGTGGTGTGCTCACAGTCCTGGTCCTCGTGGCGCTGGCCGCCCTGTTCGGCCTCTGCCTGCCGAACCTGCTCCGCCCCATGCCGCCCGTGCCCGCCCGCCACTCCCCCGCTCTCGACCCCGACCCGCCGCCCCACGGCGCCTCCCCCGCCGTCCACCCGGAGTCGATGACCGCCGAGCTCGACCCCGCCGACGAGGAGTACCTCGCCTGCCTCGCCGACACCCTCTGGCCCGACGACGAGTACCTGGAACCCGAGCACACCACCGACGGCGAAGAAGAACCCGGCAGCAACGGCAGGCGCCTCTAACCCCAGCCCACGCACGGCCAGGGGGCATTTCCCGTTATTCGGTGGGGAGGGGTTCGCCTGTTTCCAGGAGGGTCTTCAGGCCGGACAGGACGGGCGGCCAGCCGTGGCGGCACATGTCCAGGAGGGCGTCGCCCGCCTCGTGGACGACCGTCAGCTTGACCGTCTCGCCGGACGGCTCGATGTCGAAGGTCACCTTGGAGCGGGGTTCGGCGAGGAGCTTGGCGCGTGTGTCCTCGTCCACGCCTACGGCCTTCGCCCATTCCTCGGTGAAGGTGTGCCAGGTGTAGGCGAGGCGGCGGGGCGGGTCGGCTTCGAGGACGACCTGCTCCGGGTCGGCCATCGTCGCGTACTCCTCGTGCCAGGTGATGGTGGAGCCGGGGGTCCAGTCGGTCTCGAAGGAGACGCCCCAGTAGCGGCGGGTGAAGGCCGGGTCGGTCAGCGCCTGCCAGAGCCGCTCGGGTGTGGTGCGGATGTAGGTGGTGTAGACGAATTCGCTCATCGTGTCCTGCTCCAATGCGGTCTTCAGGTCGGCGAGCGCGTTCGCCCGCTCGCGGTCGTACCGGCTCATCCAGCGGTCGGCGATGGCGTTGATCGGGGCGGCGTCGAGGTAGTGGAGCTTCTCGCGTCCTCGGCGCATGGTCGTCACCAGGCCCGCGTCCTCCAGCACGGCGAGGTGCTTGCTGACCGACTGCCGGGCCATGTCCAGCCCGGCGCACAACTCCCGGAGGGTCTGCCCGTTGCGGGTGTTGAGGCTGTCCAGCAGCCGGCGGCGGTTCCCGTCGGCGAGCGCCTTGAAGACGTCGTCCATGCACCGTCCCTATATGCAGCCATCTGGTTGCCTTTCACAATAGGCAGCCGGACGGCTGCATGTCAATCCCGCGGCTTGCGGCCGACGCCGCCGTACGCGTCCACCGCGTTCGGCTCGGAGCCGCCGTCCGGACGCCAGTGCGTCACGGGCACCACGCCCGGCTCCAGCACCTCGAGGCCGTCGAAGAACCGCCCGAGCTGCTCGGGGGTGCGCAGGACCAGCGGCGCGTTCCCGGACGCGTTCCAGACCTCGACGATCCGGTCGGACGCCTCGCCGTGGACGACGTTCGTCCCGTCGGACATGGCGAAGTGGCTGCCGGGCGGCACCGCGTCCATGAGCCGCCGGACGATCGCGTACGCCTCGTCGTCGTCCGGGATGAACTCCAGGACGCCCATCAGCGTGAACGCGATCGGCCGGTCGAAGTCCAGGGTCCGCGCGGCGGCGTCCAGGATGCGGTCGGGGTCGCGCAGGTCGGCGTGGACGTAGGCGGTCTCGCCCTCGGGCGTGCTGGTGAGCAGCGCCCGCGCGTGCCGCAGCACGAGCGGGTCGTGGTCCACGTAGACGATCTTCGACTCGGGCGCCGCCCGCTGCGCGACCTCATGGGTGTTGTCCACCGTGGGCAGGCCCGACCCGACGTCGATGAACTGGCGGACGCCGGCCTCGGCGGCCAGATGCCAGACGACCCGGTTGAGGAACAGCCTGGACGCGCGGGCGAGGCGCGCCACGTCCGGGAGCATCCCGAGGATCTGGTCGCCGACCTCCCGGTCCACCGGATAGTTGTCCTTGCCGCCGAGCCAGTAGTTCCAGATGCGCGCCACGTGGGGGACGCTCGTGTCGATGCCGGGGCCGGGCCTGTCTGCGCTCATACGCGGTTCCGTTCCCGGCCCCTCGCCCGTCAGTCGTCGTCTTCGTCTGTCTCGTTGGTGAGAACCTTGGCGGTGGCGGCGTCCACGGTCAGCTCGTGCTCTCTCCCGTCCGGGCCGTTGACGTCGACCTCCCAGCGGGACTTGCCGTCGTCCCGCTCGAAGTCGACGGACGTCACGGCGCCGGAAACCGCCTTCAGCGCGGCGGCAGCGGCGTCCGACGCGCTGACCTGGGCCTTCCGCAACGCGGCGGCGGACGGAGCGCCGTCGTCGTCATCGCCGTCGTCGTCGTCCGGGCGGGCCGCGCGGTCGGAAAGGATCTTCCCGGTGCGGGAGTCGACGGTCACTTCCCGCCAGCCGCCGCCGGTGCCGAGGATGTCGATCTCCCAGGCGCGCTTGCCGTCGTCATCGTCGTCCAGCTCGATCTCCTCGATCGTGCCGGGGGACGCCTTCAGCGCCGCGGCCGCCGCCTCCGCCGCCGTGACCGGGCTCCCCGACCGGGGGGACGCGCCGCCGGACGGGGGCGCCGGCGTCCCGGGGCCGTCGTCGGCCGCGAACGCGGCGGCCGCTCCCCCACCCGCGAGAACGCCCGCGGCGACCACCGTGACCAGCAGCCCGCGTCCGGAGACGAACCGCCGTGCGTCGATCCTCATTGCACCCTCCAGGTGTCGCGTCCGGCGGCCGGCGGATCCGGCCGCCCCGTGCGCCATCGACGATGCCGGGGGTTCCTGTAGCCGCCCTGAAGCTTCCTGAAGCCTTCTTCAGGGACGGTTTGGCAGGCTGTGGGCATGCGCCTGCTGCTCGTGGAGGACGAGAAACGCCTGGCCGCGTCGCTCGCCCGCGGACTGGCGGCCGAGGGGTTCGTGGTCGAGACCGTCCATGACGGCGCGGAGGGGCTCGGCCGGGCGCTCGGCGGGGAGTTCGATCTGATCGTCCTCGACATCATGCTGCCCGGGATGAACGGCTACCGGGTGTGCGCGTCGCTGCGGGCCGCGGGCGACGACACGCCGATCCTGATGCTGACCGCCAAGGACGGCGAGTACGACGAGGCCGAGGGCCTGGACACCGGCGCGGACGACTACCTCACCAAGCCGTTCTCGTACGTGGTGCTGGTCGCCCGCATCCGCGCACTCCTGCGCCGCCGGACGCGCGGCGCCGCCCCGGCCATCGCGCTGGGCGACCTCGTCGTCGACCCGGCGGCGCGGCGGGTGTTCCGCGGCGGCGCGGAGGTGGAGTTGACCGCCAAGGAGTTCGCCGTCCTGGAGCACCTGGCCTCGAACGCGGGCCGGGTCGTGTCGAAGACGCAGATCATGGAGGCGGTCTGGGACTTCGCCTACGACGGGGACCCCAACATCGTCGAGGTGTACGTGAGCGCGCTGCGCCGCAAGCTGGACGTCCCGTTCGGGCGCAGGTCCATCACGACGGTGCGCGGCGCGGGATACAGACTGGCCAGGGACGGGGGCGCCTGACGTGCCGCGGCGGCTCTCGTCCGTCCGGGCGCGGACGACGCTCGGCGCGACCGCCGTGGTCGCGGTCGCGCTAGTCGCGGCCGGGCTGGCGGTGGTGCTGCTGCTCCGCGCGAACCTCGGCGGGCAGGCCGACCTGGAGGCGGAGGTCGCGGCCCGGGACGTCGCGTCGCAGCTCGCGACCGGCGTCCCCTACCGGAGCCTCGACCTGCCGGACGCCGACGACCACCCGGTCCAGGTCGTGGACGAGCGCGGACGCGTGCGCGCCGCCGGCGAGGACCTGGACGCGATCGGCGGGACGGGCTCGCCGGACGTGCGGCCCGACCCGTCCCCGCCCCAGGGCGACGACTCCGACGATGACGGCGATTCCGACTCCGACGACGATCCCGGACGCGGCGAGGTGTCGGACGACGGTCCGCGCTTCTCCACCGGCAGCGCGACCGTGGACGGCCGCACCGCCGACTACCGGTTCGCCGCGGTCGAGGCGACGACGCCCGCGAACGAGACCGTTACCGTCTACGCGGGCGCGGACCTTGCCGCCGCGCGGGACGCGGTCGGCACCGTCACCCGGGCGATGCTCGCCGGCCTGCCACTGCTGCTCGCCGTGGTCGCGGGCGTGACCTGGCTGGTCACGCGGCGAGCGCTGCGCCCGGTGGAAGGCGTCCGGGCGGAGCTGGCCGAGATCACCGCGGCCGGGGACCTGGCCCGCCGGGTGCCCGTGCCCGAGTCGCGGGACGAGATCGCCGGGCTGGCCGCCACGACGAACGCGACCCTCGCCGCGCTGGAGGACTCCGTCGCCAAGCAGCGTGGGTTCGTCGCGGACGCCTCGCACGAGCTGCGCAGCCCGATCGCGTCGCTGCGCACCCAGCTGGAGGTCGCGGCGGCGCATCCCGGACTCCTCGACGTGGACGGCCTGGTCGAGGACGTCGTGCGCCTCCAGGACCTGGCCGCCGACCTGCTGCTCCTCGCCCGGATCGACGCGGGCGACCGTCCGCCGGAGCGCCCCGTCGCGCTCGGCCGCCTCGTCCGGGCCGAGCTGGACCGGCGCGCGGCGGGCGACCGGATCCCCGTCCAGGCGTCGATCGAGGCCGACCCGCGGGTCATGGGCGTGCCCGGACGGCTCTCGCGGGTGATCGGCAACCTCCTCGACAACGCCGAACGGCACGCGGACGGGGCCGTGCGGCTGTCGCTGCGCGAGGAGGCGGGCACGGCGGTCGTGCGGGTCGCCGACGACGGCCCCGGCGTGCCGCCCGCCGACCGCGAGCGGATCTTCGAGCGCTTCGTCCGCCTGGACGACGCCCGCAGCCGCGACGAGGGCGGCGCGGGACTCGGCCTCGCCATCGCCAGAGACCTCGTGACGGCGCACGGCGGAGACCTCACCGTCGGCGAGGCCCCCAACGGCGGCGCACTCTTCGAAGTCCGCCTGCCGACCGTGTAATCGGATGGTCGCTTTGCCGGCGGGAACGACTTCGGGCCGCACGCGGGCGGTGACGTCCGCGTCCCGCACCGGGTGCGCCCCAGCTTGGACGGCGGCGGCTCTTGCGCTCAGGGGAGGTCACGCCGCCGCGCGGACGGCCGGGATGACCTCCTCGGCGAGCCGGTGGACCTGCTCGGCGCGGTCCGGCCCGGTGGGCTTGACGTTCAGGGCGGTGAAGCCCAGCTTCACGCAGGCGGTCAGGCCCTCGGCGACCTGCTCGGGGGTTCCGGTCAGATCCCCGGCTCCCGCGCCGATCCGGACCTCGATGTTGTACGCGAGCACGATGTCGCCGGGATCGCGACCTGCCTCCTCGGCCGCGGCCAGCACCCGGTCGCGCGGGCCGGTGATCGCGTCGGGCGGTACGAGCCCGTACGACGGGATCCAGCCTTCGGCGACCCGGCCGGTGAGCGCCAGCGCGCGGGGGCCGAAGGTGCCGAGCCAGATGGGGATGCGCCGGTCGGGCTTGGGCTCCAGGTCGGCGGCGTCGGTGTGGTAGAGGCGCCCGTCAAAGGAGAACGCCGGCCGTGACCACAGCCCGCGGGTGATCGCGACGGCCTCGTCCAGGCCGTCGATCTTGTCCCGCGGCGAGGGGACCCGCAGCCCGAACGCCCGGAACTCCTCGTCGGAGTACCCGCCGCCCAGCCCGAGGATGAGCCGGCCGCCCGAAAGCCGGTCGAAGGTCTCGGCCATCTTGGCGACCATCGCCGGCGGCCGGTACGGCACGCCGAGCACTCGCGTGGCCACCCGGATCCGCGTGGTGGCCGCGGCGATCCACGCCAGCATCGTCCACGTCTCGAACGACGGGCTGGCGCCGCAGGGGTGGTCCGAGGCGGAGACGAAGTCGAAGCCGAGCCGCTCGGCCTCCGCCGCCTCGCGGACCGGGTCGCTTCCCGGCGCCGCCGATGCCGGCACGTCCAGCCCGAACTTCAGAGCATTCATGAGACTCCCTTTCATCGGACGCCGACCGGCGTCTTCGCGGCCTCGACGGCACGCTCCTCGACGTGCTCCTCGGCGCGCTTCACGGTGAACAGTGGAATGAAGAGCTGTGCCAGGGGGCCGATGGCGGCGGCGTAGAGCACCGTCCCGGCGCCGACGGTGCCGCCCAGCAGCCACCCGGCCGCCAGCACCGACACCTCGACCGACGTACGCGCCCGGCGGATCGACACGCCGCGTCGCGCCAGCCCGGTCATCAGGCCGTCGCGGGGCCCGGGACCGAGGCTCGCGCCGATGTAGAGGCCGGTGGCGATCGCGTTCAGCACGACCCCGGAGATCAGCAGCGCGACCCGCGCCGCGAGATCTCCCGGCTCCGGCAGGAGCACCAGCGCGAGCTGCGCGGCCGGCCCGACGACCAGCACGTTGCTGATGGTGCCGAGGCCCGGCCGCTCCCGCAGCGGGATCCACAGGGCCAGCACCAGCGCTCCCACCACGTTGACCACCAGGCCGATCGGCAGCCCGGTCCGCTCGGCCAGGCCTTGGTGGAGGACGTCCCACGGGGCCAGCCCCAGTCCTGCTTTGAGCAGCAGCGCGATGCTGACCCCGAAGAGGATCAGCCCCGCGTAGAGGTTCACCAGACGAACTCGCATCGCGACCTCCTGGTTGACATGTCAACATCATAGGATGCGTTAGATGACACGTCAACCATCGGGTAGGATGAGCCCCGTGTCCGAACCGCGCTGGCTCACCGAGCCCGAGGACCGCGCCTGGCGGGGCTACCGGCGCATGCGCGCCCTGCTCGACCTGCAGTTCACCCGTGACCTGGCGCGCGACTCAGGGCTGTCCGAGGCCGACTACGACGTCCTGTCCACGCTCTCCGAGACCGAGGGGCACCGGCAGCAGCTCAACGACCTGGCCGCGCAGATCCTGTGGTCCAAGAGCCGGCTCTCCCACCACATCACCCGCATGGAGAACCGCGGCCTGGTGGCCCGCGAGGACGCGCCCGCCGACCGCCGCGGCTGCTTCGTCGTCCTCACCGACACGGGTCTCCGCGCGATCGTCGAGGCCGCACCGCCGCACGTCGAATCCGTCCGCCGGCACTTCATCGACCTGCTCACCGACGACCAGATCGACACTCTCGCGGCCATCACACAGACCGTCGTCACCCACCTCGCCGACCCCGACCGACGGTGACGGCGTCCGGCACTGGGCCGGCCATAAGGATCCAGCGTGCACGCTGCGTTACTCCGCCCCTCCATGCGGGTCAGGTCGCTACGACTGTGCCGGGCAGGCGATCGACGCGCGGATGCGGCGGCCCGGCTCGTCGCCGCCCGGAACTGAGACGGAACCGGAGATCATCCCGCGATCGCCGGTTCGTGCGTGGGAATGGCGGGTTACTTGAGGAGTTGGCAGGCCATGACCATGCGCTGGATCTGGTTGGTGCCCTCGTAGATCTGCGTGATCTTGGAGGGCGAACCCGCAACCCGCGTTTCTCCAGGTCACACCCAAAATGATCCCGTTCTTGGCACGCTTGATCCCGTCATCGATACGCCCGATCCCGCATGATCGTCTCTCAGGCGCGGTGATCGGCTTGGTCGGAGGGCCGGGCGAGCGGGCGGAGAGTTAGGCAGGGGTGCCGCTTCCATTGCGGGTGCGTGGCCAGCGCTGCGGGGCTTCCACCTGCTTGGGAGGCCTGACCCGAGTTTCCTTCCGCATTTTCGAGAGGCTCGCGTCCTCGGTCAGCTACCGAGCGGCGTGGCGGACGGACCTGCGGAGCCCACTAGCCAGGTGGATCTTACTCGGTGATCTTCAGCACCAGCCGTTCTCCAGGGGGGCGGCACGGGTACCCGTGCCGTCGGCGGGGAGGGTCTTGGTCACGATCATGCTCCTTCTTTGATGGGATCCGCTGTGGGGCGGCCGGTAACCGGCGGTCAGTCGTTCGTCCAGCTCAGGCTTCCGGCGCCGCGGCGGGTCTGCACGTGCCCGGCCACGCCGGCCGGGACGGAGGTGGGGGCGGCCGATGTGACGGGCATGTGCGGGATGCCCACGGTCTCGCCACAACTTCATGTCTCCGTCCCCGCACGAGCAGCGGCACCTCCCATATGGGAAGCGACGGGGCGTCGCCGAGGACCGGCACCCGGCCCAGCCGGCTAACGGAACCGCCGACTCCGGTGCTCAGTCGGGCGGCCGGCCGCTTGGTCCGCACGGGGCACCGGGCGAAAGGCACGGGATCGGCAGGACGGTGCGCACCAGGTCGTCCGGGCCTCGCGGCGGTCGCCGTCGTCCTCACAGGCGGGTCGGGTCGACATGGGGTAGGTGGACGTGCACCCGGCCGCCAAGGTCATCCCGCCCCCGGCCTGAAAGCGGGTCAGGTCGGAAACCAAGCTGATCCTCGGCGCCCGGGTGCGAGCGGGGGGACGGCCGCGACACCCGCGTCGGCGCGGGCCCGTCGGTCGTCGCAGGGCTTTAGACGGGCTCGGCGAAGTCCTCTCCAGGCGCGTCGGTGAGGCGCTGCAAGTAGTTGAGCTCGCCGAGGGACTCGACGAGGCCCACTTCGGTCTCCAGGTAGTCGACGTGCTCTTCTTCGTCCGCGAGGATCTCCTCGAAGATCCGGGCGGAGGTGACGTCGCCGCGCTCACGCATCAGCGCGATGCCGGGGCGCAGCCGGGTCACGGTCTCCATCTCCAGGGCCAGGTCATTCCGGAGTTGCTCAGGGACGTCCTGCCCGATCCGCAGTGCGTTGAGTTTCTGGTAGTTCGGAGTTCCCTCCAGGAAAAGGATTCGTTCGGTGATGCGCTCGGCGTGCTCCAGCTCCTCGTGGGCTTCCTTGCGCGAGTGCTTGGCGAGCCGCACGTAGCCCCAGTCCTGCTGCATCTTGGCGTGCAGGAAGAACTGGTTGATCGCCGTCAGTTCCGCTGTGAGCTGCTCGTTGAGCAGCCCGATGATCTGGCTGTCACCTTCCATGTAGCTGACGCTGGCACGGCCGGCAGATCCTCACCAGCCCTGAAATTTCGAGTTGAATATCCGTTCCCGGACGAATTCATTGCATGGACTGCACCATCGGAGGCTTCGGCGTCTTCATCCGAGCCAGAAAAGATGAAGCTGAGATTCTCAACAAGAAGGCCCCAAGATGCGTCGACGGAACAGCGAAGTCTGCATGAAGACACAGGTCATGGCACCGAACGTACGATCGGCCGCGTGACGATCTTCGGCCGACCAGTAGATGGACAATTGCCACATCCCGGTTTCACATCGCGACCGACTTTCTAATGTTCTTGGAAGAAGCAAGCCGCGCACCTGCGGTTCAGAACGTTGTTTGAGGTCACAGCGTTAGGAACTTAGATGATCACGCAAATGGCCACCGTCGCACTATGTGAAAGGATCTCTAAAGCACTCCGATTGCTTAGGGCGACCTTATTTAGGATAGCCTATCCTCGGCAAGGACAGGCTATCCTAAATTGTTTGGAATAATCGATTCGCAAGCTCAATAATGCGATTCGCTTCGGTCTTCGCAAAGAACACAATGCAGATTTATACACGTCTGTCCGCTTGTCGGGATCGCGCCGGTTCGGGGTGCCGGAGTACAGGAATCTGATCCGGCTCGTTCATCGGCCGTACCGAACGGCGCGATGCCCCCGGCACACCATGACCCCGGAACCGATAGCGGGACGAGGGCGTCTCCCCGAACGGTCGGTCACCTGTGGGAGTTGTTCGCCTACGAGCATGTCGACGACGCGGACACCGCCGATGAAAGTCCGCATGTGGACGCGGCCGGGATGCTCATCGGCGAGGCTGCCCATCACACGGGCGGCGAGCGCCTTCGGGGCGGGTGTGCATCGCGTGCAGGACGGCGTCGGCCGCGGTCGGTGCGACGAAGGCGACCAGGCAGCCCTCGTTGGCCACGTGCAGGGGGGCCAGGCCGAGCAGTTCGCAGGCGGCGGTCTCGGCGAGTTCGTTGAGTGCGGAGGCGAGTCCGCCGCGGGTGGGATCGCGCAGTGTGTGCACCTGTCGCCGGTGACGATCGGGACGCCGACGGTGGCCGCAGACGTCTTCGGGCTTCGCTGCCAGGTGACCCCCGACCCGGTCAGCCGCACGTCCTTGGGCATCCCATGGGACGCCAACACGGACGGCCGCACGACAAAGGCACCGCCCCCTAACCCCGGGGCGGCCCCGCCGCACTGCGCCGCGAAGCCCGGCGCGGGGCCGGGCTCTGCAGGCACAACGCTTGACCCGGACGGCGGAGGTTCGTCGACAGGTCAGCGGACGGCGTAGGGGTTCCGGTCGAGGGAACCGAGGCGTTCGCCGATCGAATCGGCGATCTCACCGGCGCGGACGGCGGTGTTGGACAGCAGCGTGGAGCCGATGCCGTGCGTGTGCTCGGTGGCGCCCTGCAGGTAGATGCCGCAGCTCATCGCCCCGCTGGTGGCGATGCGGTAGTCACGCTCCACGCGCACGGCGCCGTCGGTGTGTCGCAAGCAGTACTCTCCCACCCCGCCGAGAAGGTTCAGCGGGTTGCACGGCCGGTAGCCGGTCGCGTAGACGAGGACGTCGGCGTCCAGCGTGGTGCGTTCGCCGGTCGGCAGGAACTCCACCGTGGACCGCACCCCCGCGCCATCGGACGCGACGTCGACGATCCGCGAGGCGTTGAGGATGCGCAGCCGCTCCTCGCCCGCCACTTTCTCCTGGTAGTGCCGCCGGTAGAGCTCGTCGATGAGCTCCAGATCGACCACCGAGTAGTTGGTGGATTGGTGGTAGTCCATCAGCATCCGTTTGACCTCGTCGGACGCCGCGTAGAAGTGGTCGACCGCCTCCGGGTCGAAGACACGGTTGGCGAACGAGCTGTCGTCGGCGGGCGTGTAGCCGTACTTGGTGAAGACCGCGCAGACCTCGGCGTCGGCGTAAGTGCGGTGCAGGTAGTCGGTGGCCTCGGCGGCGCTCTGACCAGCGCCCACCACCAGCAGCCGCCGCGGGTCGCGCAGGCCGGTCACGCGGTCGAGCAGTTCCTCGGTGTGCCAGATCCGCTCGCTCTCGGCGGTCCCGTCGGGCAGGACCGGCTCCAGCCCCGCGGCGATCACCAGGTTCCGAGCGCGCCGCGTGGTCAGCTCGTCGGAGCAGCCGCCCTGCCGCACCACGACGTCGACGTACTCGACGGCGCCGTCGACGACGACCGGGGTCACGCCGACGACCTCCGAGCCGTACTCGACCTGCTCGTCGAATGCGACTGCGGCCCATTCCAGGTAATCGTGGAATTCCGCCCGCGAGGGGAACATCGTCTTGTGGTTGATGAAGTCGGCCATCCGACCACGGTCGTGCAGGTAGCTGAGAAAGCCGAAGCCGCTCGCCGGGTTGCGCATCGTGACCAGATCCTTCAGGAAGGACACCTGCATGGTCGTGCCCTCGATGAGCATTCCGCGGTGCCAGCCGAACGCCGGTTGCTTCTCGAGGAACACCGCGTCCACCGCATCGCCGGTCTGCGCCCGCCGTTCCCGCAGCGCGATGGCCAGGGCGAGGTTGGACGGACCGAAGCCGATGCCGATGAGATCGTAAACGTGCATGTCCGAGGGGGGCATGGAAGAGCCTTTCCAGGGGGCGGACAGCTTTGGTCGGGAGTCGTGGGTTCCGGGCAGGGCGAAACCGATGTACGCGACGCGTCCTGGCCCATCGCGCACATCTCTAGGCTTCCCACAGTGCGACATTTCGATTAGGTTAGGCTCACCTAACGGAGGTGAGCCTAACCTCCACTGAATGTCCGCACAAGGAGGCCGCATGCGGGTCGTGATGTTCGGCTACCAGACATGGGGACACCGGACCCTCCAGGCGCTGCTGGAGTCCGGACACGAGGTCTTACTTGTCGTGACGCACCCAAAGAGCGACCACGCCTACGAGAAGATCTGGGACGACTCGGTCGCCGACCTGGCCGCCCAGCACGGCGTGCCCGTACTGCTGCGCAACCGTCCCGACGACGAAGAACTGATGGGCCGGCTCAAAGCCGCCGACCCCGACCTCATCGTCGCCAACAATTGGCGGACCTGGATCCCGCCACAGATCTTCAACCTTCCAGCGCGCGGGACCCTCAACATCCACGACTCGCTGCTCCCCGCCTATGCAGGCTTCTCCCCGATCGTCTGGGCGCTCATCAACGGCGAGAAGGAGGTCGGGGTCACCGCGCACATGATGAACGACGAACTGGACGCCGGCGACATCGTCGTCCAGCGCGCGGTCCCGGTCGGCCCCACCGACACCGCCACCGACCTGTTCCACCGCACCGTCGACCTGCTCGGTCCGATCGTCACCGAAGCGCTCGACCTGCTCGCCTCCGGTCGTACCGACTTCACCCCGCAGGACCGAACCAGGGCCAGCTTCTTCCACAAACGCTCGATCGAGGACAGCCGCATCGACTGGGCCTGGCCCGCCGAAGACACCGAACGCCTGGTCCGCGCGCAGTCCGACCCCTACCCCAACGCCTTCACCCACTACAAGGGGCAGCGCGTCCGAGTGCTGAAGGCATCAGTCTCCAAGGGCGTCTACGGAGGCACGCCGGGACGTGTCTTCATTCGCGAAGGCGACGGCGTGGTGATCGTCGCCGGCGCGGACGCTCACCGCGGACGCAACCACGGCCTCGTCATCGAGAGAGTCCGCACCGACGACGACATCGACCTGCCCGCCACCGAGTTCTTCCAGACGATGGGCGGCTACCTCACGGACCACCCGTGACCATCGCCACCGGCGTCACGCGAGATGATGTCGCGGGCATGGCCGAACTTCTCGCAGAGTTGGTCCGCATCCCCAGCATCGGCGGCTCAGCCGCGGAAGCACAGATCCAGGACCGACTCGCGACGTGGCTGCGAGCCGAGGGCCTGGAAGTCGACCACTGGCCCATCCCCCTGAACCAGGTCACCGCCGAGACCGACTTCCCCGGCATGGAGGTCGCGAGAACCCGGGCCTGGGGGCTCGTCGGCCGCCTGCCCGGCACCGGTGGCGGCCCCTCCCTCATGCTGAACTGCCACGTCGATGTCGTCCCGGCCGGTGACCCGTCCGCCTGGAGCGACGACCCTTTCAGCGGCCGCATCAACGGCGACCTGCTGTACGGACGCGGCGCCTGCGACATGAAGGGCGGCCTGGTCGCCTCGCTGTTCGCGATGCGCGCGCTGCGCCGTCGGCGGCTACGCGGTGACGTCCTGATCGCCTGTGTGCCCGGTGAGGAGGACGGTGGCATGGGAACCTATGCCCTCCTCAAGCGTGGCTGGCGGGCTGACGCCTGTGTCATCCCTGAACCCACCGGGCTGGACGTCGTCCCCGCGAACGCGGGCTCGCTGACTTTCCGCCTCCGGATACGCGGTCGCGCAGCCCACGCCGCCCGGCGTTACGACGGGGTAAGTGCAATAGAGAAATTCTTGCCGCTCTTCGCCGCGCTGCGAGCGCTGGAACGCCGCCGAAACACGAGCGTCGACACTCTGATGGAACGGTGGGACCTCCCATACGCGATCGAGATCGGAACCGTCCACGCGGGTGACTGGTCGTCCACGGTCCCCGGGGACTTGATCGCCGAGGGCCGCATCGGCGTCGCCCTGGGCGAGCCCGAGCAGGCCGCACGGCGAGCGCTGGAGCAAACGGTGGCCAACGTCTGCGCCTCCGACGAATGGCTGCGCCGCCATCCTGTGGAGGTCGAGTGGTGGGGCGGCCGGTTCGCCTCCGGGCGCCTTCCCCCCGCGGACGGCGACCTGCTGAACCGGCTCACCGAGGCACACGCCGCCGTCACCGGCGCCACTCCGGCCGTCTGGGGCGCCCCATACGGCAGCGACCTACGCCTTCTCACCGGTCTCGGCCGTATTCCAACAGTCCAGTACGGCCCAGGTGACATCGCCCGCATGCACACCCCCGACGAGTGCGTGGCCCTCTCCGAGGTCGCCACCACCACCCGGACCCTCATCGCACTCGCCCAGTCCCACTGCCGAGGGTGGAACTGACACGTCGCCATAGCCAGCCGCGGCCAAGCACGATCGTCTCGACAGCAGCTGCGTTGCGCCCCCGAGTCGCTCACGGAACGGACGAGCATTTGAGCAGCGTAAGGCAGGCGTCTCATGGCATCGACCCGCTAGACGGGTACAGGCCGGGCCATTCGTTCTACTTTCGCTCGCCCCGGCACACTCTGCTCGCTCAGGGCGTGCTGGAGACACTACCGAGCTGCAACGCCCGCGACCCCGCAACCATGCTGATGCGGATGCGCACCACGCTGGATCGGGTGGCCGACGACCACCCGCGACCGATTCTGGTGACGTGGTCGATGCGGTCGCGGGCGAGCTGAGTCCCTACTGCGCGGAGCTGACCATTCAGGACAGGCCTGCATTGGCGAAGACCGCTACGAGGTGGCACCTCGGCACACAGATAACCGGGAGGCTCGCCTCCCCCGAAATCTCCTCCTTGCACCTGTTCGCCGCGCTGCATCCGAGCCTGAATTGAGAACCCATGACGTTTCGCCGTAGACGCAGGGTTGGGCACGGGGACGGTGCAAGCGCTGCTTCCGCCGGTGACGCGTCTACGGGGACGGTCTCAGCAGCACCACCCGGTGGCCTCGACTAGCGGCCGGCGTGGCCGTGATCTGGGCACTCATCCCGCCGCCGTTTTTCGCCCGATCATCTCGATCCAGCTGGCCAGCGTCGGCGCTTCGGCGAGCTCCAGGGGCGTGATCTCGGCGCCCTCTTCACGCCACCGCTCGACCAGGCTCATGATGCGGATCGAGTCCAGGCCGTGGTCCAGCAGGTTGGCCGAGGAATCGATGTTCTCGGGTGCTTCGCCGAGCAGTTTCGCGACGTCTGCGCGCAGCCGATCCGCGTCCAATGCCGATCCTGCCTTATCCTCGGCCATGCGGCCTCCCAATCAGTCTGATGTGGACAATGCGGCGGCCGGTGCTCAACCGCCGACCGCGAAAGCCGTGTGCGGCGGCGCGTTCGACGAACATGTCCGAGACCATGCCGGGATTCTGCGATTTCACGTGCTCGGCCGGGTTCATCATCGGCTCGGTGCCTTGATGCCATGTCTTCAGTCGTCTTCGACGTGTGCACGGCAACGGATTTGCCATCTATGCCGATTTGGGAGGCGAGCTGCGCGACATGAGATGATGTTAGGTTAGCCTAACTTTTCTATCAAGAGGGAAAAGTGGTCACCGCCCTTGCCGTTCTGTCGTCTCGGGCGATCCGCATTATCTCGGCGGCGAAGGCGTCCTCGGCGATGAACGCGTCGCCGACGAGGTCAACCCGTGGCGGCGCGGGTTCGCCTGCACGGTGACCAACGCCCCGCTCGATCTGGGCGCCGGCTCCCCGAACTGGCCGGGCTCTGATGATGCCCAGCTCGGGCGCCACTGGCGCCCATCCACCGTGGCCACCTTCGCATCAGGGCGGGCGTGGCGCGGTTTGGGGTGCGTCGTCCGATTGGGCCGGATTAGGTCTGTACGCCCGCTTGAGGTCTCGCTACGTTAGGCGAGCCTAACCTAATTAATGAGGAGAATCGAGTGGCGCTGCCAGAGAGCTGGCCAGGCGTGGCCGGGAAGAACGCGCTGGTCACGGGCGCGGGCCGTGGCATCGGTGCCGCTGTGGCAAGGGCGTTAGCCGACGCCGGTGCCACCGTGGCCGCCGTCGACGTCGACACCGAGGGCTTGACCCGGCTGGCCGCCCGGTGCGCCGATCGGGTGATGCCGTTCCCCGCCGATGTAACGGATGTGGCGGCGGTCGACGCGACGATCGCAGCGGCCGAGGATCGGCTGGGCCCGGTGGACATCGGTGTGTCGGTCGCCGGGATCCTGCGCCCGGCGACGGTCTGCGAGACCTCTGACGAGGACTGGGCGGCGACCTTCGCGGTGAACGTCACCGGCGTGTTCACGGTGCTGCGGGAACTGGCCCGGCGGATGACCGGGCGACGGCGCGGCGCGCTGGTCACCGTCGGCTCCAACGCGGCGGGCGTACCCCGTACCGGGATGGCCGCCTACGCCGCGTCCAAGGCGGCGGCGACCATGCTGACCCGGTGCCTGGGGCTCGAAGTGGCCGGTGCGGGTGTGCGCTGCAACGCGGTCTCCCCAGGATCCACCGACACCGCCATGATGCGCCTGCTGTGGACGGACGAGGACGCGGAGAGCCGGGTGCTGCACGGCGACCCGGACAGATTCCGGGTGGGCATCCCGCTCGGCCGGGTCGCCGAACCGGCGGACATCGCGGACGCGGTGCTGTTCCTGGCCTCCGACCACGCCCGGCACATCACCATGCAGAACATCTACGTCGACGGCGGCGCCACTCTGCGGGCGTGACCGCAAGCTCCCACTAATCGCCAAGCTCCCACTAACCGTCAAGCTCCCACTAACCGTCAAGCTCCCACTGATCGTCAAGCTCCCACTGATCGCGTCGATTTTAGGTCCGCCAGCCTGAAATCGACGGAAAGGAACCTCCTGTGTCGGTATCCGCGCTGACGCGCCCCCGCCCCGTGTACCGCGCCGCCGACCTGCTGGCCGCGTATCTCCCCGGCTCGTACTACTTCTCTTCGACTCGTGGCACCCTCCTCGCCGACGGGGTGGACGCCGTGGTCGGCGGCGCCCCCGGGAACCGGGCGACCGCGGCCGCGGCGGCACTCGCCGAGGTGGCGGCCGTCGGCGGGGCGGCGGCCGTCGGCGGGGCGGCGGGTCCGGTGGTGATCGGCGCGCTCGGGTTCCGCCCGGAGGCGTCGGCCACACTGGTCGTCCCGTCAGTGGTGCGGCGCGCGGGCGCGCCCGTCGGCGCTCCGGTGCCCGACGCGCCCGCGCGGCGCTGGTCGATCAGGCCCCGGCCGGAGCCCGGCTGCTACACCGACGCCGTGCGCCGTGCGCTGGCGTTAATAGACGGCGGCGAGCTGAGCAAGGTGGTGCTGGCCCGCGGCCTCGAACTGGCCGCGGACGGACCGGTCTCGGTGCCCGCGCTGCTGACCCGCCTGGTGCGCGCGGACCCCGCCGCGCACGCGTTCGCCATCGACGTCAGCGCGCCCGGCGACCCCGCGCCGCGCACCCTGGTCGGCGCGAGCCCCGAACTGCTGGTGTCCCGGCGCGGTGACCAGGTCGTGGCCAACCCGCTCGCCGGGTCACTGCCCCGGTGCGCCGACGACGCGGAGAACCGGCGGCGCGTCGCCGCCCTGCTGGCGTCCGAGAAGGAAAGAGCGGAACACGCGCACACGGCGGCCGGGGTCGCCGACGTGCTCGGCCGGTTCTGCGTGGACCTGGACGTGCCCGCCGAGCCGTCGGTCATCGGGACACCGACCATGTGGCATCTGTCCACGAAGATCACCGGTACGCTCGCGGCCCCCGCCGCCCCCACCTCCTCCGCGCTGGGCCTGGCCGAGGCGCTGCATCCGACCCCCGCGGTCTGCGGGGTGCCGCCGGCCGCGGCGCGGGACGCCATCGCGGCGCTGGAACCGGCGGACCGCGGCTACTACGCGGGACTGGTCGGCTGGACCGACACCTCCGGGGACGGGGAGTGGGTCGTCACCATCCGCAGCGCCGAGGTGTCCGAGCGGATCGTGCGGCTGCACGCGGGCGCGGGCATCGTCTCCGGCTCCGACCCGGACAGGGAGCTCGACGAGACGACGGCGAAGTTCCAGACCCTGCTGCGGGCGCTCGGAGAGGGGACGCCCTCGTGAGCGCGGACGTCGTCGCGTGGCCGCCGGAGACCGCCGCCCGCTACCGCGCGGCCGGCCACTGGCGCGGCCAGACCTTCGGAGCGCTGCTCACCGCGCTGGCGGCGGCCCATGCCGAGCGGACGGCGGTGGTCGGCGGCGAGACCCGGTGGACCTACGCCGAACTGGACGAACGCGCACACCGCATCGCCGCGGGCCTCGCCGAGTCCGGGGTCCGGGCAGGGGACCGCGTCCTGGTGCAACTGCCGAACGTGCCGGAGTTCCTGCCCGTGGTGTTCGGGCTGTGGCGGCTGGGCGCGTGGCCGGTGTTCGCGTTACCCGCGCACCGCGACAGCGAACTGCGGCACATTGCCGGACAGGCGGAGGCGGTCGCGGTGATCACGGTCGGCGAGCACGAGCGGCACGACCACGCGGCCACCGCGCGCGCGGTGGCCGGAGCGGTGCCGTCGCTGCGGGCGGTTCACGTGGTCGGCTCGGCGGAGTTCGGCGACCTGTCCGCCGCGCGGCCCCGCGAGCTGCCCGACCCGGACCCGGCCGGAGTGGCGTTCCTGCAACTGTCCGGGGGCACCACCGGCCTGCCGAAGCTGATCCCGCGCACTCACGACGACTACCTCTACAGCGTGCGGGAAAGCATGCGGATCTGCGCGCTGGCCCCGGACAGCGTGTACCTCGCCGCGTTGCCGGCCGCGCACAACTACCCGCTCAGCTCGCCGGGGGTGCTCGGAGCGCTGCACGCCGGCGCCAAGGTCGTGCTGGCACCGCGTCCGGACGCCGACACCGTGTTCCCGTTGATCGAGGCGGAACGGGTGACGATCACCGGCGTGGTGCCGCCGCTGGCCGCGGCCTGGGTGCAGGCGGCGGGACGCACCGGCTGCGACCTGTCCTCCTTGGACGTGCTGCTGGTCGGCGGCGCCAAGTGCGGGCGGGAGCTGGCCGAACGGATCGGGCCCGCGCTGGGCTGCCGGTTGCAGCAGGTGTTCGGCATGGCCGAAGGGCTGGTCTGCTACACCCGCCTGGACGACCCGGACGAGATCGTGCTGGGCACCCAGGGCCGGCCGATATCGCCCGACGACGAGATCCGCGTGGTCGACCCGGACGACCCGCTGGCCGCGTCCACCGACGTGGTGCCCGACGGCGCGGTCGGCGCGCTGCTCACCAGGGGCCCGTACACCATCCGCGGCTACTACCGCGCGGGCGGGCACAACGAGGTCGCGTTCACCCCGGACGGCTTCTACCGCACCGGGGACCTGGTGCGGCGCACCGCGACCGGGCACCTGGAAGTGGTCGGCCGGGTCAAGGAGCAGATCAACCGGGGCGGTGAGAAGGTCGCCGCCGAAGAGGTGGAGAACCACCTGATGGCGCATCCGGACGTCCTCGACGCGGCCGTCGTCGCGGTCCCCGACGCCTACCTCGGTGAGCGCACCTGCGCCTACGTGGTGCCCGCGGACGGTGCGGCGCCGACCGGGGTTCAGCTGCGCAAGTTCGTGCGCGAGCGCGGGGTGGCCGCGTTCAAGGTGCCCGACCTGGTGCGCGTGGTGGACGCGTTCCCGGTCACCGGGGTCGGCAAGACCAGCAAGCGGGATCTGCGGGCGGCGCTGGCCGCCCAGGAGAAGGAAGGGTGACCGATGTCCTTGCCGAAGATCGCACCGTATCCGCTGCCGGCGGCGGCCGAACTGCCCACCGGCCGGGTGCGCTGGCCACTTGAGCCGGCGCGGGCGGCTCTGCTGGTCCACGATGCCCAGCGCTACTTCCTTGCTCCCTTTGCCGGGTCGCCGATCCCCGAACTGACGGCCAATACCGCACGCCTGCTCGCCGCGGCGCGCGTGGCCGGGGTGCCGGTGTTCTACACCGCGCAGCCGGGCCGCCAGGCCGACGCCGACCGCGGGTTGCTCACCGAGTTCTGGGGACCGGGCATCGGCGCCGTCATCGACGACGACCCGCGCGCCGCCGACATCGTGACCGACCTCGTACCGGAACCCGTGGACACGGTGCTGGTGAAGTGGCGCTACAGCGCGTTCCAGCGCAGCACGTTCCACGAAGCCCTTACCGCGCGGGGGCGCGATCAGCTGCTGATCACCGGCGTGTACGCGCACATCGGCTGCCAGGCCACGGCCGTCGAGGCGTTCATGCGCGACATACGCGCCTTCTTCGTCGCCGACGCGGTCGCCGACTTCTCCCGCGCCTGGCACGACAGGGCCTGCGAGTACGTGGCGCAGCGCTGCGGCGTGGTCACCACCACCGCCGACGTGCTCTCCGCACTGTCCGTGCCCGCCCGGGCGGGGGTGAACCAGTGACCGGGCACCTGGCCAGGATCGCCGAGGTGCGGGCGGGCACCGTGCCCGCGAAGGTCCGCTACCCGATCCGCGTCTGCGCGGCCGAGGTGCTTCGCACCGGCATGGTCGGTGCGGGCCTGGTGCGGGTCACGCTGGGCGGGCCCGGCGTCGACGGGTTCGAGTCGCACGCGCCGGACGAGCACGTCAAACTGATCTTCCCTGAGGACGACGGCAGCCTGCGGCTGCCCGAGCCCGACGGCGACCTGCTGCGCTGGCCGCGGCCGGCGCCGACGTCACGCGAGTACACGGTGCGCCGCTACGACCCGGTCGGCCGGGAACTCGACATCGACATCGCGCTGCACGGCGCCGGAGGCACCGAAGGGCTCGGCGCCGCGTGGGCGCGGGCGGTGCGCCCGGGTGAGATCGTCCACGTCGCGGGCCCGCCCGGCGGCCTGATCGTGCCGCCCTACGACCGCTACCTGCTCGGCGGCGACATCACCGCGCTGCCCGCGATCGCGCGGCGGGTGGAGGAACTGCCCCGTACGGCCCGCGGCTGGGCGTTCATCGAGGTCGCCGACGCCCGGGAGGAGATCGGGCTGGACCCGCCGGAAGGGGTCGAGGTGTGCTGGCTGCATCGCGGCGCCGCCGCGCCCGGCACCATCGGCCTGCTCGCCGACGCGGTGCGGCGGGCCGAGGTCCCGCCGGACGAACGGGTGTACGTGTGGCTCGCCGGTGAAGCCGGGGTGCTCAAGCCGCTGCGCCGCTGGGTCCGCGACGAACTGCGGCTGGCCAGGGCCGACTACGACATCACGGGCTACTGGAAGCGCGGCGTCGCCGACTTCGACGAGGACCCATGAGCACGAACCCCGCCATTGACCCCCGCCCCCCACTCCCAAGGAAGAGCCATGCCCGTCTCCACCCGGAGCCCCTCCGCCCGGTTCCGTATCGTGGGCGCCGTGGCGCTCGCGGCCGCGCTGGCCGCCGGTTGCGGCTCCAGTGACGCCGGCACCGGCGGCGACGCCGGACCCACCAGGAAGTTCGTCGCCGACAACGGCACCATCACCATCCCGGCGAAGCCGAAGCGGGTGGTGGCCACCGGTTACGCGGTGCCCGCGCTGCTCGACTCGGGCGCCCCGCTGGTGGGCGTCTCCACCTGGCAACGCGGCCTGCCGATGATGGGCGCCGCGGAACGCGAGCGGTACGACGAGATCTCCAAGGTCGCCGGTGAGTCCGCCGCGGAGACCAACTACAACGCGATCGCGAAGGCGGACCCTGATCTGATCGTCATCGGGGTGCCGAAGCCGGCGCTCGCCGACATCAACATGAAGCGCCTGGAGTCCATCGCACCGGTCGTGACGCTCGGCCCGTCGGTGCCCAAGGCGTGGCGGGAACTGTCCCGCAGGCAGGCCGACGCCGCGGGCGCGCTCAAGGGCTTCGACGCCACCCGGACCGCGTACGAGCTGAAGGCCAAGCAGCTGGCCGAGAAGTACAAGTCCGTACTGCCCAAGCTGAAGCTCGGGCACGTCGGCGCCTACGGTGAGGTCGCCAAGGGCACCTTCCAGCGCGAGTTCCACGGTTCGTGGGGCACCAACGTGACGCAGGACATGGGCGCCAACTACTACGGCGCGGTCAAGGTCGAGGGCAAGGGCTCCAGGTCCGTCAGCGAGTACCCGTCGATCGAGGAGCTGCCCGACGCCTTCGCGGAGGCCGACGCGATCACCTATTCGCTCAAGGCGGACGGCTCGGTGCCGCCCCCGGTGCAGTCCGTCCTGGACTCGCCGCTGTGGAAGAACCTGCCCGCGGTCAAGGCGGGCAAGGTCTTCCCGCTGCGATACACCGAAGCCGCGACCTACCGGGAGGCGGAGATGACGCTCGACGCGGCTGACAAGGCCTTCGCGCCCCTGCTGAAATGACCGCCACGGCGACAGCTGCCGACAGCACCGGGTCAACGTGGGGTGCGCGGCGGCCGCTTCTGCTGCTCGCCGGGCTCGTCGCGCTGGCCACGGTCATGGTGGTCAGCGTTGGAGTGGGCGCGCACTTCACCGGGCCGGCCACGGCACTGCGCGCGCTGTCCGGGAGCGGGGACCCGAACGACGTCGCCCTGGTCCGCGACATCCGGCTGCCGAGAGGGGTGCTGGCCATCGGGGTCGGTGCCGCGCTCGCCGTGTCCGGGGTGCTGGTGCAGGTGCTGTCGCGCAACCCGCTCGGCGAACCGGGGGTGCTGGGCGTCACCTCGGGCGCCGGGTTCGCGATCAGCGTCGGGTCCGGCCTCGGGCTCACCGTGAACGCGCTCGGCGAACTGCTGGCGGCCGTGGTCGGCGCGGTGGCGGCGGCCGCGCTGGTCGCCGCGGTGGGCCGGCGTTCACCGCTGCGCATGCTGCTGGCCGGAATGGCTCTCAGCTCCGTGCTGACCGGTCTCACGCTGGGCATGCGGCTGATCTCGCCGACCGTGTTCGACAAGTACCGGTTCTGGTCGATCGGTTCGCTGGCCGGCCGGGAGCAGGCACCGAACACGGTGCCGCTGCTGGTGATCGCGGTCGCGGTGGCCGCGGCGCTGCTGCTGAGCCGCCAGCTCGCGGCCGTCGCACTGGGCGAGGCGGTGGCGCACACCCTCGGCGTGAACGTGACGCGGGTCCGGCTGGTCACGTTGGTGCTGATCACCGCCTTGGCGGGGGCGGCGACCGCGATCGCCGGTCCCATCCTGTTCGTCGGCCTGATCGTGCCGCACCTGGTGCGCCGGGCCGCGGACGGCTCGGTGCCGTGGCTGATCGGGTTCGCCGCCGTCCTCGGCCCGGTCCTGCTGCTGGCCGCCGACACCGCCGCCCGGGTGCTGCTGACCACCGGTGAGGTGCCGGTGGCCATCGTCACGGCCTTCCTCGGCGGACCCGCCCTGATCTGGGCGGTACGGCGGTATGGGGTGGCACAACCGTGAGCGCGACCGGAACCGCCCTGGTGCTGCGCCGGGGCCGCTTCTCAGCCCTGGTGGAACGCCGGACGCTGGTGTTCACGGCCGTGATGCTGGTGCTGCTGCTCGCGCTCGGGCTCACCGCGCTGTGCTACGGCGACGGCTGGACCAGCCCCGCGCGGGTGTTCGCCGCGCTGAGCGGGCAGCGCGGCGGCCCGAACGTGATGATCCGCGAGTGGCAGCTGCCGAGGGTGCTCGCCGCCGTGGTGTTCGGCGCGGCGCTCGGCACCGCGGGCGCCGTCTTCCAGAACGTCACCCGCAACCCGCTGGGCAGCCCGGACGTGATCGGCCTCGACGCGGGCGCCTACACAGGCGCGCTGGTCGCCATCACCGTCCTGTCCGGCACGCCCGCCCGGCTGACCGCCGGTTCCGTGCTGGGCGGTCTCGCCGCCGCGGCCCTGGTTTACCTGCTCGCGATGCGCGGCGGGGTCTCCGGGCTGCGGCTGATCGTGATCGGCATCGCGGTCAACGCCATGCTCACCGCGGTCAACTCGTGGATCGTGCTGCGCACCGAACTCGAGGTGGCGATCGCCGCCGTCGGCTGGAGCGCCGGCTCGCTCAACGGGCTCGGCTGGGAGCAGGTACGCATCCCGTTCTGCGTCATCGCGGTGCTCCTCGCCGCGCTGGTGACCCGGGCGCCGGCGCTGCACCAGGCGGCGCTGGGCACCGAGGTCGCGGTCGGAACGGGCGTGCGGACGGAGTCGCTGCAGGTGCAGCTGGTGGTGATCGGGGTCGGCTGCACGGCCACCGTGACCGCCGCCGCCGGGCCGATCGTGTTCGTCGCGCTGGCCGCGCCGCAGATCGGGCGGCGCCTCGCCCGCACCTCCGGCATCGGCCTGCTGCCGGCGGCGCTGACCGGCGCGGTGCTGCTGCAGTCGGCCGACCTGATCGCCCAGCTGCTGCTCTCGCCGGTATCACTGCCGGTCGGCGTCGTCACCACCGCCATCGGCGGTTGTTATCTGATCTGGCTTCTCAGCAAGGAGGTGCGGAGCGGATGACCAGCCGCCTCACCGCACGGGACCTGGCCCTCCGCTACGGCGACCGGGTGGTGTCCACCCGGCTCTCGGTCGACGTCCCGGACGGCGCGCTCACCGCGGTCGTCGGCCCGAACGCGTGCGGAAAGTCGACCATGCTGCGCGCGCTCGTGCGGCTGCTGCGGCCCGCGGAGGGCACGGTGACCTTCGACGGCGCCGACATCGGCGCCATCGCGGCCAAGCGGTTCGCCCGGTCGGTGGCGTTCCTGCCGCAGGAGCCCTCGGCGCCCGACGACATCCGGGTGCGCCAGCTCGTCGCGCGGGGCCGGTACCCGCACCAGTCGCTGCTCAGCGGGTGGTCCGAGGCGGACCAAGAGGCGGTGACCGGGGCGATGGCCGCGGCCCGGATCACCGACCTCGCCGAGCGCCTCGTGCAGGAGCTGTCCGGTGGGCAGCGGCAGCGCGTCTGGGTGGCCATGGCGCTCGCCCAGCGGACCCCGTACCTGCTGCTGGACGAACCGACCTCGTTCCTGGACATCACGCACCAGTACCAGCTGCTGGCGCTGCTGAGCCGGCTGCGCGACGAGGGCCGCACGGTGATCGCGGTGCTGCACGACGTCAACCAGGCCTGCCGGTTCGCCGACCACGTGATCGCCATGAGGAACGGCGCGGTGGTCGCCGAGGGCGCACCCGCCGACATCGTGGACGCCGCGCTGATCAAAGAGGTGTTCGACCTGCCGTGCCTGGTCGTGCCGGACCCGGTGACCGGCACGCCGATGGTCGTTCCCACCGTGGATCGAGGGAGCATCGCATGACCGACCTGCCCCTGACCGGCGCGCAGCTGGGCATCTGGCACGCTCAGCGGCTGGAACCGGACTCGCCGTACTACGTGGTCGGTGACGTGGTGGAGATCACCGGCCGCGAACCCGTCCACGTGCCCGCGCTGACCAAGGCGATCCGGGCGACCACCGAGGAGGCGGAGAGCCTGCGGCTGCGGGTCCGCGACACCCCGGACGGTCCGCGCCAGACGGTGTCCGCCGACGCGGTGCCCGCGCCCCGGGTGATGGACCTGCGCGCCGAGGCGGACCCACCCGCCGCGGCGCGGGCGCGCGTCGACGAGTTGCGCTGGCAGGCGGCCGACGAGTGCCGGGGGATGGTGGACCGGCCGCTGTCCGGCCACACCGTGCTCCGCCTGTCCGACACCGAGGTCTGGTACGTCCAGCTCAGCCACCACCTGGTGATCGACGGCTACACCGCGGCCATGCTGAACCGCCGTGTCGCCGCGCACTACACGGCCCTGGTACGCGGTGAACCGGCGCCGCCGTGCCCGTTCGCCGCGTTCGCCGACCTGGTCGCCGCGGACTCCGACTACCAGGTGAGCGACCAGCTCACCGAGGACCGGGCGTACTGGACGGACCGGTTCACTCCGCTGCCCGACCTCGGCGACACCGGCCACGCCTCGGGCCCACCGGAGCGAACCGTGGCGGCCGGCACGGTGCTGTCCGCGGAGCGGCTGGCCGAGTTGAAGACCTACGCCGAGCGGATCGGGTCGACCTGGGGCGAAGTGCTGATCGCGGGTTACATCGCGTTCCTGCACCGGGTGCTCGGCCACGACGACATGGTGCTCGCGATGCCGTTGATGTGCCGGTTCGGCAGGGCGCTGCGCACCCCGGCCATGACAGTGAACGTGCTGCCGCTGCGGGTGCGAGTGCACAAGACCGACACGCTCCCGGAGCTGACCGCGCAGGTGGCCGTGGCGTTGCGGGAGATGCGGGCGCACCAGCGTTACCGGGGCGAGAACCTGCCGCGGGACCTCGCGGTGCCGGGCGCCGGGGCGTTGCTGCACGGCCGGGGCATCAACCTGAAGGCGTTCGACCTCACGCTGGACTTCGCCGGAAGCTCCGGCGACATGCGCAACATCGCCGGTGGCCCGCCGGAGGACCTGGGGCTGAGCGTGCTCCCGACCGGGAGCGGAGGACTCTCCCTGGGGTTCGAGGTGGACGCCCGGACCCACGACCAGGCGGGGGTCGACGCGCGGCTCACCGGGTTGCTGACGCTGCTCGACGCGCTGACCGGGCCGGACGAGCCCACCGTCGGCACCGCGGACCTGGTGCCCGCCGACGCGCGGGCGGCGCTGCTCGGCAGCTGGACGACCCCGGCGGTCCCCGGGCGGCCGGCTCCGGTCCCGGACCTGCTCGACGCCCTGCCCGGCGGACGGACGGTGCTGGTGCACGGGGAGCGGCGGGTCACCGCGGGGGAACTCGCCGACCGGGTGCATCGGCTGGCGCGGCGGCTGCGCGCGCGGGGCGTCGGCGCGAACGACGTGGTCGCGCTGGAGCTGCCGCGTTCGGTGGAGTTCGTGGTGGCGCTGCTCGCGGTGCTCGACGCCGGGGCGGTGTTCCTGCCCTTGGACGTGGACCAGCCGGCGCGGCGGACCCGCGAGCTGGTGGCCGAGTCCGGCGCCGTGCTCGTCCTGACCCCCGACGACCTCGCCGAGGGCCACCCCGGATCGGCTCCGGAACCCGTCCCGGATCGACGGCCGGGCGACGGCGGTTACCTGATCTTCACGTCCGGGTCGACCGGGCGGCCCAAAGGGGTGCTGGTCCCCGCGCGCGCGCTCGCCGAACTGGTCCACCGGCAGCGGGCGACCACGATCGCCGGAGCCGAGCGCGCGGCCGGCCGGCGGCTGCGTGTCGCGCACACGTACCCGTTCGCCTTCGACTCCGCGCTCGACCAGCTCACATGGCTGCTGTGCGGGCACGAACTGCACCTTTACGACAGCGACACCGCACGTGACGCCGACGCCCTGCTGGCCGCGTTCGCGCGGGACCGCATCGACGTCGTGGACACCACGCCGTCCATGGCCGCTCCGCTGGCGGACCGCGGCCTGCTCGACGGCGCGCGGCGCCCGGTCCTGCTGGTCCTCGGCGGCGAGGCGACCCCGCCCGCGCTGTGGCGGCGGGTGCGCGACTCGGGGGTGCCCGCCGTCAACATGTACGGCCCCACCGAGGCCACGGTGGACGCCGCGAGCGCACCGGTCACGGGACCGGCGCCGGTGATCGGGACCGCGGTGCCCGGCACCCGTGCCTACGTGCTGGACGACGCGTTGCGCCCGGTGCCGCCGGGCGCGGTCGGCGAACTCTACCTGGCCGGACCGCACCTGGCGCTCGGCTACCTCGGCCGGACCGGCCGCACCGCGGAGCGGTTCGTCGCGGACCCGTTCGGCGCCCCCGGCGACCGCATGTACCGCACCGGCGACCTGGTCCGCTGGCAGCGGGAACTGGAATACCTCGGCAGGCGCGACGACCAGGTGAAGGTGCGCGGCCACCGGATCGAGCTGGGCGAGGTGGAGGCGGCACTCGGCGCGGTCCCCGGCGCCCGCGCGGCCGCGGCGGCCGTGCGCGGCACCCGGTTGGTCGGTTACGTGGTCGGCGACGTCGACGGCGACGCGGCGAGGTCATGGCTCGCCGAACGGTTGCCCGAGCACCTGGTGCCCTCGGCGGTGGCGGTGCTGGCGTCGCTGCCGGTCACCCCGAACGGCAAGCTGGACCGCGGGGCGTTGCCCGAGCCTTCCCGCACCGGCAGCGGCCGGTCACCGGCCACGGAGCCGGAGAGAGTGCTGTGCACGGTGATCGGCGAGGTGCTGGACGTGCCCGAGGTCGGCGTGGACGACGACTTCTTCGTCCTCGGCGGCGACAGCATCACCGCGATCGGGGTGAGCGGCAGGCTGCGCGAACACGGCTTCGACCTGCGCCCGCGCGACCTGCTGGCCCGCCGCGACTTCGCGTCCCTCGCGGCCGTGGTCCGGCCGCTGCGCGCCGGCCAGGGGACCGGCGAGCCCGACGAGCCGCTCGGCGACGTCCCGGCACCGCCGATCGTGCGGGTGCTGCTGGACGGCAACCCGGACCGCGCGGCCATCGCCGGGTACGCGCAGTGGACCGTGGTCGAGCCGGACCAGGACGTGCCGCTGGACCGGCTTCGCGCGGCCGTGCAGACCCTGCTCGACCACCATGACGCGCTTCGCCTGCGGATCGACCCGCTGACCGTGCCGCCGCCCGGCTCCGTCACCGCGGTCGTCACCGAGGCCGCCTCGGCCGACGAACCGGCGGACGTCCTCGCGCGCCGGCTGGCGGGCGAGCTCGACCCGGTCGCGGGCGACCTGGTCCGGGTGGCCGCGCTGCGCGGCCGATTGCTGGTCGTGGTGCACCACCTGGCGATCGACGGCGTCTCGTGGCGGGTGCTGCTGCCGGACCTTCGCGCGGCGTGCGCAGGTGAGCCGCCGACCCGGGTCACCACCTCGTGGCGGGCCCACGCGCTACGGCTGGCCGAACAGGGCACAGCGGGCGCCCGGCGCGGCGAGCTGCCGCACTGGCGGACCGCGCTGCGCCAGGCGCACCTCGGCGGGCGCGGGCTGGACCAGCGCCTCGACACCGTGGCCACGGCCATCGAGACCACCGACGTGGCCTCGGCCGATACGACCGCCGCCCTGCTCACCGCTCTGCCCGCCGCGTACCGCGCGGGGGTGGACGACGTACTGCTGGCCGTACTCGTCCTCGCGCTGCGGTTGTGGCGCGGGGGCGGCGTGGACGCCGAGACGGTCACGGTGGAACGGCACGGGCGCGAGGGCGAGCACGACGTCGCCCGCACGGTCGGCTGGTTCACCGCGGAGCACCCGGTGCGAGTGCCCGCCGACGCCGTCCGCGCCGACGCGGATCTGACCGACGCGCTGGCCGGTGGACCGGCCGCCGGGCGGCTGCTGCGCGCGGCGATGACCGCCGGCGGCGCCGTGCCGGGCGACGGTCTCGGCTACGGCGTCCTGCGCCACCTCGACCCCGAGGTCCGGGGCGTGGAGCTGACCGGGCCGCCACCGGACGTGCTGCTCAACTACCTGGGCCGGTTCGCGCCTGTACCCGGCTGGCGCCCGGCCGGCGAGAACCCGTTCTCGGTGTGCGAATCCGAGGCCAAAGCACTGGAGCAGGTGCTCGCGGTGAACTGCTTCGTACGCGAGGCCGACCGCCCGCTGCTCGCGGTGGAGTGGACGGCGGCGGGCCGGGTGCTGCCCGCGACCGCGGTCGAGGCGCTGGTCGAGGCGTGGCGCACCGCGCTGGCCGCCTTCACCGAGCATGCCGCACGGGTCGACCTGGACGGCCCCGCGGCCGAGGTGCTGCCCGCCACCGCGTTGCAGGCCGGGCTCGCGTTCCACACCGCGGTCCGCGACGACACCGACGCCGACGTCTACGTGGTCCAGGCGGTCAGCCACCTGCGCGGCACCCTCGACCCGGAGCGGATGCGGGCGGCCGCCACGCGGCTGCTGCGCACCCATCCCGCGTTGCGGGCGTACCTGGAGACCACCGCGTCCGGCGCGGTGGTCCAGGTGATACCCGCGCAGGTGAGGCTGGACTTCCAGGCCGTGACAGCGCGGCCGGAGGAGTTCGCCGAGCACTGCCGGGCCGAGCACCGGCGCCCGTTCGACCCGGGAACGCCGCCGCTGATCCGGTTCCTGCTGTGCGCACTCGGCCCGGACGAGCACCGGCTGGTGATCACCATCCACCACGCGCTGCTCGACGGCTGGTCGATGCCGCTGGTCGGCCGCACCCTCCTCGCCGTCTACCACGAGCTGAGCGGCGGCCCCGCCGCCCCGGTGGCGCCACCGTTGGCCGACTACCACCGGGTGCTGGCCTCCCGCGACCACGAGGCGGGTCTCGCGGCCTGGCGGGACGCGCTGGCCGGGCTGGAGTCCGGCACCCACCTGGCCCCGGCCGCCGCGAAGTCCGCCGTGCGGCGACCGGAGCGGATCGCGGTCCCGCTCGGCGCCGAGTTCACCGCCCGGCTGCTCGCGTTCGCCCGCGACCGCGGGGTCACCCCGGCCGCGGTGTTCAACACCGTGTGGGGGCTGCTGCTCGGCAGGCTGACCGGTCGGCGGGACGTGGTGTTCGGCTGCCCGGTGTCCGGCCGCCCGGCCGACGTGCCCGAGGTGGCGCGGATGGTCGGCCAGCTCGGCAACACGGTCGTGGTGCGGGTGCGGGCCGCGCCGGGCGAGACCGCCGCCGCCGTGCTGGACCGGGTGCACGCGGAATCCACCGCACTGACCGAACACCACCACGTCGGGCTTCCCGACGTACAGCGCGCGACCGGGCTCGGTGACCTGTTCGACACCATGCTGGTGATGGAGAACTTCCCGCTCTCCAGCCGCCACCGCGAGACCGTCGCACCGGGCATCGAGCAGACCGGTGTGGACATCGCCGACGCGACGCACTACCCGCTGACCGTGATGGTGCTGCCCGGCGAGGAGTTCACCATCGGGCTCGGCTACCAGCGGCACGCGTTCGACGAGGCGACGGTGCGCGGGTACGGCCGCTGGCTGCTGACGCTCCTGCACGAGCTGGTCGCCGATCCGGATCGCCCGGCGGCGGCGCTGCCGATGCTCGACGCCGGCGAACGCGCCGAGGTGCTGCGGTTCGGAGTCGGCCCGGAACCGGGCAGGCCGGCGGGCGGTGCGCTCGAGGAGTTCGGCACGTGGGTGCGGCGCACCCCGGACGCCGAAGCCGTGGTGTGCCGGGACCGCTCGCTCGGCTACGCCGAACTGGACCGCGCCGCCAACCGGCTGGCCAACGCACTGCTTGCCGCCGGGGTGCGGCCGCAGGACCCCGTCGCGGTACTGCTGGACCGCGACGTCGAGCTGGTCGTCGCGCTGTTCGGCGTCCTCAAGGCCGGGGCCGTGTACGTGCCGATGGACCCGGAGTACCCGGCGGACCGGCTGGCCTACATGATCGCCGACATCGGGCCGGCCGCCGCGGTGTCCGGGTCGGACGTCGAGGGGCTGCCCACCGTCGATCCGGCCGACCTCACCGGTCCGGCCACGTGGGACGCGGACCCGGTCGCCGCGCGCCGCGACGTCACGGACGACTCGCTGGCCTACGTGATCTACACGTCCGGCACCACCGGCAGGCCCAAGGGCGTCGCGGTGCCGCACCGCGGCGTGCCCAGCCTGGTGGCGTTGCAGGAGGACGTGGTCGGCATCGGCTCCGGCGAGCGCTACCTGCACTTCGCCTCGACCAGTTTCGACGTGGCGTTCTGGCAGTTCATGCTCCCGTTGCTGTCCGGCGGAACCTCGGTGATCGCGCCCGAGGAGGTACGGGTGCCCGGCGGCGAGCTGCTCGACTACGCGCGCCGCCACCGGGTGACCGGGCTGAACCTGCTGCCGTCGTTCCTGGCGGCCATGCCCGACGACGCGACCGTCGGCGCGGACGTGTTCTTCGTCGTCGGCGCGGAACGCCTGGATCCGGCACTGGCCGCCCGCTGGGGCGCCCGCCGCGCACTGTTCAACGCGTACGGCCCCACCGAGGTCACCATCAACTCGGTCACCTGGCGCTACGCGCCGGACGACCCCGGGCCGCTGCCGATCGGGCGGCCCGATCCGATGGTGCGCGCCTACGTGCTGGACGGCGGCCTGCAACCGGCCGGGGTCGGCGTGACCGGCGAGCTGTACCTCGCGGGACCCAAGCTGGCGCGCGGTTACGTCGGCCGCCCCGGGACCACCGCCGAGCGGTTCGTCGCCGACCCCTTCGGCCCCCCGGGGGAACGCATGTACCGCACCGGCGATCTGGCGCGCTGGCGGCCCGATGGGAACCTGGTGTTCCTCGGCCGCACGGACCACCAGGTCAAGCTGCGCGGGTTCCGCATCGAGCTGCCCGAGATCGAGACGGTGCTCGGGCGGCACCCGTCGGTGCGGGCCTGCGCGGTCGTGCTGCGCGCGGACCGGCTGGTCGCCTACGTGATCCCGGCGGACGGCGCCGAACACGACCCGGTGGCGCTGCGCACGCACCTGGCCGCGACGCTGCCCGATCACATGGTTCCGGCCGCCTACGTGCCGCTGGACCGGCTGCCGCTCGGCCCGAGCGGCAAGCTGGACACCGCGGCGCTGCCCGACCCCGCGCCGCGCACCCGCGCACCGGCCAGGGAACCGGCGACCGGGACCGAGGCCGAGGTGCTGCGGGTGTTGCGCACCGTGCTCGGCACCGATGACCTCGGCCCGGACGACGGGTTCCTGGAGCACGGCGGGGACAGCATCGCGTCCCTCCGGGTGGCGTCGATGATCCGGCGCACCGGCTTCACCGTCTCCGTCCGCGACGTGGTCGAGGGTGCGACGGCCGCCGGGATCGCCGCCCGGGCGGACCGCGCGGACACCGCGGAAGAGCCCGCCGCGCCGGCGGTCGGCGACGCGCCGCTGACCCCGGTCATGCGGGACCTGCTGCGCATGGCGGGGGCCACCGCCGCCCAGTTCTGCCAGTGGGTGCAGGTGTCGGTACCGCCGGGCGGCGACGAAGCTCGCTGGCGCGCCGCGCTGGACGCGGTGCTGGCCCGCCACGACGTACTGAGGGCGTACCTGGCCGACGATGTGCTGCGCATCCCCGAGCCCGGCACGGTCACCGGCGACGACGTACTGACCGTGGTGCGCACCGACGATCCGGCGGCGGCGGTCGGCGACCGGCTGGCCACCGCGCGGGCGGCCATCGACCCGTACGCCAGTCCCCTGCTGCGCGCGGTCGTGTTCGATGCGGGCCCGGACCGGCCGGCCACGTTGCTGCTGGTCGCGCACCACCTCGTGGTGGACGCGGTGTCGTGGCGGATCCTGCTCGACGATCTGCGCCAGGCGTACGAGACCGGGCGGCGACTGGTCCCGCACGGGCAGTCGTTCCTCGGCTGGGCGCACGCGTTGCGGGCCGCCGACCACGCCGGCGAACTGCCGCACTGGCAGCGGGTCGCACAGGCACCCGTCACGCCGCTGTCGGCGGTTCCCGCCGACCCTGCGCGCGACACCGTGGCCACGGCCCGCCATCACACACTGGCCATGGACCCGGCCACCAGCCACGCGCTGCTGACCACGCTGCCCGCCGCCTACCGCACGACGCCGGACACCGTGCTGCTCACCGCGCTGGCCCGCGCGGTGGCCGCCTGGCGCGGCGGCGAGCCGGACCTGCTGGTGGCGCTGGAAGGCCACGGCCGCCCGGCGGAGGCCGACCTCGCGCAGACGGTCGGCTGGTTCACCGCGGTCTATCCGGCCCGGATCACCGCCTCCGGGAAGTCGGCGGCCGACGCGCTGCGCCGGGTCCGCGACCATCTGCGGGCCGCGGGCGACGGCCTCGGTGTGCCCGACGGTCTGGTCCGCCGCCCCGAGATCAGGTGGAACTACCTCGGCCGGTCCGGCCCTTCCACCGGCGGGCCGTGGCAAAGCCCGGCGCACGCGGGGCCGCCGGGGTCGGCGTCCGGCGGCGCCGACGGCATGCCGCTGCCGTACCGGTTGATGGTCAGCGCGATGGTCGACGACCGGCTTCGGATCCGATTCACCTGGCCCGCCGCGGTCTTCTCCGACACCGAGATCGCCGAACTGGGCGACCACCTGCGCGCGGAGATGGACTCCGCGGTCCGGGAGCTGCCCGAGGCCGGGGAGATCGTGCCGCTGACCCCATCGCAGGAGCTGATCCTGGGCCCGGCCCGCGGCGCGGCCGACCCGTACCCGGTGCGGGTGGCGTTCACCGTGGCCGGACCGCTGGACGTGCCCGCGCTGCGGGCCGCCGCGGGCGCGCTGCTGCGCAGGCACCCCAACCTGGGCGCGGTGTTCCCCGCCGAGCACGACTTCCAGGTCATTCCGGCCGACCCGCGCCCGGACTTCCGCGCCGAGTTCACCGCGGACAGGTTCGATCTGTCGACGGGCCCGCTGTGGCGGCTCACGGTGGTGCCCGAAGGGCCGGAGCGGCACCAGGTGGTGCTGACCGTCCACGACCTGCTCTGTGACGTCTGGTCCGCGCCGCGCGTCGCCACCGAGTTGTTCGCGCTGTACGCCGGCGGGCCACTGCCCGAGCCGGTGCCGTTCACCCGCTACTCGCGGTGGCTCGCCGGCCGCGACCACGGGCGCGACCTGCGGGCATGGCGGGCCGAACTGGCCGACGCGCCCGCCGGCGGGCACTTCCGGGTCACCGGCGTGGACCCGGCCGAGCCGGTGCTGTTCGACCTCGACGCCGCCGCCGTGGCCCGGCTGACCGAGACCGCCGCTCGCGACGGCGTCACCGCGGACACCGCTCTGCAGGGCGCATGGGCCGCCGTGCTGGCCGACCGGTCCGGGCGCGAGGACGTCCGGTTCGGCGTCATGGTGTCCGGGCGCGGCGCCGGCCCGCCCGGGGTCGAGGAGATCATCGGTCCGCTGGCCAACACGGTCCCGGTGCGCGTCCGGCTGACCGGAACGGTCGCCGCCGTGCTCGCCGATCTGCAGGCCCGGCGGCAGGCCATGCTTGAGCACCAGCACATCGGACTCACCGAACTGGCGGAACTGACCGGGATCGCCCCGGTGGTGGACAGCGTGGTGGTGTTCGAGAACTCCCCGCCGGCCCCCGAATGGCCGCGCGAACCCGCGCCCGGGCTCACCATCACGGACGTCGCGGTGCGCGAGCACACCCACCACCCGGTGACCGTCACCGTAGTGCCCCGCACGGACGGCGGGTGGTCCGGTGTGCTCGGCCACCAGCGCGGCGTGCTGACCCGCGCGCAGGCGCGGGAGGTCGCCGACCGGCTCGTGGCGGTGCTGCGCACCCTGCCCGACCGGTTCGACGACGACGCCAAGGGACTTCTCCGATGAGCGAGATCGACGCGAAGGTGTGGCGGATCGCGTTCGTGCTGGTGCTCGGCACCGTGATGGCCACCCTGGACAGCACGATCGTGTCGGTCGCGGTCTCCGCGTTCGCCGACCGGTTCGGCGCGCCGGTCGCCGACGTCCAATGGGTGACCACCGCCTACCTGCTGGCCGTGGTCACCGCGGTGCCCGCGTCCGGCTGGCTGGCCGACCGGTTCGGCGGACGCCGCACCTGGCTCGTCGCGGTCGCCGCGTTCCTGGTGGCGTCGCTGCTGTGCGGGCTGGCGTGGTCGCTGCCCAGCCTGGTCGTCTTCCGCGTCCTGCAAGGGCTCGCGGGCGGCTTGCTGCCGCCGACCGGGCAGGCGCTGCTGGCCGGTGTCGCCGGCCGCGAGCGGATCGGCCGGGTGATCGCGGTGGTCGGGGTGCTGCCGCTGCTGTCCCCGGTGCTGGGGCCGCTGGTCGGCGGCGCGGTGCTGCACTCGGCGGGGTGGCGCTGGTTGTTCCTGATCAACGTCCCGATCGGGGTGATCGCGCTCGCGCTCGCGACCCGGCTGGTGCCCGCCGTGCCGCCGACGGCGACCGGTGCCCGGTTCGACTGGCGGGGCGCCGCACTGCTGTCCCCCGGCCTTGCCGTGCTGGTGTTCGGATTGACCAGGGTCGCGCACGGAAGCCCGGCATGGCAGGTGGTCGCGGCGCTGGTGGCCGGCGTGGCGATGCTCGCCGGATTCACTCTGCACGGCGTCCGGACCAAAGCCACCCCCCTGGTGGACCCGCTCCTGTTCATCCGGCCGCCGTTCGGCGTCGCGGCACTGGCGCTGCTGGCGTTGGGCGCTTCGGTGTTCGGCACGATGTTCCTGCTTCCGCTGTATCTGCAGGGACCCGGCGAACTGTCGGCCTGGCAGACCGGAATACTGCTCGCCCCGCAGGGGGTCGGGGCGGCCGCCGGGACCGTGCTGGTGACCCGGGTCGTGGACACGACGGCTCCGCGCACGCTGGTCCTCGGCGGGATGGCGCTGGTCGCGGCCGGCACGGTCGCGTTCACCCAGCTCGGGCACGGGGTGCCGGACGTGGTGGTCGCCGGTTCCCTCTTCCTGCGCGGGGTGGGCGCGGCCATGATCAGCACCCCGATCATGACGATCGTCTACCGCCGGGTGAGCCGGCCGCGGCTGCCGCGGGCGGCGGTCGCGCTGAACCTGCTCGGCACGCTCGGCGGCTCAATCGGCACGGCGGTGCTCGCCGTCGTCCTGCAAGCGAGGATCACCGCCCGCGCGGACCAGGCGGCGGCCTTCGGCGACGCCTTCTGCTGGGTGCTGGCTCTCGTCGCTCTCGCCGCCATCGCCGCGTCCGCGTTGCCGCGCCAGGTGAGCGCCGGTGACGCGGATCACGAACAGAAGAGGACCACCACGGATGCTTGACCACGACTCGTTCCCCACGCCTGCCGACGTCACCGCCGACACACCGCTCGACCCGGCGATGCGGACGGCGGTGTCCGCGCACCGCGAGACCATCGCCGACGTGCTCGCCCGGCGCGACCCGCGCCTACTGGTGATCGTCGGGCCGTGTTCGGTGCATGACCCGGTGGCCGCACTGGACTACGCGCGCCGGCTCGCCGACGCCGCCACACGGTTCGCGGACGACCTCGTCGTCGTCCTGCGCGCGTATCTGGAGAAACCGCGTACCGTCGCGGGCTGGGTGGGGCTGCTGCGCGATCCCACGCTGGACGGCGCGGGCGACATCGCCGGCGGCATCCGGGCAGGACGCGCCTTCCTGATCGACGCCGCCCGCACGGGGCTGCCGATCGCCTATGAGTTCGTCGACCCGGTTCTCGCGCCGCATGTGGCGGACACGGTCAGCTGGGCCGCGATCGGCGCGCGCACGGTGACCAGCCCGCCGCACCGCCAGCTCGCGTCGTGGCTGCCGATGCCGGTGGGGATGAAGAACACCCTGGGCGGCCGGATCGACCTGGCGATCGACGCCATCCGCGCCGCCGGGCTGCCGCACGTGTTCCCGGGCATCGGCACGGACGGCCGGGTCACCGCGCTGCGCAGCGACGGGAACCCGGCCGTGCACCTGGTGCTGCGCGGTGGCACGGTGCCCAACCATGACACCGCGTCGGTCGCCGCGGCGGTCAGCGCGCTCGCCGAGGCGGGGCTGCACAGCCGGATCGTGGTGGACTGCTCGCACGGGAACAGCGGCAAAGACCACAACCGCCAGCCGGTGGTGCTCGCCGATCTCGCCGACCGGATCGGGCGCGGCGACCAGGCGCTCGCCGGGGTGATGCTGGAGTCCTACCTCGCCGACGGCAGGCAGCGCCCAGACGCGCGACCGCTGCGCCCCGACCTGAGCATCACCGACGCGTGCCTCGGCTGGGCCCGGACCGCGCCGCTGCTGGAACAGCTGGCCGTCGCCGCGCGCCGGCGGAACGCCGCGGTGTCAAAGGAGCGGATCGGCAGGTGAGCCGGGAGCGGGTTACTTGAGGAGTTGGCGGGCCATGACCATGCGCTGGATCTGGTTGGTGCCCTCGTAGATCTGGGTGATCTTGGCGTCGCGCATCATGCGTTCCACCGGGAACTCGCGGGTGTAGCCGTAGCCGCCCAGGAGCTGGACGGCGTCGGTGGTCACGTCCATCGCCACGTCGGACGCGAGCGTCTTGCACGCCGAGGAGACGAACGTCAGGTCGGCGATCTTCTCGCCGTGCATCGCCCGCTCGGACTTGATCGCCGCGTGGTAGGTGAGCTGGCGGGCGCCTTCGAGCCGCATGGCCATGTCGGCCAGCATGAACTGCACGCCCTGGAAGTCGGCGATGGGCTTGCCGAACTGGCGGCGGTCCTTGACGTAGCCGAGCGCGAAGTCCAGCGCGCCCTGGGCGATGCCGAGGGCCTGGGCGGCGATGGTGATGCGGGTGTGGTCCAGGGTGGCCAGCGCCGTCTTGAAGCCGCTGCCCTCGGGGCCGATGATCCGGTCGGCGGGGATGCGGACGTCCTCCAGGATCACCTGGCGGGTCGGGGAGCCCTTGATGCCGAGCTTGCGCTCCTTGGGCCCGAAGGACACGCCCGGGTCGCTCTTCTCGACGACGAACGCGGAGATGCCCCGGGCGCCCTGCGACGGGTCGGTGACCGCCATCACCGTGTAGTACTCGGACTCCCCCGCGTTGGTGATCCACATCTTGGTGCCGTTCAGCACCCAGGCCTCGCCGTCGCGGACCGCGCGGGTCTTCATGCCCGCCGCGTCCGAGCCGGCCTCGGCCTCCGACAGCGCGTAGGAGAACATCGCCTCGCCGCGCGCCACCGGCGCCAGGTACTTCGCCTTCAGCTCCTCGGCGCCGGACAGCAGGATCGGGACGGTGCCCAGCTTGTTCACCGCCGGGATCAGCGACGACGAGGCGCACGCGCGGGCGACCTCCTCGATCACGATCACCGTGGCCAGGGCGTCCGCGCCCCCTCCGCCGTACTGCTCGGGGACGTGCACCGCGTGCAGGTCGCCGGCCACCAGCGCGTCGAGGGCCTCCTGCGGGAACCGGGACTCCTCGTCCACCTCAGCCGCGAACGGGGCGATCTTGGCGTCGGCCAGCTCGCGCACCGTGCTCCGCAGCAGCTCGTGATCCTTGGACGGCGCATAGGCGGGATAGTCGTTCATCGGTCCTCCGCGGGTCCCCGGCCGCGTCGACGACGGCCAATTACTTTGACGGCCAATATTTGAACGCCAAAGTAAGCGAGACGGCGGCACGGAGTCAAGGCGGAGGCGGGCGACGCGCATCACACCGCCAGGCGGACGGTCCCGCCGGCCCCCGTCCGGGTCGGCGGGACCGTCCTTTTCCGTGGCCGGTTGACCGGACAGGGCTCGAACCTGCGACCCGCTGTTTGTAAGACAGCCGCTCTACCCGACTGAGCTACCGGTCATCGCCCGGGACGCCATTCCCGAGACGCGCTGCTGGAGCAGGAGTTGAACCTGCATGTCGTGATTCAGAGTCACGCATCCTGCCCGTTGGATGATCCAGCATGGGTGCCCGCCGGCGGGCGGTGGCGTCCGCCCGCCTGGGCACGGGAGAACCAGCCGGGGGTCGTTACTCCCGCCGGTCCAGTCCAGAGCCGCACCCGGGAATTGAACCCGGTTCGCCAGGGTGGAAGCCTGGTGTCTCACCATTCGACCTGTGCGGCACGAAAACGATTGAAGGGCATGAAAAAGCCGCCGGGGATGTCTCCCTGGCGGCCTCTGGCGGAGCCTGATCAAGGCTATCCAGAGGCGTTCACCGAGACGCTGCGACCGCCCTGCGGCCGAGCACCGGAAGACCCCTGCAGACGCTGGGTGAGAATCCCGGTCATCAGGCGGCTCCCTTCTCTGCTCGTCCGTTCGGCTCGTTACCCATATGGTGCGGCATGGGCTCACGCATCGGCAATCGCTTTTTGCGACCGGACCGCACCGGGGTCATACCCAGCGCATAGGCCCCGGTGCGGCGGTCGTCGATCGGCAGGGCGGCGATCGTTGATCGGCAGGGCGCCGTTGGCGTCAGTAGGCCCTGCGGCGGGTGCGCATCGGACGCCGGCGCGACGGGGCCAGCAGCCGCTGGAGGACCCTGAACGGCAGCGTCACGATGCTGATGACCGCGCCTGCCACGGCGCTGAGAACGCCCGCGAGGGTTCCGATGATGGCGCTGAGCGCTGCACTGATGCGGCGCATAAGGATTCACTCCTTCAAGTCGTCCTATAGCGCCCATACCCGAGCATGGCGTTTTACACGGGCTTTGCTCCGATGACGACGAGCGCTGGGAATTCCGCGGATTCGGCCGCCGTCGCGGTGAGTCCGGCCCGTTCCACGGCCTCGACGGCGTCCGGGGCCTGCCGTTCGCTCGTCTCGAACAGGATCCGTCCGCCCGGCGCGAGCCAGGCCGGCGCCTCGGCGGTGACGCGGCGCAGGACGTCGAGGCCGTCCCCGCCGCCGTCGAGCGCCACGCGCGGCTCGTGCACCCGCGCCTCCGCGGGCAGCAGCGCCAGCTCGCCGGCCGGGACGTAGGGGACGTTGGCGAGCAGCACGTCGATCCCGCCGCGCAGCGCGGGCGGGAGCGGGGCGAAGAGGTCGCCCTCGTGGACGTGGCCGCCGAACGGCTCGACGTTCCGGCGGGCACAGCCCACGGACGCGGGCTCGATGTCGGAGGCGTGCAGGACGAACTCGTCCTGGCCGTCGGCCAGCAGGGTGGACGCTAGCGCGGCTCCCAGCGCGCCGGAGCCGCAGCAGAGGTCGACGATGACGGGACGCGGCGGAGCGAGCGCGGCGGCCTGCCGGACGAGGAACTCGGTGCGGCGGCGGGGCACGAAGACGCCGGGGTCGACGGCGATCCGGAGGCCGCAGAACTCGGCCCAGCCGAGGACGTGTTCGAGCGGCAGCCCGGCGGCGCGCCGCTCCACCATCGCGGACGCGTCGTCCGGCGTGGCGGCCGCGGCGAGGATCAGCCGCGCCTCGTCCTCGGCGAAGACGCAGCCCGCGGCGCGCAGCCTCGCGACGACGGCGGTTTCAGCAATGGGTCTTGTCATGGGCGACGGCAACTGTATCGGAGGCCCCGCAACGTTCCATGCCCCAGCGGTGTTCCAGGGACATGAGTACTTACGCGGACAGGATCGCGGAGGGCGACTGGACGGCGCTCGCCGACGAGATGGACGCCTACGGCAGCGCCCTGACGCCTCCGCTGTTGACCAAGGAGGAGTGCGGAGAGGTCTCCGCCCTTTACGACGACGTGGAACGGTTCCGTTCGACGATCGACATGGAGCGTTACCGGTTCGGCGCAGGCCAGTACCGGTATTTCGCCGAGCCGTTCCCGGAGCCGGTCGGCGAATTGCGCGCGGCGCTGTATCCGCGCCTCCTGCCGATCGCGCGGGAATGGGCGGCCCGGCTCGGACGGCCCGCGCCCTGGCCCGACACCCTCGCGGAATGGCTGGACATGTGCCACGCGGCAGGCCAGACGAGGCCGACGCCGATACTCCTGCGCTACGGCCGGGACGACTGGAACGCCCTGCACCGCGACCTTTACGGCGACCTTGTGTTCCCCCTCCAGGTCGTGATCGGCCTGGACGAGCCGGGCGTCGACTACACCGGCGGGGAGTTCATGATGGTCGAGCAGCGGGCCCGCGCCCAGTCGCGGGGCACGGCGACGCTGCTCCCCCGCGGCCACGGGCTGGTCTTCACCACGCGGGACCGTCCGGTGCGGACGAAGCGCGGCTGGTCGGCGGCGCCGATGCGGCACGGAGTCAGCGTCGTCCGGTCGGGAAGCCGCCACACCCTGGGCCTGGTGTTCCACGACGCCGCCTGAGCTCGGACGACCCGCGCACCGCTGACCGCGAGCCCGCGTCCCGCCCGACCTGACCTGTTTAGGGCCCTTGTCAAGGGGCATCCCCGCTGGACCGGTCATCAGGGGGGCTGCGTGACGCGGGTGAGATGGTGGGGCACGGGTCTCGTGGCGCTCACGCTGCTGGTCCTCTGCGCGGGGCTGCCCCTGCTGAACAAGGCGCTCGGGAGCGGCGGCAAACCCCTGGCGCCCGGGACGGTCCTGTCGGTCGGCACGGTCCGCGACGGCGCCCGGCCGATCACGCTGACCGTCCCGCACGCCGGGTGGGCGCTGGACCAGGCCGAGACCTCCCTCACCGGCAATGCCGAGCTGACCAGCGAGGACGTCGTGGTGAACCTGAACGTCGTCGTCCCGCTGGCCCCGTTCGACGCGCGCGACCTGTGGGACGGATTAGGCCGCATCCTCGCGGTGGGCGGGCGCGCTCAGCTCGGGCCGCGGCCCGTCCCGATCGTGACGGCGCACGGGCTGACCGGGCTCACCGGGACGATCACCGGCCGGGAGCGGACGGGCACCGCGGCGGTCTTCGCCACCGACACGCTCGGCGCGACGGTGACGGCGGCCGGTCCCCCGCTCGCGTTCCGGAGCGTCGCCCCTGAGGTCCACGCGATGGTGCGGACCCTCACGATCGCGGCGCCCTGGACGTCGGAGACCGGGCCGTGATCCGCAGGCCCGCGTTCTGGCTCTGGGCAGCGGTGTGCGTGGCCGGGACGTGGATCGCGGCGCGCGGGATGGACTCCGTCGTCCGCGCGTTCCCCGTCGGCGCCGTGGCCGGCGGCGCGCTCCTCGCACCGGCGCTGGCGGCGGGCGTCTGGGGGCTCCGGCGGCTGCATCCCGTCCGGTCGCACCCGCTCGGGTACGCGCTGATCGCGGTGGCGTGGGGCGGGCTGGCCGCGTTCGGGCTGGCATTGCCCGCGAACACGGCCTTCCAGGCGGTCCTCGGGAAGACGGCGGGCACGGACTTCAGCTCCGCGTGGGGCGCAGCGATCGCCGCTCCGGTGGACGAGGAGATCCTGAAGCTGCTCGGCGTGGTGACATTGGCGCTGATGGCGCCGTCCGCGATCCGGGGCCCGCTGGACGGCTGGGGCTACGGCGCGCTCATCGGGCTCGGCTTCCAGATATCCGAGAACTTCCTGTACGTGCTGAACACGATCGTCCTGACGGGGGCGACGCAGGACGTGAACGCGGCGCTGTTCTCGTTCGGCAGCCGGGTCATCGGCGGCGCGTGGTGGAGCCACTGGGCGATGACGGCGATCGGCGGGGCGGGGCTCGGCTGCCTGTTCGGGCGGGTGTCCCGGACGAGCGCGACCATGGCGGCGGGCGCGTTCGTCCTGGCGATGGCGCTGCACTCCTGGTGGGACGCGCCCGTCCTGCAAGGGGTGGCGCTGCTGCCGGTGAAGGGCCTGCCGATCCTGCTCGCGGCGATCGTCTCGTACCGGCTGGCGCGCCGGCGGTACCTGTCGCATTTCCGGCGGACGGTCCACGCCGAGACGGTCCGCGGCGTCCTCGTGCCGGGCGAGGGCCATGTGCTCGTCCACCGCAAGTGGCGCCGGAAGGAGCGGTGGGACGTGCCGACCGGGGAGCCGCGCCGGCTGCTCGCCCGGCTCCGGGCCGCGCAGCTGAGCCTGATCGAGGACGGTCTCGGCGGCCTGGAGCAGGACCCCAGGTCCGCCGTGCGGCTGCGCACCGACGTCCGCGACATGCGCCACCACCTCAACTCGTGCCCCTCGCCCCGCCGCGTCGCCTGACGCCCGATCCGGAGTCCGGCGTGACGGCCGCGCGCGGCGTTTGCCCTATCCGGCCTCGGGTACCCGCCCTGCGAAAATCGGTGCTCGGCCTGGGGAGAATCTCGATGGCGGGTCGGAAGGGCGGCGGGCGGGCCGGAGGGAAGGCCGAGAGACTCGCGTGGGGCGTCAACGACCGGCTCGGCTCCATGGAGTTCATGCGGCGGAACCTCCGGAAGGCGTTCCCGAAGCACTGGTCCTTCCTGCTGGGCGAGATCGCGCTGTACTCGTTCATCGTCCTGCTCATCACCGGCGTGTACCTGACGCTGTTCTTCAAGCCGAGCGGCGCGCCGGTCGTCTACGACGGCTCGTACACGCCGCTGAACGGGCTCACGATGAGCGAGGCGTACGCGTCCACGCTGCACATCACGTTCGACGTGCGCGGCGGGCTGCTGATGCGGCAGATCCACCACTGGGGGGCGATCGTCTTCCTCGCGGCGATCACCGTCCACCTGATGCGGATCTTCTTCACCGGCGCGTTCCGCAAGCCCCGCGAGATCAACTGGCTGATCGGCGTGACGCTGTTCGCGCTGGCGCTGGCCGAGGGGTTCGCGGGCTACTCGCTGCCGGACGACCTCCTGTCCGGCACCGGCCTGCGGATCATGCAGGGCATCGTGATGTCGATCCCCGTCGCCGGGACGTATCTGAGCCTGTGGGTCTTCGGCGGCGAGTTCCCGGCGAGCGAGACGTTCCTGCCGCGGCTGTTCACCGTCCACATCCTGCTCGTCCCGGGCCTGCTGCTCGCGCTCATCACCGCGCACCTGATGATCCTCTGGCATCAGACGCACACGATCTGGCCGGGCCGGGGACGCCGGGAGCGGGCGGTGACGGGCGAGCCGACGTTCCCGAACTTCGCCGTGCAGAGCGCCGCGTACTTCCTGTACACGTTCGGCGTCCTGGCCGGGTTGGCGGCGTTCGCGCAGATCAACCCGATATGGCTGTACGGTCCGTACGAGCCGGACCAGGTCTCGGTCGGCTCGCAGCCCGACTGGTACGTCGGCTTCCTCGAAGGCGCGCTGCGCATCATGCCGCCGCTGTCGACGACCCTGTTCGGGCACACGGTCTCGTGGAACGTGCTGCTGCCCTCCGTCGTCCTGCCCGGGGTGTTCCTCACGCTCATCGCGATGTACCCGTTCGTGGAGCGCTGGGCGACGGGTGACGAGCGCCTGCACCACCTCCTGGACCGTCCGCGGAACGCCGCGACCCGGACCGCGATCGGCGCGGCGGTCATCGCCTGGTACGGCAACCTGTGGGCGGCGGGCGGCAACGACGTCCTCGCGTACGTGTTCGGCATCCCGCTGTTCTGGACGACCTGGTTCTTCCGCGTGGGCTTCTTCGTGGCGCCGCTGCTGGCGTTCACCGTCGCCCGGCGGGTCTGCCTGAGCCTGCAGCGCCGCGACCTCCAGCAGCGCGAGGAGGGCGTGGAGAGCGGGCTGATCTCGCTGAGCCCCGACGGCGGTTTCCACGAGCGGCACGAGCAGCCGTCGGACGAGCGCGAGGCCGTCCTGCGGGCCCGGCAGCCGGGGGAATTCGTCGCCCCCTACCCGAATCACCTCATCCCGCTGCCGACCCCGGACCGCGCCCGCACGCAGGTACGGACGCGCGTCAACCGCTTCTACCTCAATTACCAGAGCGAGTCGCACGGCGGCGGCCAGGGCGACCTGCGCCAGAACGGGCAGGAAAAGGACGGCGACTGACGCCTGACTAGGCGCCCTTGGACGTGACTAGGCGCCCTTGGACGTGACTAGGCGCCCTTGGACGTGACTAGGCGCCCTTGGACGTGACTAGGCGCCCTTGGGCGGGGGCAGCGCGGGCTCGGCCTCCTGGGGCGGCTCCTTCGGCGGGAAGCGCAGGTCGAACGCGGGACGGATCGAGCGGATCCGCGGCATCGACGTGAAGTTGTGCCGCGGCGGCGGGCAGGAGGTCGCCCACTCCAGCGAGCCGCCGGTGCCCCACGGGTCGTCCACGCCGACCTTCTCGCCCCGCCGCCAGGTGCGCAGCACGTTCCACAGGAACGCGAACGTCGACGCCCCCAGCACGAAGGACCCGGCCGACGAGATGAGGTTCAGCGTCGCGAACTGGTCGGGGTAGTCGGCGTAGCGGCGCGGCATGCCCTCCGCGCCGAGCCAGTGCTGGACGAGGAACGTCGTGTGGAAGCCGGCGAACAGCGACCAGAAGTGGATCTTGCCCCAGGTCTCGTCCAGCATCCGGCCGGTCATCTTCGGCCACCAGAAGTAGAACCCGCCGAACATGGCGAACACGACGGTGCCGAACAGGACGTAGTGCAGGTGCCCGATGACGAAGAACGAGTCGGTGAGGTGGAAGTCCATGGCCGGGGACGCCAGGATCACGCCGGTCAGCCCGCCGAACAGGAACGTCGTCAGGAACCCCAGCGCGAACAGCATCGGCGTCTCGAACGTCAGATGCCCCTTCCACAGCGTCCCGACCCAGTTGAAGAACTTGATGCCGGTCGGGACGGCGATCATGAACGAGGTGATCGAGAAGAACGGCAGCAGGACCTGGCCCGTGGCGAACATGTGGTGCGCCCACACCGTCATGGAAAGCCCGGTGATCGCGATGGTGGCGCCGACCATGCCGAGGTAGCCGAACAGCGGCTTGCGCGCGAACACCGGGATGATCTCGGTGATGATGCCGAAGAACGGCAGCGCCACGATGTAGACCTCGGGATGGCCGAAGAACCAGAACAGGTGCTGCCACAGCAGCCCGCCGCCGTGCGCGCCGTCGTAGATGTGCGCGCCGAGCCTGCGGTCGGCCTCCAGCGCGAACAGCGCCGCGGCGAGCACCGGGAACGCGATGATCACCATCAGGCCGGTGAGCAGCGTGTTCCAGCAGAAGATCGGCATCCGGAACATCACCATGCCGGGGGCGCGCATCCCGATGATCGTGGTGATCAGGTTGACCGCGGTCAGCGTCGTGCCGACCCCGGAGATGATCAGCCCCATGATCCACAGGTCGGCGCCGCGGCCGGGCGAGAACGTCTCCGACGTCAGCGGCGCGTAGGCGAACCAGCCGAAGGCCGCCGCGCCGCCCGGCATCAGGAACCCGGCGAGGACGATCAGCGCCCCGAACAGGAACAGGTAGTAGGTCAGCGCGTTCAGCCGCGGGAACGCCACGTCCGGCGCGCCGATCTGCAGCGGGACGATCACGTTCGCGAACCCGAGGAACAGCGGCGTCGCGAACAGCAGCATCATGATCGTGCCGTGGATGGTGAACAGCTCGTTGTACTGCTGGTTGTTCATCACCTGCCGGCCCGGCTCCATCAGCTCGGCCCGCATCAGCATCGCCATCAGCCCGGCGATCAGGAACATCGCGAACGAGGTCGTCAGGTACAGGTAGCCGACCATCTTGTGGTCGGTCGTCGCCAGGACGTCGCTGATCCTGGTGCCCTTGCGGTGCCGCGCGAGCGCGTCGGCGACGCTGGTGTCGTCCCTTCCCCGCACGGCCGTCATCCGGCGCGCCTCCCCTCCGCCTCCGAACCCGCCCGCCTCCGAACCCACCGGGGCACTTGCCACGCAAGCCCGTTTCAAACGCGGCCCCCGTTTCAAACGCGGCCCCGTTTCGAACGCGCCACCCGTTTCGAACGCGGCCCCCGTTTCGAACTCGGTCACCGGGCACGACGGCAGCATGGAGGAGATCTCGCTGCGGAGCCCGGCCTTCGCCGACCACGGTCCGATCCCGCCGACGTACTCGCACGAGTCGGGTGACCTCTCCCCCGAACTGCGCTGGTCGGGGGTGCCGGCGGCGTGCCTGGAGCTCGTCCTGACGTGCGTGGACCCGGACGCGCCCAGCGGCACGTTCGTGCACTGGATGCTCGGCGGGATCCCGCCCGAGCGCGACGGGCTCGCGGCGGGCGAGGAGCGCCCGCGCATCGCCCGCGGCCGCAACGACTACGGCGACAACGGCTACGGCGGGCCGCAACCGCCGGTGGGCGACCCGCCGCACCGCTACGTCTTCACGCTGTACGCGCTGCGCAACCCGTCCGGCCTGACCTCCGGGTTCTCGGCGGACGACCTCCGCGCGGCGCTGAGGGACGACGACGTGCTCGCGTCCGCGTCCCTCGTCGGCACCTACGCCCGCTGACCCGCACCCTTTCCTGGAGGACACGATGAAGGCCGTCACCTGGCACGGCAAGCGCGACGTCCGCGTCGAGGAGGTGCCCGACCCGGAGCTCAAGGAGCCGGACGACGCGATCATCAGGGTGACCTCGTCCGGGATCTGCGGCTCGGACCTGCACCTGTACGAGGTGCTCGGGCCGTTCCTGAGCGAGGGCGACGTCCTCGGCCACGAGCCGATGGGGATCGTCGAGGAGACCGGCCCCGCCGTCACCCATGTCAGGCCCGGCGACCGCGTGGTCATCCCGTTCAACATCTCGTGCGGCCGCTGCCACATGTGCGGGATGCAGCTGTACGCCCAGTGCGAGACGACGCAGGTCCGCGACCAGGGCACCGGCGGCGCGCTGTTCGGCTACACGAAGCTGTACGGGCAGGTGCCGGGCGGGCAGGCCGAGTACCTCCGCGTCCCGCAGGCCCACTTCGGGCCGATCAAGGTGCCGGAGGGCCCGCCGGACGAGCGGTTCGTGTACCTGTCCGACGTGCTGCCGACCGCGTGGCAGGCCGTCGAGTGGGCCGAGATCCCGGACGGCGGGACGGTCGCGGTCCTCGGCCTCGGGCCGATCGGGCAGATGGCGTCCCGCATCGCCCGCCATCGCCGCCACCGGGTGATCGCGATCGACTACGTGCCGGAGCGGCTGGAGATGGCGCGGCGGCACGGCGTCGAGGTGATCGACGCCGACGACGCCGACGACGTCCCGGACGCGGTCCGGCAGATCACCGGCGGCCGCGGCGCCGACTCGGTGATCGACGCGGTCGGGATGGAGGCGCACGGCTCGCCCGGCGCCAAGCTCGCGCAGACGCTCACCGGGCTGATGCCGGGCGGCTCGGCCGCGCCGCTGATGTCGCGCGTCGGCGTCGACCGGCTCGCGGCGCTGACGACGGCGATCGAGATCGTCCGGCGCGGCGGGACGATCTCCGTCATCGGCGTCTACGGCGGCATGACGGACCCGCTGCCGATGATGCGGATGTTCGACAAGGGCATCGGGCTCCGCATGGGCCAGGCGCACGTCAAGAAGTGGATCGGCGACCTGCTGCCGCTGGTCTCGGACGACGCCGACCCGCTCGGCGTGATGGACCTCGCGACGCACCGCTGGCCGCTGGAGAAGGCGCCGCTCGCCTACGAGATCTTCCAGAAGAAGCAGGACGGGGCCATCAAGGTGCTGCTGCAACCCGAGCCCGGACCGCGCCACCGGCGATGATCGCGGACCGGGCCCGCTGCCTCTAGGCTTGCCCGCGACTCCCCCGGGCGAGCATGGAGGTGGGCCCGATGCACCCGTTCCGCGCGGCCATCGAGAAGGGCGACCTCGCCGCCCTCCCGGCGCTGCTGGCCGAGGACGTCACGTTCCTCAGCCCGGTCGCGTACGCGCCGTACCGGGGGCGGGCGGCGGTCTCGGCGATCCTGCGCGCGGTGACCCGGGTGCTCACCGACTTCCGCTACGTCCGGGAGATCGGCGGCGGCCGCGACCACGCGCTGGTCTTCAAGGCGCGGGTCGGCGACCTGGAGATCCACGGCTGCGACTTCCTGCACCATGACGACGACGGGCTGATCGGCGAGTTCTGCGTCATGGTCCGGCCGCTGTCGGGCGCCCGCGCGCTGTCCGAGGCGATGGCGGTCGAGTTCGAGGCCGTCAAGCGTGAGCTGGGGCTCGCCTGACGCCTGGCACGGCGCCCGGCGGCGGCAGGGAGGCGTCCTCGGCGCGGTGCCCCTCACGGTCCAGGCGGGTCAGGCGCGCCGACGTCAGCGCCGCGCGGAACAGCTGGATGCCGCGCGCCGAGCTCGGGTCGATGCCCGACAGGTCCCTGATCCGGTCCAGGCGGTAGTGCAGGGTGCGGCGGTGGATCCACAGCTCCCGCGCGGCGCGCTCCCGGTCGAGGTTGCAGGCGAGCAGGACCTCCAGCGTCCGCCGCAGGTCGGTGCCGGCGTCCAGCGGCGACAGGACGGCGGCGAGCCGCCTCCGGATCGCGGGCTGGCCGAGGATCGCCAGCTCCACCAGCAGCTCGTCGGCCCGATAGGGGCGATCCTCCGCGTCCGGGATGGCCTTGACGACCGTCAGGACCTGCGCGGCCTCCTTCACCGCCGCGGGGACGCCGGTGAGGCCGCTGTGCAAGGATGCGGCGGCGTGCACGGGGCCGCGCGTCCAGGACGCGAGGCGGGCCGTGAACTCGCCCGCGAGGTCCTCGGCGCGCAGCGGGTCGCCCGCCGGGAACAGCACGACGAGCCCGGCGAGGTCGCCCGAGTACAGGCCGTCCCACGCCTCCAGGAGCTCGCTCGCCCGCTCCCAGTGCGCGGCCGCCGCGAGCGCGGGCGCCTCGCAGCGCAGGACGAGGTACGCGGGCGCCAGCCGGACGTCCGCCGCGTCGGCGATGACGCCCGCGGGCGCGCCGTCGATCAGCGTCTCGGCGAGCAGGCGCCGCAGCGGGCGCGACCGCGCCCCCTCGCAGGGCGCCTCGGCATAGCCCCTGATGCACGCCTCCCGCGCCCGCTCCGCGAGCCGCGCGGCCCGCGCCGTGAACTCGGCCATCTCGGCGAAGCGGCCCGCGGGCACGATCGCCCAGCACGTCCGCGCCGCCGCGGCGAGCGCCAGGTCCCACGCCTCCGACAGCACCGGCAGCGGGATCGCCTGCCGCGCCGCCATCATGCCGAGGTCGCGAAACCGGGCCAGGTCGTCGGCGGGCAGCGGCTCGTCCTCCAGGACGAGCGCGAGCAGGTGCGCGATCGTCTCGCCGCGCCCGCCGAACATCGGGCCCGCCGCGCGCCTGATCGGCTGGTAGGCGGGATGGCCGTGCAGCGCCTCGCCGATCGCCGCGTCGAGCCGCGGGCGCTGCGCCGTGAGGATTTCCGGGAGTCCGCCGGGAACGGTCATCGCCGGTCCTCCTCTCAGGCCACGGCCAGGTGGAACCCGGGCGTGCCGCCGGCGGTCTCGTCCACCAGCCCGTGCAGTTCCCGGCCGTGGCCCGGGTCGCCGCCGAGGACGTCCACCAGGCTGTGCGCCCGCTCGACCAGGGGCGCGACGGACGCCGCGTAGGAGTCGAGGACGTCGTCGTCCAGCATCCTGGCCGCCAGCTCCGCCCGCGCCGACCCCGGCCCCGTCCCCGCTCCCGGAACGCCGGCGGCGGCGTGCAGGTCGAGCGCCTCATGCCGCCGCCGCGCCGGGAGCGTGTCCAGCAGGTGGACGAACAAGTACGTCGTCCCTGCGGCGAGGTGCTCGCAGCGCCCGGACGCGAGGTCGCGCTGGTCGTCGGCGAGCATGCGCAGCACGCCGAGCGTCCGGCCGAACGCGCGCCAGCCGGCGCACCGGGGACCCGCTCCCGCCAGGCGCGCGGCCGCCGCGGCGGCCATCCCGTACGGCGCGCCCGTACGGCCCTCGTACCGGCGCAGCACCGACTCGGGCGTCGCCGCCGACGGCTCCTCGGCCAGGTCGCGGAGCCGGGCGTCCACGGCGTCCAGCCACGCCCGCGACAGCTCGTCGTGGAGCGTGGCGCGGACCGCGCCGGTCACGGGCAGGTCCGCGACGAGCCGCGCGGGGAGGTGACCGCCCAGGGCCAGCGCGGTGAGCGCCTGCTCGCCCGGGGCGCCGGCGAGGTCGTCGAGCCGGCGCGCCGCCGCCCACCACAGCAGATGGATCACCGCGATCGGACGGGCCGGGCCGGGCTCCCCGGTCTCCACGCCGTGCACCAGCAGCGGGAGCGTGATCGCGGCGTCCATGCCCGGACCCGCGCCCTTGCCCGGGACGAGGTCGAAGAACTCCGCGAGGAACCCCGACATGGCGCCGCCGACCATCTCCCGGCCCTCGTCCAGGCCCATCGCCAGGCCCTCGGCGAGCAGCTCGCACAGCCGCGCCATCTCCGCCTCGACCTCGGCGATCGCCCGGTCCTGGGCGGCTTTGCCGAACAGTCCTTCGTACACGTGTGTCCACTCCTCTGAGCTGCGGGGTGTGCGGGGGGACGCCGGCGGTACGGCGGCGATCATGGGGGGCGAGCCGCCGCAGGCTCCTGCATTTCGGTCTCGGGCGCCTTGCCGGCACGCACCCGAAAACGGTGCCGGCCACCCTTATCCGGGCGGGTGGATAAGCGGCCGGACGGCCATTATCTTGCTACAGAAATGCGTACAGCTGAACTGCACTCCTGGGCAGTCCGGGCCGGCCGGGTCTGCCCAGACCGGCAACCCGGCACCCTCCGGACGCTCGCCGCACCGGGCTCGCCGGGCCCGGAAAGCGCATGTCAGCGACCACTTGCTACGAGCGGTACGGCGGGCGGCCCGGCCGACCGCGCACGTCACCGGCCGCGCCGGGACCGATCGGCGAACGTTTCCCCGGTATCTCCGGCGGTTTTTAGCCCACCGGTTGTACAAGGTATATTTTCAAATTATTGTTCAAGCGTTCCGAAATCCGCTCGCGTTGTGACGTTGCCCACAATTAATTGGCAGAATGCGGCCACGCGGCGAGGCCCGGCGCCCCGGGTCCGGACGGCCCGGACGGCCCGGATGGTTCGGGCGGGTCAGGCGGGCACGTGCGCCTTGTCGCGCGTCCAGTGCCGGTGCGCCCTGACCGCGTCGATCAGCTTGACGGAGAAGCCCCGCCCGGCCCCGGGCCCGTGGACGACCCCGGTGTCGCTCACCGTGCCGCCGTCGGCGAAATGGACGCCCGCGAAGCCGATGCCGGGCACGACGTCGGCGACGTGGAAGGCGACCTGCTCGGTCTCGGCGAAGAAGTCGTCGGGGTCGCGGTCCAGGGTCCGTATTCGGGGAAGTCGCCGGCCTCGATCCGGTCCCAGAGGTCGCGGCGGTTGAAGTCCGGGTCCTTCCCGGCGATCTCGCGTGGGACGAGTCAGTGGAACTTCACGAACGCCGGACGGCCCTCGGCGTTCACGAGCCGGAACGTGTGGACGCCGAATCCCCGCATCATCGCGAAACTGCGCGGAAGCGCCCGGTCCGACATCAGCCACATCATCATGTGCATGGTCTCGGACTGCCGTCCTGGATGAAGAAAACGGGCATGTTGTTCCCGTCGAGGTCGAAGTCGCCCTGCCGCGTGTAGAACTTCGTCGCGAACCCGCGGACGTCCGGGCGGTGTCGGCCGAACCGCGCGATCCCGCGATCGTCGAGAACCGCACGAAAACCGGCGTCGTCAGCGACGTGTCGCACCGGAATTCGGCGGTCGTGTAGGCGGCGAGCGACTCGTGCAGCCGGAAATGGCCGTAGGCGCCCGCGCCGCGCGCGTGCACGACCCGTTCCGGGTTCCGCTCATGGTCGAAATGGGTGATTTTCTCACGGAGGTGGAAGTCGTCCATCAGGGACGGGCCGCGCTCGGTCTCGCGTCTTCCGGGCTCGCCCGCCCGCGCTCCAGCTGCTCCCGCTTCCGGCCCTCCCGGTCGGCGGGTTGACCCTGTTTCAACTCCTTCATGGCGAATTGGCCCACTGATGCTGCCCGCTACCCCCCGATCCACCGGACATGCGCCCTTTGACCGGAACTTAGGCGAGGCGCGCCCGTCCGACACGCCCGTCCGCCTTCCGGCCGTTCCGCCTCCTCCGGCGCGTCCCGGCGCCGTGCCGGGTACCTTGATCCGCTACGGTCGGGGGCGCCGCGCAGGCGAGGGGAAGGAACACTGACTACATGGCCGAGAAGGTCATTCGGGTGGACGACATCGACGGCTCCGAAGGAGCCGATGTCGCAAAGCGGGACTTCGAAGTCCTGGGCCGGACGTTCACGATCGACTTGAGCGACGACAACTTCAAGCGGCTGAACGAGATGCTGGACGCCCTCGCGCCCTTCATCGAGAACGCCGCCGAGGTGAAGCCCGCCGGGAAGGGCCGCAAGTCCCGCACCGCGAAGATCAAGGGCTACACGAACGGCGATGTCCGCGAGTGGGCATTGCGAAGTAACATCGAAGTCTCTGAACGTGGCAAGATATCGGATGAGGTCTATGCTGCATTCATCGACGCACATCCGGACGCGAGGCCGGACGCATAGCAAGAGGGAGTCCCCGCATGGCACAGAAGGTCGAAGTCCTTCTCGTGGATGACATCGACGGCGGAGAGGCTGACGAGACCGTCAGCTTTTCCCTCGATGGCACCGCATACGAGATCGACCTGAGCAAGAAGAACGCCAGCAAGCTGCGCAACGGTCTGGAGCCGTTCGTGGCCGGCGCCCGCAAGGCGCGCAAGCCCGTCGGTCGCGGCGGCCGCGCCGCGCGGACCGCGGGCAGCCGCGAACGTTCCGCCGAGATTCGCGAGTGGGCGAAGAGCCGCGGCATCAAGGTCAATGAGCGGGGCCGTATCCCCGCCAATGTGATCGAGCAGTACGAGGCCGCGCACTAGCACGGCCCGCCGCGTCGCCGGGCATCGTTTCGGCACGCACCGTGGGGCCGGGGTGATGGATATCCATCACCCCGGCCCTTGCGTGCGCAACGGGCAAATCACCTTTTCCGGACCGTATTCGCCGGGAATGGTGCCGGACAACACAATGGGCGCTCCGCCCCCTGCGGGCGGGCCCTCACTCGGCGGGGAGCCTCAGCTCGTGGCCGGCGCGCAGCGCGCTCGTGACCCGCTCCCGCAGCGCCCGCTCCGCGCGGTGCGCGTCCTCGGCCATGCCGCGGATCTCCGCGCCCGCCATCTCGTCCCCGACGGTGCTCGCGAGCAGCTCCCGGTAGCGGGCGTTCTGCTCGGGCAGGTCCTGCAGCACCAGCGACTCGTGGTAGGCGTCGTCGGCCTCGTCCGCCCGCCGCGCGTACGCCTCCAGCGCCTCGATCCGCCGGGTGACCGAGCGGACCGACAGCTCCAGGGCCCGGTCCTGCGGTTCGAGCATCGCCCGCACCGCCGGGGAGAGCCGCTCCGGCTGCTGCGCGCGGCGCTCCCGGCGCAGCCGCGTGTGCTCGGCGAGCGCGGCCGCGACCGCCCATTCCTGCCGCGGCAGGACGACCGCGTTGCCGACGTCGTCCAGCAGCCCGGCGCCGTGCGCCTGCGACCCGAGGACAGCGTCGATCGCCCGCTGGGCGCGGACGAGGAGCCGCGCGGCGGGCCGGTCGAAGTCGCCGGGCAGCAGATAGGAGCCGTGGTGCTCGCGGGCGGCGCGCGCGGCGGCCGGTTCGCGGACGTGCCGCAGCGCCCCGGCCGCCCACCCGGTGAAGCTCGCCGCCGCGAGGACGGCCGCGGCCTCGGTCTGGCCCAGCAGCAGCAGGAGGACCTGCACCGCCGGGGTGAGCATCATCGCGGCGACGGGCAGCCGTCCCCAGCGCGCCGCTCCGCCGACGAGCTCGTCCCCGTCGAGGGAGGCGAGAAAGAACACCCGGAGCCAGCCGCCGGGCAGCACGCCGTAGAAGAACGCGAACGCCGGGATCCACACCAGCCGCGCCGCGACGGTGGCGGGACGGAGCCGCGGGCGCGGCGGAGCGGGCAGGCACGCCGCGACGAGCCGCTCGGGGGCGGCGGCGAGGACGGCGCGGTCGTCGCCGGAGATACCGGGGTCGAACACCGGACGGGGGCGGCTTTCCTCTTTCATCGGCACTCCCCACCGCGTCAGGGAAACCTGTGTGTCGAGCGAAGCGAACCGGCGGGCGCGGGGATCGTCCCCCGCACGTGGCGGGTGCCGGGGCTGGTTCCGACCCTTTCACGCGGGGTCGGCTCTCTCCAGATTGTCACGAGATCCGGACATCGGTCCTTGACGTGAGCGTCAGACCGTCCTTGCCCGGATAGTCCCGAAGAGCCCGCCGGTCCTAGTCCTGGAGGCGGGCCCAGACCTCGCGGTCGCGGTCGGCGGTCCAGACGCGGGGGCGTTCGACGCCGTCCAGCTCGTCCCAGAGGCGGGCGACGTCGAACGGGAGGCAGTGCTCGAAGATCGGCCAGCGGCCGTAGGCGGGCTCGAGCGCGGCGTGGACGGCGCCGAACGCGTCCTTGAGCGTCCCGCCGCGCACCCGGACCTTGCTCGTCTCGCGCATCATCGTGTCCAGGAAGTCGCGGGTCTGCCCGATGGCGGCGTCGGCGGCGTCCCGGCCGTGCGCGACGGCGCCGCGTCCGCCGACGAGCGTCTCGGCGCCGAACGAGGCGACGTGGTCGAGCGTGCCGGACGCCCAGTCGCGGTGGAACGCGTCGCCGGTGTAGAGCGCGGCCTGCGTCTCGACGAGGTCGCCCGCGAACAGGATGCGGTGCCGGGGCAGCCAGGCCACGAGGTCGCCCTCGGTGTGGCCGCGCCCGCAGTACGCCAGGTCGAGGTCGCCGCGGTCGCCGCCGAGGTCGATGGTGAGCGTGCGGGAGAACGTCGCGGTCGGCCAGGTGAGGCCGGGGATGCTCTCCGGATCCTTGAACAGCCGGGGCATCCGGCCGTACTCCGACTCCCAGTCCTCCTTGCCGCGCTCGGCGATCAGCGCCCGGGTCAGGTCGTGCGCGATGATCACCGGCGCGCCGAACGCGCTGGCGCCGAGCGTCCGGACGGCGTGGTAGTGCGAAAGCACCAGGTAGCGGATCGGCTTGTCGGTGTGCGCGCGCAGGACGGCGAGCCAGTCGCGGGCCGCGGCCGGTGTCGCGAGGGCCTCGAAGCAGACGAGGAAGTCCTCCCCCTCGACGGCCCCGACGTTCGGGTCGCCCTCAGCGGTGAGCGCGTACACTCCGTCGGCCAGGACTTCCAGCGTCTGCGTCTTGTCGCCCAGATCTGCGGACGACGCGAACGGTCTGGGCATGGGCGCCCCTCTCGAACTCGTGGCCGCGGCCCCTGCTCGTCTGAACGTTCATTCCACACAGAGCGGTTGATAACCGTCCAAACGCTCTGTGTGGGGAGAAGCCCGCCGGGCGGGTAAGGGGATCTTGCACGTGCCGCGCGACGGAGGGAGAGCCGGTGAACGCCGTGCTCGGGCTGCTGGCCGTCCTCGTGCTGACGGCCGCGACGGGCTACTTCGTGGCGCAGGAGTTCGCGTTCGTCACCGCCGACCGGGCGCTGCTCGACCAGCGGGCCGCGGACGGCGACCGGGCGTCCGCGCGGGCGGTGCGGGTGATGCGGCGGCTGTCGTTCATGCTGTCCGGCGCGCAGCTCGGCATCACGGTCACCGCGCTCGTCGTCGGGTTCATCGCCAAGCCCGCGCTGGCCGACCTGATCGACCCGGCGCTGCGGGCCGGCGGGGTGCCGGACGCGGCGTCCGGCGGGGTGGCGGTGGCGCTCGGGTTCGGCCTCGCCACCGTGGTCCAGATGATCCTGGGCGAGCTGTTCCCGAAGAACCTGGCGCTGGTCAGGGCGGAGCCGATGGCGCGGGTGCTCGCCGCGTCCACGCTCGTCTACCTGGCGGTGGCGGGCCCGCTGATCAGGCTGTTCGACGCGGCGGCGAACCGGCTCGTCCGCGCGGCCGGGATCGAGCCGGTGGAGGAGCTGCACCACGGCGCGACGCTGCAGGAGCTCGGGCACATCATCGGCGAGTCCGGCGAGAAGCTGCAGGCGGGGCACGCCGACCTGCTGGAGCGGGCGCTCGTGTTCTCCGAGCGCGACGCCGAGGAGGTCATGGTCCCGCGCGTAGACGTGGTGACCGTCCCGGCGACCGCGCGCGCCGCCGAGCTGAGCGACGTCATCTCCGCGACCGGTCACTCCCGCTATCCCGTCGTGGGCGAGAGCGTCGACGACCTCGTCGGCGTCGTCGGGCTGGAGGAGCTGATCCTGCTCGGCCCGGACGAGGCGGAGCGCACCGCCGTCCGCGACATCGCCAGGGCGCCGCTGCTGCTGCCGTCCTCGCTGCCGCTGCCGGACGTGCTGACCCGCCTGCGCGCCGCCGCCGCTCCGATGGCCTGCGTGATGGACGAGTACGGCGGCTTCGCCGGGCTGGTGACCTGGGAGGACGTCGCCGAGGAGCTGGTCGGGGAGATCGCCGACGAGAACGAGCCCGGCGAGGACCTGGCGATCCGGACCGGCGAGTGGTGGACGACCGACGCCGGCCTCCGCATGGACGAGGTCGCCCACGAGACCGGCATCGCGCTGCCCGAGGGCGACTACGAGACCGTCGCGGGCCTGCTGCTGAAGCGCCTCGGCCGGGTCGCCCGCCCCGGCGACGTCGTCACCGTCGACCTGCCGCCCACCCGCCTGGACGAGCCCGCCCGCACCGCGTTCATCGAGGTCCTGACGATCCGCCGCCACGTGCCCGAACTGATCCGCGTCCGCGCCGTCACCGCCGCCCCGGAGGAGGACCGATGACCGCAGCGAAGCGAGGATCATCGGCCCGACCATCCCGGGGGTCTGGGGGTTGCCCCCCAGAAGGGCAGGGCCCGATGACCGCAGCGGAGCGAGGATCATCGGCCCGACCTTCCCGGGGGTCTGGGGGTTGCCCCCAGAAGGGCAGGGACCGGTGAGTCTTGCGTTGGGCGCGGTCGTCACGCTCGCGTTGCTGATCGGCAACGGATTCTTCGTCGCGACCGAGTTCGCGCTGGTCGCGGCGCGGCGGCCGCGTCTGGAGCGGGCCGCGGCGCGGGGCGGACGGGCCGCGGCGGCCGCGGTCGCCGGGATCGACGAGCTGTCGCTGACCCTCGCCGGGGCGCAGCTCGGCATCACGATGTGCTCGCTCGGTCTCGGCCTGGTCTCCGAGCCGGTGTTCGCGGCGACGCTCACGCCGCCGATCCACGCGGCGGGCCTGCCGGACGGGGCCGCGCACGCGGTCGCGTTCGTCCTGGCCCTGGCGCTCGTCACGTTCCTGCACATGGTCGTCGGGGAGATGGCGCCGAAGTCGTGGGCGATCACCGCTCCGGAGCGCTCGGCGACGCTTCTGGGGCTGCCGTTCCGGGCGTTCGCGACCGTCGTCCGGCCGCTGCTGGCCGCGCTGAACGGCACGACGAACCTGCTGCTGCGCATGATCCGCATCGAGCCGGCCGACTCGCGGGAGGTGTCGCGGACGCCGGAGCAGCTGCGCAGCATCGCGCAGGACTCGCGGCGCCTCGGGCTGATCGAGGAGACCGAGCTGTCCCTGCTCACCGCCGCGCTGGACGCGCCGCGCACCCCGCTGGCCGGGCTCGTCGTGCCGGTCTCCCGGATCGTGTCGGTCCCGGCCGCGGCGACGCCGCAGGAGGTCATCGACACCGCCGCCCGCACCGGCCATCTCCGGATCATGCTGCGGGACGCGGGCGCCGAGCCGCTCATGGTGCACGTCCGCGACGCCTACCTGGCCCGTGCCAGGGGCCGCCGGACGCCGGCCAGCGAGATGGCGCATCCGGTTCCCGCGGTGCCGGTCGGGACGCCGGTGGGCGAGGCGGTCGCCGTCCTGAAGCGCCACCACAGCCACCTCGGCCTCGCCGTGGCCCCCGACGGCCGCGTCACGGGGCTGATCAACCTCGACGACCTCCTGACGACGCTCCTCGCCGTCCGCTGATCCCCGCGAGGGTGTCAACATCGGTTGACACGGCATCGGGTGTCAACCTACATTGACGGCATGAGAGATGGAGTGACGCTCGCCCAGGAGGCGAGCAGCCGGGATCCCTCGGTCGGGCTGCGGGCCGTCCGGGCACTGCGGGAGCTGGCCGAGCGGCTGGAGGCGCTGCAGGTCGCCAGCGCCCGCGACCAGGGCTGGTCCTGGCAGGACATCGCGGTCTGCCTCGGCGTGAGCAGGCAGGCCGTCCACAAGAAGCACGGCGGCAAGCGCCGCATTCTCAGGAAAGAGGACTGACGCGATGTTCGAGCGTTTCACCGACGGCGCGCGGAGGGTCGTCGTCGACGCCCAGGCGGAGGCGCGGGAACTCCGGCACCACCACGTCGGCACCGAGCACCTCCTGCTCTCCCTCCTGAACGGCGACGGCGACGTCACGCGGGCGGCGGCCGAGCACGGGCTGGACGCGTCCGGGATCCGGGCCCGGATCGTCCGGAGGAGCGAGGACCCGCTCGACCCCGAGGCGCTGAGCACGCTCGGCATCGACCTGGACGCCGTCCGCGAGGCGACCGAGCGGGCCTTCGGGCCGGGCGCCCTGGACCTTCCCTCCGGCGAATGCCGCGGCCCCAAGGGCCACGTGCCCTTCACGCCGAAGGCCAAGAAGGCCCTGGAACTGAGCCTGCGGCACGCGATCCGGCTCAAGCAGAAGGCGATCCACGAGGGGCACATCCTGCTCGGCCTCCTGCACGACGACGAGTTCCTGTCGGCGCGGCTCGCCGCCGAGGCCGGGGTGGACGTCCCGGCCCTGCGCGCCCATGTCGAGCGGCTGATCGCGTCCCGGGCGGCCTGACCCCGGCACGTGTGTGATTACTTGGGGACATGTCGGATCTCCTGGACACGCTGCGCCGCACCGTCCCCGCCGACCGGATCGTCACCGACCCGGACGTGATCTCCTCCTACACGCACGACGAGGCGGCCTGGGCCCCCTACGGGACGCCCGCCGCCCTCGTCCGCGCCGGATCCACCGGCGACGTGCGGAACGTCGTGACGGCCTGCGCTGAGCACGGCGCCCCGCTCGTCCCGCGCGGCGCGGGCACCGGCGTGTCCGGCGGCGCGAACGCGCTCGACGGGTGCGTGCTGCTGTCCCTGGAGGCGATGGACGCCATCGTCGAGATCAACGCCGAGGAGCGGCTCGCCGTCGTCCAGGCGGGCGTGGTGAACGACGCGCTCCGGAACGCCTGCGCCGAGCAGGGCCTCTGGTACCCGCCGGACCCGTCCAGCGCGCCGTGGTCGACGATCGGCGGGAACGTCGCCACCAACGCGGGCGGCCTGTGCTGCGTCAAGTACGGCGTGACCCGCGACTACGTCCTGGCGGTGGAGGCGGTCGTGGGACGCGGCGAGGTCGTCAGGCTCGGCCGCCGCACCGCCAAGGGCGTCGCCGGATACGACCTGTGCGGGCTCATGGTCGGCTCCGAGGGGACGCTCGGCGTGATCACCGAGGTGACCGTCCGGCTGCGCGGCGCCCGCTCCCCCGAGCGCACCGTCGTCGGCTACTTCGACACGCTGCAGGCGGCGGGCGCGGCGGTCGGCATGATCACCGCGTCCGGGATCGTCCCGAGCGCGCTGGAGCTGGTCGACCGGCACGTCCTGGCCGCGGTCGACGCGTGGCGGAACATGGGCCTGTCGGCGGACGCGAACGTCCTGCTCCTCGGCCGCACCGACGCGCCCGGCGAGGCCGGGGACGCGGAGGCCGACGCGATGGTCCGGCTGTTCGACGCGGCGGGCGCGACCTGGAGCGCCCGGTCGTCCGACGAGGCCGAGGCGGAGGCGCTCTTCTCCGCCCGCAAGCTCAGCCACCAGGCGCTCGAACGCCTCGGCACCCTCCTGACGGAGGACGTGTGCGTCCCGCGCGGCCTCCTCCCGGAGATGCTCACCCGCGTCGAGGCGACCGCCGCGCGCAACGACGTCCACATCGCGAACGTCGCGCACGCGGGCGACGGGAACCTGCACCCGCTCATCGTCACCCCGCCCGGCGACGACGCCGCCCGCGTCCGCGCCCAGCGCGCGTTCGACGAGATCATCGCGGACGCGATCGCGCTCGGCGGCACCGTCTCCGGCGAGCACGGCATCGGGCTCCTCAAGCGCCGCGGCCTGCGCGACGAGGTGTCCCCGGCCGTCATCGCCATGCACCACGCGGTCAAGGACGCCCTGGACCCGGCCGGCATCTTCAACCCCGGAAAGGTCATCGGCCCGCCCTGACGCGCCTTACCCGAGTTCGGTCTCTCCCAGGGTGACCGTGAAGCGGCGGAGGCTGAGCGCCGGGTTCTTCTCCCGGACGGACGCGACCCGCTCCGGCGACACCTCCGCGGACGCGACGCCCGTGCCCTCCCCGAGCCCGGCCGTCACCACGCCCATCGGATCCACGATCATGCTGTTGCCGGCGCCGGTCGGGGCGCACTGCCCGGCGGCGGCGACGTAGATGGTGTTCTCGATCGCGCGGGCCCGGACGAGCGTCCGCCAGTGGTCCTCCTTCAGCGGGCCCGGCACCCAGTCGGCGGGCAGCGCGAGCACGTCGGCGCCCGCGTCCACGATCCGCCGCGTCACCTCCGGGAACCGGACGTCGTAGCAGGTCTGCATGCCGAACGTCACGCCCTCGACCGCGAACGTCTCCGGCTTCCCGATCTCGCCGGGCCGGACCAGCGCCGACTCCTTGTAACCGAACGCGTCGTACAGGTGGATCTTGCGGTACTCGGCGACGACGTCGCCGCCGGGGCCGATGGCGAGGAGCGTGTTGGAGATGCGGCCGGGCTCGTCCAGCCGCTCGTTCATGCCCGCGACGACGTGCACGCCGAGCCGCCCGGCCAGCTCGGCGAGGCCCGCGGCGAACGGGCCGTCGAGCGGCTCCGCCGAGTCGAGGACCCGCTCGTCCAGCTTCGGCGCCGTGAACATGGCGAACTCGGGGAACACGACGACGTGCGCCCCGCGCCCGGCCGCCTCGCCGGCGAGCTTGCGGATCGCCGCCAGGTTCTCGTCCTTGTCGACACCCGGCGCGAACTGCGCCACCGCGACCTGCACCATGCTCATTCCCTCCCGCATTGCCTGTGTTCCCGTGTCACATGCGGTCGACGCCGGTCACGCGGATGACGGCCTCGCCCGCCTGGTCGGAGCCCGCCAGGTCCACCTCGGCGCTGACGCCCCAGTCGTGGTGCCCCTCGGGGTCGTCGAACACCTGCCGGACACGCCACAGCGCGTCCTCGGGGACCTCTTCGATCTGCAGCAGCTTCGGGCCCCGCGCGTCCGGGCCGGTGAACAACTCGTCGTGCTCGGCGAAGTAGCCGTCCATCGCCTCCTCCCAGGCGGCGGCTCCGAAGTCCGGGTCGAACTCGCCCAGCTCCGCGTACCGCTCCAGCGCCGCCAGCTCCACCCGCCGGAACAGGGCGTTGCGGACCAGCACCCGGAACGCCCGCGCGTTCGCGGTGACCTTCGTGACGCGCTCCTCGATCGGCTCGTCCAGGTCGTCGTCCTGCGGGTTCGCGAGCTGCTCCCACTCGTCCAGGAGGCTGGAGTCGACCTGCCGCACCAGCTCCCCCAGCCACTCGATCAGGTCGATGAGGTCATCGGTCTTGATCGACTCCGGGACGGTCTGCTGCAGCGCCTTGTACGCCCCCGACAGGTACCGCAGGACGAGCCCCTCGCCCCGCGCCAGCTCGTAGTACCCGATGTACTCGGTGAACGTCATCGCCCGCTCGTACATGTCGCGCACCACCGACTTGGGACGCAGCGGATGGTCGCCCACCCACGGATGCCCGGACCGGTAGATCTCGTAGGCGGCGTCGAGCTCGTCCTCCAGCGGCTTCGGATGGTCGACGTCCTGGAGCAGCTCCATCCGCTCCTCGTACTCGATCCCCTCCGCCTTCATCTCCTGGACGGCCTCGCCCTTCGCCTTGTTGACCTGCGCCGCGATGATCTGCCGCGGGTCCTCCAGCGTCGCCTCGATCACCGACAGGACGTCCAGCGCGTACGACGGCGACGACGGGTCCAGGACCTCGAACGCGGCCAGCGCGAACGTCGACAGCGCCTGGTTGAGCGCGAAGTCCTCCTGCAGATCAACAGTGATGCGCGCGTACCGTCCCATGTCGTCCGGCTCCGGCAGCACCTCCACGACCCCGCCCGCCAGCAGCGACCGGTAGATCGCGATCGCCCGCGAGATGTGCTTCCTCCGCGCCGCGGGCTCCTCGTGGTTGTCGGTCAGCAGCCGCTTCATCGCCTGGTACGCGTTGCCGGGACGCGCGATCACCGACAGCAGCATCGCGTGGCTGACCTGGAACCGGGACCGGAGCATCTCCGGCTCCGCATCCTGCAGCTTCGCGAAGACCTCCTCGTCCCACCCGACGAACCCCTCGGGCGGCTTCTTGCGCTGCACCTTCCGCCGCTTCTTGGGGTCGTCCCCGGCCTTCGCCAGCGCCTTCTCGTTCTCCACCACATGCTCGGGCGCCTGCGCGACGACGAACCCGACCGTGTCGAACCCGGCGCGCCCAGCCCTGCCCGCGATCTGATGGAACTCCCTCGCGCGGAGCCGCCGCACCCGGTGCCCGTCGTACTTGCTGAGCGCGGTGAACACCACGGTCCTGATCGGCACGTTGACGCCGACGCCCAGGGTGTCCGTCCCGCAGATGACCTTCAGCAGCCCCGCCTGCGCGAGCCGCTCCACCAGCCGCCGGTACTTGGGCAGCATCCCCGCGTGATGGACCCCGATCCCGTGCCGGACGAACCGCGACAGGTTCCGCCCGAACTTCGTCGTGAACCGGAAGTTCCCGATCAGCTCCGCGATCCGCGCCTTCTCCGCCTTCGTGCACACGTTGATGCTCATCAGCGACTGCGCCCGCTCGATCGCCGCCGCCTGCGTGAAATGCACCAGATACACCGGCGCCTTCTGCTCGGCCAGCAGCTCCTCGATCGTCTCGTGCAGCGGCGTCACCCGGTAGTCGTAGATCAGCGGGACGGGCCGCTCCGCCGACGTCACCAGCGCGGTCGGCCGCCCCGTCCGCCGGGCCAGGTCCTTCTGGAAGAACGAGACGTCGCCCAGCGTGGCCGACATCAGCAGGAACTGGGCCTGCGGCAGCTCCAGCAGCGGGATCTGCCACGCCCACCCCCGCTCGGGCTCGGCGTAGAAGTGGAACTCGTCCATGACCACCACGCCGATGTCGGCGTTGGCGCCGTCCCGCAGCGCGATGTTGGCCAGCACCTCCGCCGTGCAGCACACGATCGGCGCGTCCGCGTTCACGCTCGCGTCGCCGGTCATCATGCCGACGTTCTCCCGGCCGAACATCTCGCACAGGTCGAAGAACTTCTCCGACACCAGCGCCTTGATCGGCGCCGTGTAGAACCCGACCTGGTCCTTGCCGAGCCCCGCGAACAGCGCCCCCGCCGCCACCAGGCTCTTCCCCGACCCGGTCGGCGTCGACAGGATCACGTTCGCGCCCGACACGACCTCGATGAGCGCCTCCTCCTGCGCGGGATACAACGTGATCCCGCGCCCCGACACCCACCGTTCGAACGCCTCGAACAGCGAATCGGCGTCGGTGTCGTTCCCAGAGGGCAGCTCATCGATAAGGCTCACCCCTCCATCCTGCCCCCGATCACCCACTGCCCGCGTCACCCCCGCCCCCGCCGCCCGGCGACCGCGACCACGATCCCGGCCGCCCCCGCACTGAGCACCCCACCGATCACCGACGCCATCTCCACCACCGCATGCATGCCGCGCGCTCTCCCCAACGTCACACGATGGCGTGCCCGAAGTCCGCCGCGAGCGCCGCGAGATCGGGCTCACCGAACTGCTCACGCATCGCGTGGAACACCGCGACCTTGTGCTCACCGAACCGCCGCGCACGGGCCACGTACGAGTCGGCCGTGACGAAGGTCGGCGGATCGGTCTTGCTGTGAAACCTGTCCGCGTACGCCACTAGCCGTTCCTCAGCGGATTCGGCCATGTAGTCGGCAACGGGGATCGGGAGCCGCTGCCGCTCGACGTCGTCCCGCGTCAGCCCGGTGTGGCGGGAGCAGAACCGGCAGATCACCTCGGGAAAACCCTCGTCACGCAGCAGCTCATGCCCCAGCAGACCGTGCTTGAGATAGTTCTTGTGGTCGAGCGCCCCAGCCGCGTCGTAAAGCCGGTAGACGCCGATGTCATGCAGCAGACACCCGGCCCGGACGAGCTCCTTGTCCACGTCGAGGCCGCCCCGGTCCATGATCCGCTCAGCGACCTCGCACACGATCACGCAATGCGTCCAGACAAGCTCAAACGCCTCCGGACTCGGCGCACACCGCTCATGCAGGGCCTGGATCTCGTCGTCCGCCGGAATCCGCACCCCGCAAGCCTATGCGCGCGCCAGCTTCCGCAGTGCCTCGTCGTCCGGGCCGCCGGGCTCGGGGAAGTACACGTACAGGACGTGGCCCTCCTGCCCGGCGAGCGCGAAGGTCTCGAACTTGAGGCGCAGGACGCCGACGCCGTCCACGCGCACCCGCTTCTCGCCCATCGTGCGCTCGTACACCTCGTGGGAATCCCAAAGGGCCCGGAACGTCTCGCTTCGCTCGCGCAGGTCCGCGACAAGGCCGTCGAGCTCTCCGTGACGGGCGGCCGCGGTGACGCGCAGACCGGCGACCGCCTGCAGGGCGATCTCGTCCCAGTCGGGATAAACCGTTCGCGCACGCGGGTCGAGGAAGGCGAACTCGATCAGGTTGTGTCCCGGGCTCCACGCGGGGTTGACCCGGGCCGCGAGCGCAGTACCGGCCAGGACGTCCCGGCCGGGACCCGCGACGAAAGCGGGCAGGTCGGCCCACCGGTCCAGCAACTGAAGCACCCCGAGCCGCACGACGCGGGCGGACGGGTCGTCCTCCGACGCCGGCCGCGGCATCGCCAGAGACCACAGGTAGGCCCGCTCGGTGTCGTCCAGCCGCAGCACCCGGGCCAGCGCCTCCAGGATCTCCCGGGACGGACGCCGGTCACGGCCCTGCTCGATCCGGGCGTAATAGGACGGGCTGACCCCGGCGAGCAGCGCCAGTTCCTCGCGGCGCAGCCCCTTCACCCGCCGCCGCGTATTGCCGACGACACCGGCGGAGGCGGCGTCGGCCTTCTCCCTGCGGCTGCGCAGAAAGGAACCGAGCTGATTATCGTCACGTGCCATTTGCGTCAACGGTACCGGCCGCGTAACTGACCCTGCGGGAGCCTCCCTCAAGGGGGTGTGGCACGCTCACCTGCCTGCCGCTGTCATGGAGGCATGCCGAACGAAACGCCTGTATGGCTGATCACTGGATGCTCCAAAGGGCTGGGCCGGGCCCTGGCCGAACACGCCCTGGAGCGAGGCGACCGGGTGGCGGTCACCGCCCGCGACCCCGCCGCGGTGACCGGACTCGCCGTCCGGCACGGCGACCGCGCACTGGCCCTGGAATTGGACGTCACCGACCCCGAGTCGGTGAAAGCGGCCGTCCAAGAATGCGAGCGGACTTTCGGACGCATCGACGTCCTGGTCAACAACGCCGGATACGGCTACCTGGCCGCCGTCGAAGAAGGCGAGGACGCCGCCGTCCGCGCACTTTACGAAACGAACGTGCACGGCGTGGTGACGGTCCTGAAGGCCGCGCTGCCGGGCATGCGGGCCCGCCGCACGGGACGCGTCGTCAACATCTCCTCCTTCGGAGGACTGGCCGCTTTCGCCGCGACCGGTTACTACCACGCGACGAAGTTCGCGCTGGAGGGCCTGTCGGAGTCGCTGGCCGCGGAACTCGCGCCGCTGGGAATCGCGGTGACGATCGCCGAGCCGGGCGGCCTGCGCACCGATTGGGCAGGCGAATCCATGCGGCAGTCTCCGCTACGCCTGGACGACTACGAACAGACCGCCGGAAAACGCCGCGAGGCCACGCTGGCCGTCTCGGGCCGCCAGCCCGGCGACCCGTCCCGCGCCGCCGCGTCCATCGCCGCGGCCGTGGACGCCAAGGCACCCCCGCTACGGCTGCTGCTCGGCTCCGACGCGCTCACCGGAGCCCGCGCTTGCCTCGACCACCGCCGAGCCGAGATAGACGCGAACGAGGCACTGACCACAAGCGTGGACCTACCCGCAAGCTGACCTCACCGAAGCCAAGGAGCGGCGCGCAGCCGAGCCATCCGAGGGGAGGACGCACCCGGCCTCCTGAACGGGAGGAGTTCGTCGCAGTCCTACGGCGTCCTGATGTACGTCGCCGATTCAGCACCGCTTATCGACTCCCTGCGCACATGTGCCGAGGACGGCGGAATCCTGTCGATCATGACGCTGGACACCGCCACCCCGGCGGTGCGGCCCGAACTCGAACACCGCCGGGACGGCGCCCTCGCCGCGATCGCCGAAGTCGAACTCGAGGCCGGCAGACGCGACTCCCTACCGCCGCCTCAGCCGCGTCTTCCACCTCCTCGGCCGGAAGGCGTCCGGATAGCGGGAGGGGCGGTGGGGGTGCGGCGTCAGGTTCCGTCGGCGTAGACGCAGTGGTCGGATCCGCGGCCGACGATCGTGCCGTCCGACAGCTTCACGATGACCTCGACGGTCTGCTCGTAGTAGTAGGGCTCGGACTTGAAGGTGTAGGAGTACCCGAGGTCCGACCAGTTCCCGTCCGCGTCGGTCAGCGCACTGTGGCTGATGTCCGGTTTCTGGCTCGAGGGCCAGGACGTCCACCGGGTCGAGTCCGGCGTGTACTGGTACGTGGTGATCCGGTTGTACTCGACGTACACTCGCGAGTTGGAGCGGTACCGGGTGGCGCTCACCGTCGCGGAGATGGTGTGGGTTGCCGGGTCACACGTGAGCGTGTACGTGGTGCGGGCGTCACGGTTGCAGGTCGCTTTCCTCTCCGATACCTGAGCGCCCGCGCTGTTCCGCACGATGACCTGCACGGTCTCCGTGTAGAAGAGGTAATCCGACGCATTCCAGTCGCGGGTGTACCCGTCGATGTTCAGTGCGCCGTTGCTCGCGCCAGTCCCCGTGCCCGTGACGGCGGGGAACTGGGGAACCCAGCCAAGGCTGCCGTCCGTCCTGACGAAGGAGCCGGTGAGCAGCCTGAACTCGGCCTGATAGGCGAAGCCCGGCACCCACGTGCCCGTCAGCCTGGTGCTGATCTTTCCGGTGGACGCGTCGCACGTGATCTCGGCACGGCCCGGCCCGGGATCGTCCGCGGCGGCGGAGGCCGTCCCGGTGAGGGCGAACGAGCCGACGAGCAGGAGTGCGGCTAACAGTGGCGGAACACGACGCAGCGTCATGACGGTGGTCCTCTCTCTCGCCACCATCTTGACGATCATGGTCGGTCGGCGGGAGAGCTGAGGCCGCATGCGGCCAGGGCCATGATGAGGGCCCTGGCTCCGCGCCGGTCAGGGCGTTGTCTCGGTGCGGTCGGCGGACCAGAGGGTGTGGTAGGTGCCTTCGCGGTCTGTGCGGCGGTAGGTGTGGGCGCCGAAGTAGTCGCGTTGGCCTTGGGTGAGGGCGGCCGGGAGGCGGGGTGCGCGGAGGGAGTCGTAGTAGGCGAGGGCGGTGGAGAAGCCGGGGGCCGGGATGCCGAGTTTGGCGGCGATTGAGACGACGTCGCGCCAGGCTTCCTGGGCGTCGCCTACCGCCTCGGTGAAGTGGGGGTCGGTTAGGAGGGTCGGTGTTTGCGGGTCGGTTTCGTAGGCGGCGCGGATGCGGTCCAGGAAGCGGGCGCGGATGATGCAGCCGCCGCGCCAGATGGTGGCCATCGCGCCCAGGTCGATGTTCCAGCCGTATTCGGCGCTGCCCGCCTGGATCTGGTGGAAGCCCTGCGCGTAGGCGACGATCTTGGACGCGTACAGGGCCTTCTCGACGGCCTCGGCGAAGTCCGGGCCGGCGACGGGCGCGCGGGACGGGCCCGGGAGGTTCTGGGCGGCCTCGCGGAGGGACGCGTGGCCGGAGACGGAGCGGGCGAAGACCGCTTCGGCTATGCCGCCTACCGGGACGCCCAGGTCGAGGGCGGTCTGCACCGTCCAGCGGCCGGTGCCCTTCTGCTCGGCCTGGTCGAGGACGACGTCGACGAACGGGCGGCCGGTGGCGGCGTCGGTGTGCGCGAGGACCTCGGCGGTGATCTCGATGAGGTAGGAGCCGAGGCGGCCGGTGTTCCAGGTGCGGAAGACCTCGGCGATCTCGGCGGGGGCGAGGCCGGCGGCGTGCCGGAGGAGGTCGTAGGACTCGGCGATCAGCTGCATGTCGGCGTACTCGATGCCGTTGTGCACCATTTTCACGAAGTGTCCGGCGCCGTCGGGGCCGACGTGGGTGCAGCAGGGCGTTCCGTCCACCTTGGCGGAGATGTCCTCGAGCAGGGGGCCGAGCGCCTCGTAGGACGCGGCGGAGCCGCCCGGCATGATGCTCGGGCCGTGCAGGGCGCCCTCCTCGCCGCCGGAGATGCCGGCGCCGACGAAGTGGACGCCGCGTTCCCGCAGGGCCGATTCGCGGCGGCGGGTGTCGGCGAAGTTGGCGTTGCCGCCGTCGACGATCATGTCGCCGGGTTCGAGGAGCGGCGCGAACTCGTCGATGACGGCGTCGGTCGGGCCGCCCGCCTTCACCATGATCACCAGGCGGCGGGGGCGTTCGAGGGACGCGACGAACCTCTCCGGCGTGTCGGCGGGCAGGAACGCGCCCTCGTGGCCGAACTCGTCCACCAGGGACTTCGTCCGTGCGGAGGTGCGGTTGTGGACGGCGACGGGATGCCCGTGCCTGGCCAGGTTACGGGCCAGGTTGCGGCCCATCACCGCGAGCCCCGTGACTCCGATACGCGCCGTTTCCATTGGATCGCTCCTCCTCGTGTGCCACCCTGATCAAGGGGTTGTACGCGGGTCCATGATCCCCCGTTCGAGCGCCGGCGATCGCATGCCCGCGCCTGACGCGGGAACGGGACGCGCGTTGAGGATCTCTTCGACGGTGACATTCTCCAGGGGGTGCGAATGCTGGGACTGCCGGACGATGCGGCGGCGTGTCTCTTCGATCTCGACGGGGTGCTGACCAGGACGGCGGCCGTCCACGCCGCGGCCTGGAAGGAGATGTTCGACGGCTACCTGCGCGAGCGGGCACGGCGCGACGGCGGGCCCTTCACCGAGTTCGACCCGGTCAAGGACTACGGCCGGTACGTCGACGGCAAGAAGCGCGAGGACGGGACGCGCTCGTTCCTGCAGTCGCGCGGCATCGAGCTGCCGGAGGGCGACCCCGATGATCCGCCCGAGAACGAGACCGTCCGGGGGCTCGGCAACCGCAAGAACGCGCTCGTCCTGCAGCTCATCGAGGACAAGGGCGTCGAGACGTTCGACGGCTCGATCGCATACGTGCGCGCGGCGCGCGCGGCGGGGCTGAAGACGGCGGTGGTGTCGTCCAGCGCCAACACCGTCCAGGTGCTGCGGACGGTCGGCATCACCGGCCTGTTCGACGCGCGGGTGGACGGCGTGACCGCCGCCGAGCGGCATCTTCCGGGGAAGCCTGCGCCCGACATGTTCCTGGTGGGGGCCGAGGAAGTGGGCGTGGCGGCGAAGCAGGCCGTGGTGTTCGAGGACGCGCTCGCCGGCGTCGAGGCGGGACGGGCCGGCGGGTTCGCCTACGTGGTCGGCGTCAACCGGGTGGACGACGCGCACGCCAAAGCCCTCGCCGAGCACGGCGCCGACATCGTGGTCTCCGACCTGTCCGAATTGATGGAGGGTAAGTGACAGAGCGGGATGGGCTGAGCGCGGTCGACCGGCCCGTGTTCACGGTGGAGCCCTGGTGCGTGCGGGAGCCGGAGCTGCGGCTGGACCGGCTGGCGCAGACCGAGTCGGTGTTCGCGCTGTCCAACGGGCATGTCGGGATGCGCGGCAACCTCGACGAGGGAGAGCCGCACGGGCTGCCCGGCACGTATCTGAACTCGTTCTACGAGCAGCGTCCGCTGCCGCACGCCGAGACGGCCTACGGGTACCCGGAGTCGGGCCAGACGGTCATCAACGTCACCAACGGCAAGGTGATCCGGCTGCTGGTGGACGACGAGCCGCTCGACGTCCGGTACGGCCGCGTCCTGCACCACGAGCGGAACCTGGACATGCGGGCGGGCACGCTGACCCGGCATGTGGAGTGGACGTCCCCCGCCGACAAGACGATCAAGGTGACGTCGGTCCGGATCGTGTCGCTGACGCAGCGGGCCGTCGCGGCGGTCTGCTACGAAGTCGAGCCCGTGGACGAGGCCGTCCGGGTGGTGGCGCAGTCGGAGCTGGTCGCCAACGAGGCGCTGCCCGGCGGCGGGAAGGACCCGCGCTCGTCCGCGATCCTGGAGAGCCCGCTGGTCAGCGAGGAGCACGTCGCCAACGGCACGAAGGTCCTGCTCCTGCACCGGACGCGGCAGAGCGGCCTGCGGATGGCGGCGGGCATGTCGCACCACATCGAGGGCCCGGAGTCGATGGCGATCGACACCGAGAGCTCCAAGGACGTGGGGCGGCTGACGGTCGCGACGCGCCTTGAGCCGGGGCAGCGGCTGCGCATCGTCAAGTACCTCGCCTACGGGTGGTCGAGCCGGCGGTCCCGCCCGGCGCTGCACGACCAGGTGGTCGGGGCGCTGGCGGGCGCGCGGCAGACCGGCTGGGACGGGCTGCTCGACGAGCAGCGCGCGTACCTGGACGAGTTCTGGGAGGGCGCGGACGTCGAGGTCGAGGGCGACGCGGAGATCCAGCAGGCGGTCAGGTTCGGGCTGTTCCACGTCCTGCAGGCGGGCGCCCGCGCGGAGCGCCGCATGATCCCGGCGAAGGGCCTGACCGGGCCCGGGTACGACGGCCACACGTTCTGGGACACCGAGACGTTCGTCATGCCGGTGCTGACGTACACGTCGCCGGGCGCGGCGGCCGACGCGCTGGCGTGGCGGCACATGACGCTGCCGCTGGCGGTGGAGCGCGCCACGCAGCTCGGCCTGGACGGCGCGACGTTCCCGTGGCGGACGATCCGCGGCCACGAATGCTCGGGCTACTGGCCCGCCGGCACGGCCGCGTTCCACATCAACGCCGACATCTCGGACGCCGTCGTCCGGTATGTGGACGCGACGGAGGACGTCCAGTTCGAGCGGGAGGTCGGCCTGGACATCCTGGTGCAGACCGCCCGGCTGTGGCGGAGCCTCGGCCACCACGACGTCGGCGGCGTGTTCCGCATCGACGGCGTCACGGGCCCCGACGAGTACAGCGCCATCGTGGACAACAACATCTACACCAACCTCATGGCGCGCCGGAATCTCCAGGAGGCCGCGGAGATGGCGATGCGCCACCCGGACGTGGCCGACCGGCTGGGCGTGGACGCCGAGGAGGCCGCGTCGTGGCGGGACGCGGCGGCGGCGATGCTGATCCCGTACGACGATCGGCTGGGCGTCCACCCGCAGAGCGAGGGGTTCACCAACCACGCCCGCTGGGACTTCGCCGCGACCAAGCCCGACCACTATCCGCTGCTGCTGAACTTCCCGTACTTCGACCTGTACCGGAAGCAGGTCGTGAAGCAGGCCGACCTCGTCCTGGCGCTGCACCTGTGCGGGGAGGCGTTCACGGAGGAGCAGAAGGTCCGCGACTTCGCGTACTACGAGGGGCTGACCGTCCGCGACTCGTCGCTGTCGGCGCAGACGCAGGCGGTGGTGGCGGCGGAGGTCGGGCAGCTGGAGCTGGCGCACGACTACCTCGGCGAGACCGCGCTGATGGACCTGCACGACCTGAACCGCAACACCCGCGACGGGCTGCACATCGCGTCGATGGCGGGGGCGTGGAGCGGGCTCGTCGCCGGGTTCGGCGGGATGCGGGCGGGCGGCGGGAGGCTGCGGTTCGCGCCGCGGCTGCCGGGCGGGATCAGCCGGCTGGCGTTCCGGATGCGGTACCGCGGCAGCCTGATCAAGGTCAACGTGACCGGAGAGGCCGCCGCCTACGAGCTGCTGGACGGCCCCGGCATCAAGCTGTGGCACCACGGCGAGCCGTTCACGCTCGGGGACGAGCCAGTGGAGCTGCCGATCGAGCAGATCCAGCCGCGTCCGGCGCCGGCGCAGCCGTCCGGACGGGAGCCGATGCCGCGCCGCATCGACCCCCACGGCCGCGACCTCCGCCGCCGCTGAGCGCCGCTGCCGAACCGCGCCGCCGCTGATCCGTGCCGCCGCTGACCGTTCAGTCGGAGGGGCACGGGTCGGCGTGGCAGGGGTTGGGGGCTTCGTGGACGTCCCTCTCGCCCGCCGCCTGCGGACCGGACGACGTGCCGTGCCGGACGAGGAGCCGGCGCGGCCCGGGCCCCTCGTCGCCGAGCCGGTCATAGGGGTTGGCGAGGGCGCACTTGTTGATCGAGAGGCAGCCGCAGCCGATGCATTCGGTGAGGTCGTCGCGGAGCCGTTCGAGCTGGCGGATGCGGTCGTCGAGGACGCTCCGCCAGTTCTCCGACAGGCGCGCCCAGTCGTCCACCGTGGGGGTGCGCTCCTCCGGGAGCGTGCCGAGCGCGTCGCGGATGTCGCTGAGCGGGATGCCGACGCGCTGGGAGACCTTGATGAACGACACGCGGCGGAGCGTGTCGCGGCTGAAGCGCCGCTGGTTGCCCGCCGTGCGGCGGCTGCTGATCAGGCCCTTGGACTCGTAGAAGTGCAGCGCCGAGACGGCCACGCCGCTCCGCTCGGCGAGCTGTCCGACGGTCAGTTCGTGCAACCGGTGCTCAAGCCGCGTCATGACCGCATCCTATGCGACCTCAACCGCGGTCGAGGTTTCCGGGGAGCCCGCTGAGGTTTCCGGGGAGCCCGCTGAGGTTTCCGGGGAGTCCGCTGAGGTTTCCGGGGAGTCCGCTGAGGTTCCGGGGAGCCGCAGGGGGTTCCCGCCTGCCCGCAGCGCGAAGCGCCCGCCCGCCGAGGTCGTCGGCGGGCGGGCGCGCGCGGCGGCGAGCCGATCCTGCGGTCAGTGCTCCAGGCGGCGGACGAGGTCGTGGTACTCGTCCCACAGCGCCGTCGGCATGTGGTCACCGAACTTGTCGAAGTGCTCGGGGACGAGGGCGGCCTCCTGCTTCCACACCTCGGTGTCGACCGACAGCAGCGTCTCCAGGTCGGCGTCGTCGAGGACGAGGCCCTCGGTGTCGAGCGCGTCCCGGGTCGGCAGGTGCCCGATCGGCGTCTTGACGGCGTCGGCCCGGCCGTTGAGCCGCTCCACGATCCACTTCAGGACGCGGCTGTTCTCGCCGAAGCCCGGCCAGATGAACTTGCCGTCGGCGTTCTTGCGGAACCAGTTGACGTAGTAGATGCGCGGCAGCTTCTCGGCGTCGGTGGCCTTGCCGACGTCGAGCCAGTGGCCGAAGTAGTCGCCCATGTTGTAGCCGCAGAACGGCAGCATGGCGAACGGGTCGCGGCGCAGCTCGCCGACCGTGCCCTCGGCGGCGGCGGTCTTCTCGGACGCGACGTTCGCGCCGAGGAACACGCCCTGCTGCCAGTCGAACGACTCGGTGACGAGCGGGACGGCGGACGCGCGCCGCCCGCCGAACAGGATCGCGGAGATCGGGACGCCCTTCGGGTCCTCCCACTCGTCGGCGATGATCGGGCATTGCCCGGCCGGGGTGGTGAAGCGGGCGTTGGGGTGGGCCGCCGGGGTCTGCGACGCCGGGGTCCAGTCGTCGCCGCGCCAGTCGGTCAGATGCGCGGGCGGCTCGTCGGTGAGGCCCTCCCACCACACGTCGCCGTCGTCGGTCAGCGCGACGTTGGTGAAGATGCTGTTGCCCCAGAGCGTCTTCACGGCGTTGGCGTTGGTGCTCTCGCCGGTGCCGGGCGCGACGCCGAAGAAACCGGCCTCAGGGTTGATCGCGTAGAGGCGGCCGTCGTCGCCGAACCGCATCCAGGCGATGTCGTCGCCGATCGTCTCGACCTTCCAGCCCGGAATGGTCGGCTCCAGCATGGCGAGGTTCGTCTTGCCGCACGCCGACGGGAACGCCGCGGCGACGTAGCGGGTCTCGCCCTCCGGCGGCGTGAGCTTCAGGATGAGCATGTGCTCGGCCATCCAGCCCTCGTCGCGCGCCATCGTGGACGCGATCCGCAGCGCGTAGCACTTCTTGCCGAGCAGCGCGTTGCCGCCGTACCCGGACCCGTACGACCAGATCTCCCGCGTCTCGGGGAAGTGCGTGATGTATTTGGTGGAATTGCACGGCCATTTGACGTCCGCTTGACCGGGCTCCAGCGGGGCGCCGACGGAGTGGACGGCCTTGACGAACGAGCCGCGCTCCTCGATGAGCCGCAGCGCCGGGGTCCCCATCCGCGTCATGATCCGCATCGACACGGCGACGTAGGCGGAGTCGGTGATCTCCACGCCGAGCTGCGAGATCTTGCCGCCCAGGGGGCCCATGCAGAACGGCACCACGTACATGGTGCGGCCCTTCATGCAGCCGTCGAAGAGGCCGCCGAGGGTCTCGCGCATCTCGTCCGGGGCGATCCAGTGGTTGGTGGGGCCGGCGTCCTCCTCCTTCTCGGAGCAGATGAACGTGCGGTCCTCGACACGGGCGACGTCGGTGGGGTCGGACGCCGCGTAGAAGCTGTTGGGCCGTTTGGCCGGGTCGAGCCGCGTGAGGGTGCCCTGGTCGACGAGGACGCCGGTCAGGCGCTCCCATTCCTCGTCCGAGCCGTCGCACCACTCGACGCGGTCGGGCTTCGTCAGCTCGGCGATCCCGCGTACCCACTCAGTCAGTTCGGTGTGGCCGGTAGGGGCCTGGTCGGCCCCGGGGACCTGGTTGGACACGGGCAACTCCTTCAGCTGTTCGCAGGATGTTTGCATGATGAACAAGACCCGCCGTTTTTGCCATTTGGTCTGGACCAATCACGTCCGCTTTTGGGCGTTCGTGCCCGATTTTGTGATAGATATCACCGGTCTGCGGGCGGGCCGCGCGGCGTGCCGGGACTCGCCGGCACGGAGCGCCTCAAGCTGGGTAAACGTGGGTTTCGGTGGCCTTCACTGCCGCCCAGATCATGCTGCCCTCGGACAATTGAAGCTCCGCCACGGCGGCCGGAGTCACCTCCGCGACCGCGTCGAAAGGCGGCCCCGACAACCGCACCCGGACGCGGTCTCCCTGCCGTTCGATCGCGGCGACGCGGGCGCGCCACAGGTTGCGGGGGCTGCCGTCGGGACGCGTCCGGTACAGCGCCACCGCGGATGGCGAGAAGGCAAGGAAGACTTCACCTTCCAGGGAGTCGACCGTGTCGAGCGTCCCGGCGCCGTCCCCGACGGTGACCGTCCCGGCCTCGGCGCGGCCCCGGTACAGGTTCAGCCCGACCAGCCGCGCGACGTAGTCGGTGCGCGGACGGCGGGCGACCTCGGCGGGCGTCCCCTCCTGGACGAGCCGCCCGCCCTCGATGACGACGAGGCGGTCGGCCAGGACCATCGCGTCCAGCGGGTCGTGGGTGACGAGCACGGCCGCGCCCCCGAACCCGGCCAGATGGCGGCGGAGCGCGGCGCGGACCTCCATCCGCGTGTGGACGTCGAGGGCGGCGAGCGGCTCGTCCAGCAGGAGCAGCCGGGGATCGACGGCCAGCGCCCTGGCGAGGGCGACGCGCTGCGCCTGCCCGCCCGACAGCGCCCGGGGCCGCGCGGACGCGAACTCCGCCAGGCCGACGTGGTCCAGCCATTCGGCGGCCCGGCGCCGGGCCGCGCGGCGGCCCGCGCCCTGGCAGCGCGGCCCGAACGCGACGTTCTCCAGCGCGCTGAGGTGCGGGAACAGCAGGTAGTCCTGGAAGACCATGCCGATGCCGCGCCGGTCGGGGGGCAGGGAGCGCAGGTCGGCGCCGTCCACCCGGATGTGCCCGCCCGCCATCGCGACCAGCCCGGCCAGGGCGCGCAGCGCGGTGCTCTTGCCCGCCCCGTTCGGGCCGAGCAGCGCCACCACCTCGCCGGGCGCGGCGGCGAGCGCGAGATCGAGGTCGAACGCCGCACGCCGCACCACCAGCCGCGCCTCCAGCCCCGGCGCCCCTGCTCCCGGCGGGGGGACGACCCCCCGCACCCCCCGGTTCGCTTCGCTCATGAGGTGCTCATCCAACGATCTCTGAGAGCCGCCAGGACGATCACCGACACGGCGAGCAGGACGAGGCTGAGCACGATCGCGGCCTGCGGGTCGGTCTCCAGCGCCAGGTAGACGGCCAGCGGCATCGTCTGCGTCCGGCCCGGGAAGTTCCCCGCGAACGTGATCGTCGCGCCGAACTCGCCGAGCGCCCGCGCCCAGCACAGCACGGCCCCGGCCGCGACGCCGGGCGCGACCAGCGGCAGCGTGACCCGGCGGAAGATCGTCCAGCGGCCGGCGCCGAGGGTCGCGGCGGCCTCCTCGTAGCGCAGGTCGGCGGCGCGCAGCGCGCCCTCGACGCTGATCACCAGGAACGGCATCGCCACGAACGTCTGGGCCAGCACGACCCCGGCCGTGGTGAACGGGAACGTGATCCCGAACGCGTCGTCCAGCCACCCGCCGACCAGCCCGCGCCGCCCGAGGACGAGCAGCAGCGCGACGCCCCCCACCACCGGCGGCAGCACCAGCGGCACCGTCACTAGGGCCCGGACGAGCCGGACGCCGCGGAACGGGACCCGCGCCAGCGTCCAGGCCAGCGGGACGCCGAGCAGCAGGCTCAGGACGGTCGCGAGCGTCGCGGTGACCAGCGACAGGCGCAGCGCGTCCAGCACCTGGTCCTGCATGAGGCGGGTGCCGAGCGTCGCCCAGGGGGCGCGGACGAGCAGCCCGGCGAGCGGCAGCACCAGGAAGGCGATCCCGGCCAGCGCGGGCACGAGCAGGACCCACGGGGGACGCCCGACCAGCCTGTCGGCGTCCTTCACGGCGCCTCGAAACCGGCCCGGTTCAGCGCCGTCCTGCCCTGCGGCCCCAGCACGAGCCGGACGAACTCCTTCGCGAGCGCGCCCTGCGGGGCCCCGGCCACCTCCACGATCGGGTAGTCGTTGACGGCCTGCGCCGCCTCCGGGAACTCGATGCCCGTGACCTCGCCGCCCGCCGCCTTGACGTCGGTGCGGTAGACCAGCCCGGCGTCCGCCTCGCCGAGGCCGACCTTGGTCAAGACAGCCTTGACGTCCTTCTCCCGCGACACCGGCTCGACGTCGGTCCCGGCCGCGCCGAGCGCCTTCGCGGCGGCGGCCCCGCACGGCACCTGCGCCACGCACAGCACGACCTTGAGCCCCGGCCTCGACAGGTCGCCCACCGTGGAGATCTTGCCGGGATTGTCCTTGGGGACGGCGATGACCAGGCGGTTCCGGGTGAACACCTGCGGCGTGCCGGCGGCGTCGCCCGCGTCCGTCACCGTCTTCATCGTGGCGGGGCTCGCGGCGGCGAACACGTCAGCGGGGGCGCCCTGCGTGATCTGCTGCGCGAGCGTCGAGCTGGCGCCGAAGTTGAACCTGACCTTCACCCCGGGGCGCGATCCCTCGAACGTCCGGCCGAGCGAGGTGAACGCCTCGGTGAGCGAGGCGGCGGCGAACACCGTCAGCGTCCCCTTGTCGCCGCCGCCGCCGCTGCCGCCGCCCGTCCCGGACGCGTCGTCGCCGACCTCGCCGCAGCCCGCCGCGCCCGCGCCCGCGCCTGCGACGAGCAGGGCGGCGGCCGTGATCGCGATCCACGTGCGCACGGAACCTCCTCAGTCCGGCAGCTCGACGATGACGGTGGTGGACTTCACGACCGCCTCCGCGACCACGCCCACGCGCAGCCCGAGGTCGTCGGCGGCCTCGCGGCTCATCAGCGACACCACCCGGAACGGCCCCGCCTGGATCTCAACCTGCGCCATCACCCCGTCGCGGACGACGTCGGTCACGATGCCCCGCATCCGGTTGCGCGCCGAGGAGAACCGCTCGCCCTGGCCGGACGGCGCTCCCCCGCCGCGCGCCTGGTCGCGCACGAACGAGGCGAGCTCGGCCCCGGGGACCAGGCGGTGCCCGTGCTCGTCCCTGGACGCCGGGAGCCGCCCGCCGTCCACCCAGCGCCGGACCGTGTCCGCGCTGACCCCGAGCAGCGCCGCCGCCTCGCTGATCCTGAACGTCGTCACACGGCCAAGCCTAACGACCCGCAGATACAAGGAGAAGTACGAGGTTCTCAAGGAGAATGCAAGCCGATAGAGGCGACACCCATCGCAGTTGCGGATCAGCGCACGTCCAGCAGGACTTCCGTGATCATGCCGAGGCAGGACCAGTCCACGAGGCGCTCCCGCCTGATCCGGCCGAACGCGGCGATCTCGACGTAGGTGCGCTCGCCGTCCGCCGCGAGACCGTGCGGCCCGGACGACCGGAGGCGCGCCAGCTCGTCACCGGTGATCTCGGCGGAGAACAGGTGCGCCTGGTGCCCGGACATCGTGGCGTTCACCTGCCGTGTCCCGTGCGCCCGCAGCCGCGCCGCCGCCAGGACGAGGCCGGTCTCCTCCTCGACCTCGCCAAGCGCGACGTCAGCCGGGCCGCCCGTCCCGGAGCCGCCCGGCAGCTCGTGGACGAACCCGTTCACGCACGGGCTCCGGAACTCCCGGACGAGCACGACCTCCGTCTCGTCCAGCGTCTCCCCGGGCCGGTGCAGGACGACGGCGGAGACGTCGGGCCGTCCGAAGACGATCTCGTTGTCCTTCACCCGGTCCTCGGCCGCGACGTGCATCCGGACGTGCAGGCCCCAGTGGTTGCCGAACCGGAACACCACCCGCGCCCCCAGCAGGGCGTTGCCCGCCGCGCGCTGGCCCGCGTACCAGCGCCGCAGCGGCTCCTCGCGCCACAGCAGCAGCGGGATCTCCCGCTCCCCGCCCGTCCGGGACGCGCCCGCGCCGATCCGTTCGAGCGCCGCCGCCACCGTCCCCGGGATGTCGCTCGCCGTCGGCACGCTCCATTTGGCGGCGTAATGCAGCAGATAGCGGTTCTTCGGCGCCTGCGGCGGTGCGCCGAAGACGACGCGTCCGCTGTCGTGCCACATCCCCCACTCCACGTTCGTGGTGAACGCGGGCATGGTGGCCAGGTCGCGCGGCACGTAGAAGATCACCTCGTCGGACAGGTGCAGGCAGCGTTCCTCCCACTCGACCTGGCCGGCATAGTCGTCATGCACGCCGTGCCGGTGCTCCGGGACGAACACCACGAGCAGCCCAGGCCCGCGCCAACGTTCACGCAAGGCGGCCACGGCTTCGGGGCGCCAGGACGCGACCCCGGGCGACCGGGGCGTGGGCCCGGCGAGGAAGACCGCGGCCTCCCAGCGGGCAGGCGGTTCCTCATGCGCGTGGACGACTTCGAGGTCCGCTACCATGCGGTTCGCTCCTTTCGCCCCCCGCCGTGTGGACTGGTTCGGTGGGGGTAATGGTGACCTAAACCAGAATCACACGCCCGGTCAGGAGGAATGATCATGACTGGGACCATGCGCGCTCCACGCTCCCGTGGCGGCCTGAGCGGCACGCTGCTGGTGCTGCTCGGCCTCTGGGGCGGCCTGCTCCCCTTCGCCGGACCGTACTTCGGGTTCGGCTTCGCGCCGGACGACACCTGGGTGTACGACACCGACCGGCTCCAGCTCGTCATCGCGCCCGCCGTGGCCGTCGTGCTCGGCGGGCTGATCGTGCTCGCCGCCGCCAACCGCGCGTTCGGCGTGTTCGGCGCCTGGCTCGCCGCGCTCGGCGGCGCCTGGTTCGTCGTCGGGACGTCCGTCGCGACGCTCTGGGACGTCCAGGGCATCGGCGACCCGCTCGGCTCGGGCGAAGGGCAGCGGCTCGCCGAGCAGCTGTCCGGGTTCACCGGGCTCGGCGTCGCCGCCGTGTTCCTGGCCGCGCTCGCGCTCGGCCGCTTCGCCGTGATCGGCGTCCGCGAGTCGACGCCACCGGACGGCGACGGCCAGGCGGGCGCGACCACCACGCAGCCCCTGGTGTACGGACGGTACGCGCGGGAGAACCCGCCGGCGCCCGCACCCGCGCCGCCTGGCGACCGGCACATCGCGGGCGGAACACGCTTCGACCGGTAGCGCGATCCGTCCCGCGGCCGACCGCCGGACGAAGGGGCCGCTACCGCTGGTGGCGGTCCCGGCGGCGCATGTCCCGGACGGCCTTGGTCGTCTCGTGGCTGCCCCGCTCCTCGTCCAGCCGCACGTCGTCGCGGTCGGTGAACATGGCGGCGAAGGCGACCAGCAAGCCGACACCGCCGATCCACGGCTCCCGCCAGGCGAAGCTCAGCGCCACGCAGACGACGGCACAGGAGATGAGCAGCAAGAGCTTCACGTTCCACCCCTCACGCACGTGTCACCCGACTCGACGAGTAATGGAGGACTTACTCGTCGGTCGTAGCTGCATCCTGACATGCCGCGGCCCGCCGGGGAAAGATCCCCAGCGGGCCGCAGGTGCGATAATTCCGCTACTTCTTGCCCTTGCCGCGCTTCTCGCGGATCTTCATCGCGATGTCGAGGGGCGTCCCTTCGAAGCCGAACTCCTCGCGCAGCCGCCGCTCGATGTACCGCCGGTACCCCTCCTCCAGGAACCCGGACGTGAACAGCACGAACCGCGGCGGCCGCACGCTCGCCTGCGTCGCGAACAGCACGCGCGGCTGCTTGCCGCCGCGCACCGGATGCGGGTGCGAGCTGACCAGGTCGGCGAAGAACTGGTTCAGCTTGGACGTCGGGACGCGCGTGTTCCAGCCGTCCAGGGCCGTCTCGATGCCCGGGACCAGCTTCTCCATGTGCCGCCCCGTCTTGGCGGAGACGTTCACGCGCGGCGCCCAGCGGACGTGGTGCAGCTGCCGGTCGATCTCCCGCTCCAGGTAGTGGCGGCGCTCCTCGTCCAGCAGGTCCCACTTGTTGTAGGCGAGGACCAGCGCACGGCCCGACGCGACGACCATCGAGATGATCCGCAGGTCCTGCTCGGCGAGCGGCTGGTCGGCGTCCACGAGGACGACCGCGACCTCGGCGCGCTCCAGCGCGGACTGGGTGCGCAGCGTCGCGTAGAAGTCGGCGCCCTGGTTCTCGCGGTGCCGCCGCCTGATCCCGGCGGTGTCGATGAACCGCCACGTCCGGCCGCCGAGCTCGATCAGCTCGTCGACCGGGTCGCGGGTCGTGCCCGCCACCGCGTCCACGACCGCCCGGTTCTCCCCCGCCAGCTGGTTCAGCAGGCTCGACTTGCCGACGTTCGGACGGCCCAGCAGCGCGATCCGGCGCGGCCCGCCCGCCTCCTCGAACGACTCCGGCGGCGCCTCCTCGGGCAGCGCGGCCAGCACCGCGTCGAGCAGGTCGCCGCTGCCGCGCCCGTGCAGCGCGCTGACCGGGTGCGGCTCGCCGATGCCGAGCGACCACAGCAGCGCCGCGTCCGCCTCGACGGCGGCGTTGTCGGTCTTGTTCGCGACCAGCACCACCGGCTTGCCGGACCGGCGCAGGATCTCCACGACGGCCTCGTCCACGTCGGTCGCGCCGACCGTCGCGTCCACCACGAACATCACGACGTCGGCGAGGTCGACCGCCAGCCGGGCCTGCTCGGCGATCGCCGCGGCGAGCCCGACCGAGTCGGGCAGCCAGCCGCCGGTGTCGACGACGGTGAACCGGCGGCCGCTCCACGACGCGTCGTAGGCGACGCGGTCGCGGGTCACCCCCGGGACGTCCTCCACGACCGCCTCGCGGCGGCCGAGGATCCGGTTGACCAGGGTCGACTTGCCGACGTTCGGCCGCCCGACCACCGCGACGACGGGCGCGGGCCCCTCGTCCGCGGCGACGTCCTCGACGACGTCCACGGTCTCGATCTCGTTATCGCTCACTGTGAATTCCCCGCGGGGGCCGTCCGGCCGCCCGTTCACTCATGCTCTTTGGCGAGGCGGACGACCGCCTCGATGACCTCGGCGAGGCTCAGCTCCGTCGAGTCGATCTCGTGCGCGTCGCCCGCCCTGGTCAGCGGCGACGCCTTCCGGGTCGAGTCGAGCCGGTCGCGGCGCGCCTGCTCCGCCTGAGTGACCGTGACCGACGCGCCCGGGTCGGCCGCGAGGTCCTTCGCGCGGCGCGCCGCCCGCGCCTCCTCGCTGGCCGTCAGGTACACCTTGACCGGCGCGTCCGGCGCGACGACCGTGCCGATGTCGCGGCCCTCCACCACGATCCCGCCGGAGCCGATGATCTCGCGCTGCAGCGCGACCATCCGGGCGCGGACCGCCGGGACCGAGCTGACGGCGCTGACCGCGTTCGTCACGTCGCGGGTGCGGATCGGGGCGGACACGTCCGTCCCGTCCACGGTGATCGCCGGCGCGTCCGGGTCGGTGCCGGACGCGATCACCGGCTCCGCCGCGCGGGCCTCGACCGCGGCCGCGTCCTCGACCGGCACGCCCTTGTCCAGCATCCACCACGTCACGGCGCGGTACATGGCGCCCGTGTCCAGGTAGCGGAGCCCGAGCGCGCGGGCGACGCCCTTGGACGCGCTGGACTTGCCCGACCCGGAGGGTCCGTCCATGGCGATGACGAGCGGCACGATCGATCCCTCTCTAGTCCCACGGGCGCGCTGTGTTCCCCCGGCGCGAGCCCCAGCGAACCAGGCTACCGGCCTCGCGGCACCGTCCCGTCCCTGCGCGGCCCGTCAGACCCCTGCGCGGCCGGGCCGGTCAGGCTCCTGTGCCGCCTGCCGGGGACGGGACGGACCAGCCGCGGGCGCGCAGCTCGTCCGCCAGCCGCTCGGCCGCCGCCGGCTCCACCGCCAGCTCCAGCACGCCCAGCGGGCGGCCCGGCGAGTGCTCGATCGTCACGTCCTCGATGTTGACCTGCGCGATCCCCGCCGCCTGGAAGATCATCGCGAGCTCGCCCGGACGGTCCGGGATGACCACCTGGACGGTCGCGTACGTGGGCTGGTCGCCGCCGTGCTTGCCCGGGATGCGGGACCGGCCCGCGTTCCCGCGCAGCAGCAGGTCGGCCACGTGCGCGGCGGCCTCCTCGCTGCCGTCGCGCAGCAGCGAAGCCGCCACCGCCAGGTCGGTCGCGACGGCCTCCAGCACGTCCGCGACGGGCTGGGAGTTCGCCGACAGGATGCCGATCCACAGCCGGGGGTCGCTCGCCGCGATCCGGGTGACGTCCCGGACGCCCTGCCCGGACAGGCCGAGCGCGACGTCGTCCGCGCCGGTGAGCCGGGCGGCGACCGCCGCCGACACCACGTGCGGGCCGTGCGAGACGAGCGCGACGGCCCGGTCGTGCTCGGCGGCGTCCACCTCGACGGGCATCGCGCCGCACGCCTTCGCCAGGCCCCGGACGGCCTCCACCGCCTCCGGCCTCGACTGCGGCGCCGCGCACAGCGCCCACGGACGGCCGAGGAACAGGTCGGCGCGCGCCGCGCCCGGCCCGGACCGCTCGCTGCCCGCGAGCGGATGCCCCGCCACGAACGTCGTCAGGTCGCAGCCCAGGTCGGCCGCCTGCGCCAGCGGCAGCGCCTTCACGCTCGCCACATCGGTGTACGCGGCGGCGAGGCGGCGCTTCTGCGCGTCCAGCAGCGTGACCGCCACGGCCGCGGGCGGCACGGCGAGCACCGCCAGGTCGGCCGGCTCGTCACGGGCCCCGTCGGGGAGCGGCTCGCCGGCGTCCAGCTCGACCGCCAGCCGCAGCGCGGCCTCGTCCCGGTCGGCCAGCAGCACCTCGGCGCCGCGCTCCTTCATGGCCAGGGCGATCGACGTCCCGATCAGTCCCGTCCCGACGACGACGATCCGCCGCGGCACCACGTCCTCAGTCACGCCGGTCACCCTACTGCGCGCCGCGCACGCCCCGCGCCGCGAGGACGCTGCTGCGCCCTGCGCATGCCTCGCTCCGCTCGGGCGCTACTGCGCGATGTCCAGGCGGAGGGCGGTCGCGCCGCGCAGGTAGACGTGCTGGACGTCCGCGCGCGAACGGTCCGTCTCGACGTGCGCCATCAGCCGGATCACCCGGGGCAGCGCGCCGGGCACGCCGATCTCCGTCGCGCACAGCAGCGGCACCTCGTGGAAGCCGAGCTTGCGGGCGGCGAGCGCCGGGAACTCCGCCGTGAGGTCCGGCGTCACCGTGAAGATGACGCTGATCACGTCGTCGGTGCTCAGCTCGTTGCGGGACATCACCGCGGTGACGAGCTCCGTCGTCGCCGCCAGGATCTGCCCCCGCTCATCGGCGTCGATCTGCGTCGCCCCGCGGACCGCCCGTACCGCCACAGCCTGATCCTCTCCTCGCGTCCGTCCTGGTAACGGCCCTACAGCCACGGCCCTACAGCCCGACCGCCTTGTACAGCTCGCCGATCTCGTGCACGGTCAGCGCCCGCATGCCGCCGGGCTTCAGCTGCCCCAGCTTGATCGGCCCGAACTCTATGCGCGCCAGCTGCTGGACGGGGAACCCGACCTCCTTCAGCAGCCGCCGGACGATGTGCTTGCGCCCCTCGTGCAAGGTGATCTCCACCAGGACGCGCCTGCCGACCTGGTCGAAGATCCGGAACTTGTCGGCCTTGGCGGGCCCGTCGTCCAGCGTCACGCCCGCGCGCAGCCGCTTGCCGAGGTCGCGCGGGATCGGGCCGTGGATCTCCGCCAGGTACGTCTTCTCGACCCCGTAGGACGGGTGCGTGAGACGGTGCGACAGCTCCCCGTCGTTGGTGAGCAGGATCAGGCCCTCGGTGTCGGTGTCGAGCCGTCCGACGTGGAACAGCCGCTCGGGCACCTCGACGTAGTCGGCGAGGGACTTGCGGCCCCGCTCGTCCGACATCGTGGACACCACGCCGCGCGGCTTGTTGATCGCGTAGTAGCGCATCTCGGCGCGGGTCTCGACGCGCTTGCCGTCCACATGGATGACGGCGCGCTGCGGGTCGACGCGCTCGCCGAACCGGAAGACCCGCTTCCCGTCGACGGTGACGCGGCCCTCGCCGATCAGTTCCTCGCAGTGGCGGCGGCTGCCGATCCCGGCCTCGGCCAGGACCTTCTGCAGCCGCACGCCCTCGTTCTCGCTCACATGTCCTCAAACTATGTCGTCAGGCAGGTCGTCGGGCAGGTAGGGGGCGAGCTCGGGGAGCTCGTCGAGGTCGCGGAGCCCGAGCCGCTCCAGGAAGTACCCGGTGGTGCGGTACAGGTGCGCCTGCGACTCCGGGTCCTGCCCGGCGTTCTCGATCAGGCCGCGCAGCGTCAGCGTCCGCATCACCCCGTCGCTGTTGACGCCCCGGATCGCCGACACGCGGGCCCGGCTCACCGGCTGCCGGTACGCGACGACGGCGAGCGTCTCCAGCGCGGCCTGCGTCAGCCGCGCCTGCTGCCCGTCGGTGACGAACCGCTCCACGACGGGGGCGCACACGTCCCGGGTGTAGAACCGCCAGCCGCCGGCGACCTCCCTGAGATCGAACCCGCGGCCCTGGCCGGTGTATTCCGCGGCCAGCTCCCGCAGCGTCTCCGCGACCTCGCCGCGGGGGCGCTCCAGCAGCTGCGCGAGGGTCATCTCGGCGACGGGCTCGTCCACCACCAGCAGGATCGCCTCGATGGACGCGCGCAACCCGGGCAGTTCCGCAAGCTCAGGCGGCTCCAGCGGCGAGGGCGGCTCCGGCGGCTCCGGCGGTGCGGGCGGCTCCGGCGGGGTCTCGCCGGGGTCCTCAGTCATCGTGTCCCTCGTCCTTCTGGTCTTTCCCGTCCTTCTGAGGGGCGCCCTCGTAGTCGTCGCCGACCTCGACGTCGCCGTCGTCGGCGCCGGTCCACGCGACGCGCAGCTCGCCGAGCGGCTCGTCCTGCTCGAACGCGACGTTCTGGTCGCGGTACAGCTCCAGCAGCGCCAGGAACCGCGCGACGACCTCATAGGTCCCCTCGGCGTCGGACGCGAGGACGCGGAACGTCGTCCGGCGCAGCCGGCGGAGCCGTTCGACGACGATCGCGGCCTGCTCCTTGACGCTGGCCTTCGGCTGGTAGATGTGCTCGACGGAGACCGACGGCGGCTCCTTCGGCGTGAGCGCCTTGGCGGCGAGCCGGGCGAACTCGTCCGGTCCGAGGCCGAGCAGCACCTCCGGCAGTACGTTCGCGAACCTCGGCTCCATCGGCACGATGCGCGGGAACCGCCGGCCCGCCTCGGCGATCCGCGCCGCGATCACCTGCGCGACCTCCTTGTAGGCGCGGTACTGCAGGAGCCGCGCGAACAGCAGGTCGCGGGCCTCCAGGAGGGCCAGGTCGTCCTCGTCGTCGACCTCGCCGGACGGCAGCAGCCGGGCGGCCTTGAGGTCGAGGAGGGTCGCGGCGACCAGCAGGAAGTGGCTGGCCTGGTCGAGGTCCCAGTCCTGGCCGTGCGCGTGGATGTGCGCGATGAAGTCGTCGGTGACCTTGTGCAGCGACACCTCGGTGATGTCGAGCTTGTGCTTGGAGATCAGGCCGAGCAGCAGGTCGAACGGGCCGTCGAAGTTGTCCAGGTGGACGTGGAAGCCGTGCTCCTCCTCGGCCCCCTGCCCCGGTTCGGGCGACGTCTCGTCCACATCGCTCACCGTAGCGGAGAACGCCTCCTGCACTGTGCTCACCGGCCATATCGTCCCACGCGCGGCGGGTGCTCGCACCACGTCCGGTCACGAGCGGTGACGAGGCGCCGCGGCCCGCGCGGCTACTTCCCGATCAGCCGCCGGACGATGCCCTCCGTGTACGTCTGCGTGAACGTCTCCGGCGGCCCGTCGATCTGGACCTGGCCGCCGTTGATGGGCGCGGTCACCTGCGCTGGCGACGACACCAGCGTGCCGCCGACGAGCATGCCCATGTTCCCCGCCGGAAGCTGGCTCTGGAACGCCTGGGCGGCCTTGCCGGTCAGGGTCGCGAAGCCGGTGGCGTCCCCGGACGCCAGCGTCAGCGCGACGCTCCAGCCGCTGCGGCCCTGCGCCGGGTCGGGCGGCACGGCCTTGACCTCTTCGAGCCGGCGCACCGTCAGCGCGTCCGGGCCGAACACGTAGCAGCCGGACTTGTCGGGCGGGGCGAGGGCGCCGCCGGTGCAGGGCGGCTGCGACTCCTGCGCGACCAGCCTGAACGTCAGCGGCTCGCGCAGGTCGACGGGCCCGGAGGACAGGGGCTTGGACGACTCGTCGTCGTCCGCCAGGATCAGGACGGCGGCGGCCGTCACGACGAGGACGGCCACGACCACCACCGCGACCGCCGCGATCACGATGACGGCGGTCGGCCGCGGGCCCCGCCCCGGCGGCGGGGGCAGCGGCGGCGGGGACGGCTGCGACGGTGGGACGGCCGCGGGCGGCGGCCCGCCGGGGGGCTGGCTCACGTCGTGTCCGTTCGTCAGGAGCGGCCTGGGGGACGGCCGTGCGCGGCGAGGGGGCGGCGCGGGCTCACGCCAGCTCCGCCCACCGGGCGAGCACCTCCCGCGCGAGGCCCCGGTAGGCGTTCGCGCCCATCGAGTTCGGGTCGAAGAACGTGATCGGCTCCCCGGCGACGGTCGCGTCCGGGAACCGCACGGTGCGGTTGATGACGGTGTGGAAGACCTTCTCGCCGAACGCCTCGACGATGCGGCCGAGCACCTCCCGCGTGTGCAGGGTCCGCGAGTCGTACATGGTGCCGAGGACGCCGTCGATCACCAGGTCCGGGTTGATCCGGCCCTGCACCTTCTCGATCGTCTCCATCAGCAGCGCCACGCCGCGCATCGCGAAGTACTCGCACTCCAGCGGGATCAGCACGCCCTCGCTGGCGGCCAGCGCGTTGATGGTGAGCAGGCCGAGCGACGGCTGGCAGTCGATGAGGATGTAGTCGTAGTGCTCGATGGCCGACTTCAGCGCGCCCTGCAGGATGTACTCGCGGCCGACCTCGTGGACGAGCTGGACCTCGGCGCCGGACAGGTCGATGTTGCTCGGCAGGAGCTCCATCCCGTCGACGCCGGTCTCGATGACGATGTCCTCCCAGTCGGTGTCGCGCTCGAGCAGCATGTTGTGGACCGTGTACTCGAGCTGGCGCGGGTCGCCCTTGCCGAGGCCGACCGAGAGCGCGCCCTGCGGGTCGAAGTCGACGAGCAGGACGCGGCGGCCGAACTCGGCGAGCGCGGCCCCCAGGTTGATCGTCGTGGTGGTCTTGCCGACGCCGCCCTTCTGGTTGCAGACGGCGACGATCCGTGCGGGTCCGTGCTCTGCCATGGGTTCCGGTTCGGGGAACACCGGCACGGGTCTTTGCGTGGGCCCGAGGGCCCGGCTCGGATCGGTCTCGATGGTGGCGGAGGAAAGGACTCCTTCCGCACCGTTAGTGCTGGTCACCAGATCCCTCCCCGGCGGCCCGGAAATGCCATCCAGAACGGGGACTCTAGGCCCGTACCTCCCCGGTCTCAAGCCGACGCGCGACGATCGTCGCGATTTGTCAGCTCCGGGAGCGCAGGTTGTCAGGTCCGGGACGCGTGGGCGTCAGGTGCGGGCGCGGGGGTGGGAGGTGGCGTAGACCTCGCGCAGCAACTGGACGGTCACCAGCGTGTACACCTGCGTCGTGGTGACCGAAGCATGCCCCAGCAGCTCCTGGACGACGCGGACGTCGGCTCCCCCGTCCAGCAGGTGCGTGGCGAACGAGTGCCGCAGCGTGTGCGGCGACACCTCGGACAGGTGCGCGCGGTCGGCGGCGGCGCGCAGCACCATCCACGCGCCCTGCCGCGACAGGCGGCCGCCGCGCGCGTTCAGGAACAGCGCCGGGCCGCCGCGCCCGGCCGCCGCGAGCTCGGGACGGGCCCGCACCAGGTAGGCGTCCACGGCCTCGCGGGCGTAGTCGCCGATCGGCACGACCCGGGCCTTGCCGCCCTTGCCCGCGACGCGGACGAACCCGTCCGCCAGGTCGATGTCGTCGACGTCCAGGCCGACGGCCTCGGAGATCCGCGCGCCGGACCCGTACAGCAGCTCCAGCAGCGCCCGGTCGCGCAGCCCGCGGGCGGCGCCGGGGTCGCCGGACGCGGCGGGCGCGGCCGCGGCGGCGAGGAGGCGTTCGACCTCGTCCAGGGAGATGGCCTTGGGCAGGCGGCGCGGCGGCGTCGGCGGCTTGACGTCGCCCGCGGGGTCGCGGGCGGCGAGGCCCTCGCGCAGCGCGAAGCGGTGCAGCCCGCGGACGGCGACGAGCGCCCGCGCCGCCGAGCCCGCCGACAGCGGCGGATGGTCGTCGTCGCCCTCCCGCAGCGTCACCAGGTACGCGCGGACGTCGTCCTCGGTGATGTCGCCGATGTCCGCGCGGCCCCGTCCGTCCTGGATCTGCGCGTAGCGGCGCAGGTCGCGCCGGTACGAGCTGAGCGTGTTGGCGGCCAGACCCCGCTCGACCGCCAGGTGCCCCAGGTAGGTGCGCACGGCGGAGCCGAGCGCGGAGGCCTCGCCGAGCGCGGAACCGGCGTCGGAACCGGCGTCGGGAGCGGGGGGCCGCGTGGCGCTCCGGGGGGTCGGCGACGGGGACAGTGCGGCACCTCTTCCGGCCGTGGGCTCCGGGGACCCGCCCATCATGCCCCCTCCGGCCGTCGAAGGGGACCTCAGTCCTCCGGCGCGTCGGCCGGGCGCAGGCCGGCGAACCCGGACGCGCGGGCCGCGTGCGCCGCGAGGACGCCCATGCACGCGATCGCGTTGCGCACCTCGCCGGCCAGCACCTTGCGGACGGCCTCGTCCAGCGGCACCCACACCACCGGCATGTCGGCCTCCTCGTGGACGCGCTCGAAGTCGATCTCGGCGGCGGGCACCTCGGCGAGGCCGCGGGCCAGGAAGATCCGGACGCGCTCGTCCGTCATGCCGGGCGAGGTGAACACGTCGAGGAGGGTGTCCCACCGGTCGGCGCGGTACCCGGCCTCCTCCAGCAGCTCCCGCTCGGCGAGCTTCCGCAGCGGCTCGCCGTCGACGTCCCGCAGCCCGGCGGGCGCCTCCCACAGCTGCCGCGACACCGGATGCCGGTACTGCCGCAGCAGCAGCACCCGGTCGTCGTCGTCGAGCGCGAGGACGCCCACGGACCCGAGATGCGCGACCACGTCCCGGGTGACGACCTCGGTGCCGTCGCCGCGCGGCATCTCGACCCTGTCCTGCCGGACGCCGAACGCCCGGCCGCGGAAGACCTCGGTCCGCTCCACGACCGTCCAGCGTTCGGGCCGGTCGCGGACGTCGTCCGGCGTCATGGCGCGGTCACCCCGCCGGCGGCGCCGCGGCCGCCCGCACGGTCCTCGGCGTAGTCGAGCGCGGCGGACACGAGGCCGGTGAACAGCGGGTGCGGGCGCGTCGGACGGGACCGGAACTCCGGGTGCGCCTGCGTCCCGACGAAGAACGGGTGCTGCTCGCGCGGCAGCTCGACGTACTCGACGAGCCTCCCGTCGGGCGACAGGCCGGAGAACCGCAGCCCGGCCTTCTCCAGCCGGTCGCGGTAGGAGTTGTTGACCTCGTACCGGTGCCGGTGCCGCTCGGACACCTCCGCCTCCCCGTACAGCTCCCGGACGACGGACCCGTCCGCGAGGTCGGCGGGGTACAGGCCGAGCCGCATTGTCCCGCCCATGTCCCGCTCCCCCGCGACGACGTCGACCTGCTCCGCCATCGTCGCGACGACGGGATCGGCCGTGGTGGCGTCGAACTCGGCGCTGCCCGCGTCGGCGAGCCCGCCGAGCGTCCGCGCCGCCTCGATGACCATGCACTGCAGGCCGAGGCAGATGCCGAGCAGCGGCAGCCGGTTCTCGCGGGCGTACCGCACCGCGCCGATCTTCCCCTCGATGCCGCGGACGCCGAACCCGCCGGGGACGAGGACGCCGTCGACGCCGTCCAGCTCCCGCTTGGCGCCCTCGGGCGTCTCGCAGTCGTCGCTCTTCACCCAGCGGATGCGGACCTTGGCGTCGTTGCCGAACCCGCCGTGCCGCAGCGCCTCGGTGACCGACAGGTACGCGTCGGGCAGGTCGATGTACTTGCCGACCAGCGCGATCGTGACCTCCCGCGCGGGCTTGTGGACGCGGCGCAGCAGCTCGTCCCACGCGCCCCAGTCGACGTCCCGGAACGGCAGGTCGAGGCGGCGCACCACGTAGGCGTCCAGGCCCTCGGAGTGCAGCACCTTCGGGATGTCGTAGATGCTCGCGGCGTCGACCGCCGAGACCACGGCCTCCCGGTCCACGTCGCACATCAGGCTGATCTTGTGCTTGAGCCCGTCGGTGATCGGCCGGTCGGACCGGCACACGATCGCGTCGGGCTGGATGCCGATGGAGCGCAGCGCGGCCACCGAGTGCTGCGTCGGCTTGGTCTTCAGCTCCCCGGAAGGCCCGATGTAGGGCAGCAGCGACACGTGCAGGAAGAAGCAGTTCTCCCGGCCGATCTCGTGCCGGATCTGCCGGACCGACTCCAGGAACGGCAGGGACTCGATGTCGCCGACCGTCCCGCCGACCTCGGTGATGACGACGTCCACCTGGGCGTCGTCGGCCGTGCCGGTCCGGCCGGACGGCCCGCCGGCGCCCCGGGCGACGGCCATCGCCCGGATCCGGTCCTTGATCTCGTTGGTGATGTGCGGGATCACCTGCACGGTGTCGCCGAGGTACTCCCCGCGCCGCTCCCTGGCGATGACGCTGGAGTACACCTGCCCGGTCGTGACGTTCGCCGACCCGTGCAGCTCGGTGTCGAGGAACCGCTCGTAGTGCCCGATGTCGAGGTCGGTCTCGGCGCCGTCGTCGGTGACGAAGACCTCGCCGTGCTGGAACGGGTTCATCGTCCCGGGGTCGACGTTCAGGTACGGGTCGAGCTTCTGCATGGTGACCCGGAGGCCGCGGAGGGTGAGAAGCCGTCCCAAGCTGGACGCCGTCAGCCCCTTGCCGAGGCTGGACGCGACGCCGCCGGTGACGAACAGATGCTTGGTAGGACGCGATCTACCAGTGGGTGCCGATGGCAAAGAGGTGCTCCCGTGGTCGTTGCGAGGCGGACGAAGGCTCACTTGTCCACGGGCCACCAGTTTATTGCATCGCACTCCTCCTTCGGCCTTGGCGGCCTCCATCGTCGTGCAATGCGTGCGATCGCTGCATCGCTTCGGCTCGCCTGGCGGCTCGCTGCGCGATCAGGTTCTCGCAAGCTCGAACCTGCCTTCGGACGCGATCGCAGTGGTTCAGGTTGTTGCGTGGTTGAGGCAGTGGCTGAGGTTGTCGCGACCGAAGGCGGTGTGGACGGGCGGTCTTTACGGCCCGAAGGACGAGGGTAGGGCGTTGGAGCCCGCGGGCATGATGGTGCGGAGTTGGCGGGTGAGTTCGTCGATCAGGGAGCGGGCCTGGTCGGCGGCGTTGCGGGCGGCGTCGCGCTCCTGGGACAGCTCGGCGATCTGCGCGCGCTGCTCGGTGACGGCCTGGGCGAGCTGGTCGACCCACTGGTCGCGCTCGGCGAGCTTCTCGGCGACGGCGTCGCGCTCGGCGGCCAGCTGGCGCATCGCCGCGACGGTCTTGTCCCGTTCTCTGCCCGCCTGGTCGGCGCGGCCGCGGGCCAGGGTCAGCTCGGACTCGGCGCGGGCCTGGGCCTGGACGGCGCCCTCGCGGGCCCGTTCGGCGGCGTCCCGGGCCTTGGCGTTGCCGTCGCGCTCCCGTTCGGCCTTCTTGGCGGCCTCCAGGGACTGCGAGGCGGTGTCGAGGGCCTGCTGGCGCTCGGCCTCGGCGGCCTCGGCCCGTCCCATCGCCTCCTGGGCGCGGCGGTCGGCGTCCTGCGCCCGGCGGTCGGCGTCCTGGGCGCGGCGCTCGTTCTCCTGGGCGCGGCGCTCGGCGACCTCGGCGCGGCGGCGGGACTCGTCGGCCTCCTTGCCCGCGCCGACGACGGCGTGCTGCAGGTTCTGCGCGGTCATCTCGGCGTCGGTGAGCTTCGCGCGCAGCGCGGACAGCTCGGCGTGCGCGGCCTCCAGCCCGCGGGACAGCTCCGCGGCCTGCTCGGCGACGCGGTCGCGCTCGGCCTCGGCGGAGCGGCGCCCGGTGACGGCGTCCTCGACGGCGCGGAGCGCGTCGTCGCGGGCCTCGCTCATCGCGTCGCGCTGCTGGATCGCCTGCCGGACGGTCGCCTCGGCCTCGGCGACCCGGCGCTCGGCCTGCTCGACCTGGGCCTGCACCTGCTCCAGCTGCGCGCGGGCCTGGTCGGCCTGGGCGCGGGCCTGGTCGGCCTGGGCGCGTCCCTGCTGGGCCTGGTTCCAGGCGGCGGCCGCGTCCCGCTGCGCGTTCTCCTTCTCGCCCTGCAACGCGCCGATCTGCGCGACGGCCTCGTTCTGCGCCTCGACGGCGCGGCGCTCGGCCTGCTCGGCCTGGCCGCGGGCGCGCTGCACCTCGCCCCAGGCGGCCGCGGCGTCCCGCTGCGCGGACTCCTTCTCCGCCGCGACGGCGGACATCTGCTGGGCCGTCTCGTTCTGGGCCTCGACGGCGCGGCGCTCGGCCTGCTCGGCCTGGCCGCGGGCGCGCTGCACCTCGCCCCAGGCGGCGGCAGCGTCCCGCTGCGCGGACTCCTTCTCCGCCGTGAGGGCCGCGACCTGCTGGGCGATCTCGCTCTGCGCCTCGTTGACCTTGCGCTCGCCGGCGGCGAGGGCGTCGCCGATGAGGTCGGCCATCTGGCGGAGCCGCTCGACGATGTCCCACGGCTGCGCCTCGGGCTGCTCGACGTCGGGACGCGCGCCCTCGCGCGGACGGCCGGGCTGCTGGGCGTGCTGGCCGGGCTGCTGGGGCTTGGCCATCTGGATCGGCTGCTGGGCGGCCGGCACCGGCGCCTCGGGCGCGCGGCCCGGGTCGCGTCCCAGGGCGGGCCAGGGGGACGCCGCGTCCGGGACGCCGCGGGAGCCGCCCGATCCGTTCAGCTCGCTCACTGCTCTCCCCGCCTCGCGGCTCGGAGCCACATGGACGGCATGGCTCTGCTCATCGTCGTGCCCGCGTTCTTCGCCCGACGGCTCGTCATCTCGCTCACGTGTCTCCTCGCCCGGCGGCGCTCGGCCGCGTTCGCGGGGGTGGGTGTGCACATCTCGTTCGCTCCGCTACCGGCCCTGAGCCTTCATCGCTTCGCTCACTGAAGGCACTCTAGCCCCGACCAGCGGAACGTTTGCCCAGTTTGGGGTTTACTTTCTCGGCCGCCACGCGGCGTTCGCGCACGCAGGAGGCCTGGTCGAGGGCCTGACGGCCGGTCCGGCGGTGCCAAGGGTCACATCCGGCGGGCGGGTGGGACAATCGCGCTCCATGGAGCTTCGCACTTTGTATCCGCCGATCGAGCCGTACGAGACCGGGCTGCTCGACGTCGGCGACGGCAATCAGATCTACTGGGAGGTCTGCGGCAATCCGGACGGCAAGCCCGCCGTGATGGTGCACGGCGGCCCCGGCGGCGGCTGCAACGCCGGGCACCGGCGGCAGTTCGATCCGGAGGCGTACCGGATCGTCCTGTTCGACCAGCGCAACTGCGGACGGAGCCTGCCGAACGCGAAGGATCCGGAGGTGTCGCTGGAGGCGAACACCACCTGGAACCTGGTCGCCGACATGGAGCGGCTCCGCGAGCGTCTCGGTGTCGAGCGCTGGCTGGTGTTCGGCGGGAGCTGGGGCAGCGCGCTGTCGCTGGCGTACGCGCAGACGCATCCGGAGCGGGTGACCGAGCTGGTGCTGCGCGGCATCTTCACGCTGCGGCCGTTCGAGCTGTACTGGTTCTACCAGGAGGGCGCGTCGCTGATCTTCCCCGACCTCTGGGAGAAGTACGTCGAGCCGATCCCGGAGGACGAGCGGGAGGACCTCATCTCGGCGTTCGGGGAGCGGCTGCGGTCCCCGGACCGGGACGTGCGGATCGCCGCGGCCCAGGCGTGGGCGACCTGGGAGGGCTCGACGATCACGCTGCGGCCGGACCCGGAGCTGGCGGGCGGGTTCGCCGAGCCGGACTACGCGGTGGCGTTCGCGCGCATCGAGAACCACTACTTCGTCAACGAGGGGTTCTTCGAGGACGAGCAGCTGATCCGGGACGTGGACAGGATCCGCCACATCCCGGCCGTGATCGTCCAGGGCCGCTACGACGTGTGCACGCCGGTCGCGACGGCGTGGGACCTGCACCGCGCCTGGCCCGAGGCGGACTTCCACATCGTGGACGACGCCGGGCACGCCTACAGCGAGCCGGGCATCCTGCACCGGCTGATCGAGGCGACCGACCGATTCGCCGGCAAACCGTGACCGGATAGGACGGGCGGGCTCCCGCCCGGCGAGAACCTTAAAGCGAACATGCCGGAAAACCGGTGGCGGCAGGGCCGTAACCGCGGGCCGGGCGCGTGGTCGCTCCCGGCCCGCCCGCCTTATCAGCGGACCGAAATGCCGTGATTCTTACTTTTGAGCTACCCACGTCTTACCTCCGGGCAGGTAAACATGCCCCTTGATGGTCAGCGGTCCCGACCTCACAGGGCCCGCGCCAACGTCTTGGCCCACACCCGTCCCAGCACGCCCGCGACCGGACGACCTCGCCCGATGCGACGTGACGCCCGCCGCACCGGACGCGTTGACATGAAATATGAGTGACTTACCTCACACAACCGATACACAAAACGCCTCGCCGCTTCACGACGGAACATTAAGGTGGCGTTCAGGAAGCGTCCCGGCGGCGCCGTCGCCGAAGTCGGCAGTACCGCCTGCGTATCACGGGGAAAAGCGGACAATCGCTCGCGCGGGCCCCTGCGGAATTGCACCGAATTCGGCAAAGCGATTAACCCTACCCAGTGCGGTACGCGGCTAAACATCTCGCTGATAACATTCCTCTGCGATCACGGGCCGAGATTCGCTAAGTTGCCTGGACATGGCAGCGCAACCCCTGGAAACACCGACCCGGCGCCACGGCGCGAGCGAGACGAACGAGGACGTGCAACTCCAGGAGCCCCGCCTCTCCGACGGTCCGGAGCTTTGGCGGCTCGCCCGCGAATCGCGGGTCCTGGACGTCAACTCGCCTTACAGCTACACGCTTTGGTGCCGCGATTTCGCGGACACTTCCGTGGTGGCCCGCGACGCAGGCGTCCCCTGCGGATTCGTCACCGGATACGTCCGCCCCGCCAGGCCCGACACGTTCTTCGTGTGGCAGGTCGCCGTGGGCAGCGACCACCGTGGCCGGGGCCTCGCCCACCGCATGCTCGACCGCCTCGCCGACCGCCTGGCCCCGCGCGGCCACCGGTACATGGAGGCGACGGTCACGCCGGACAACACCGCTTCCACCGCGATGTTCGAAGCGTTCGCGCGAGGCCGCGGGTGCGAGGTCGCCCGCAGCCCGCTGTTCGGCGCGGAGCACTTCCCCGAGGGGGGACACGAGCCCGAGGTGCTCTTCAGGATCGGCCCGATCGCCGACGCGAACTGACCGTTCGACTCCCCCGTCCGCTCCCCCACCGACCTGCCTGGAGGCAGAAAATGGACGTCTTCGCCCGCTTGGAATCGGAAGTCCGCGGATACTGCCGAGGCTGGCCCACGGTGTTCACCACCGCGCGCGGCAGTCACATGACCGACGAGAACGGCAAAACCTACCTGGACTTCTTCGCCGGCGCGGGAACGCTCAACTACGGGCACAACAACCCGCAACTGAAACGCCGGCTCCTCGACTATCTCGCCGAGGACGCGGTCGTGCACAGTCTCGACATGTACACGACGGCCAAGCGCGACTTCCTGGAACGATTCAACGAGTACGTGCTCCGGCCCCGGGGGCTCGACTACAAGGTGCAGTTCCCCGGCCCCGCGGGCAACAACTCGGTCGAGGCCGCGCTGAAACTCGCGCGCAAGTACACCGGCCGCGAGACCGTCGTCAGCTTCACCAATGCCTTTCACGGGATGACGCTCGGCGCGCTCGCCGTCACGGGCAATTCGATGAAGCGCACCGGCGCCGGCGTGCCGCTCGGCCACGGCGTCGCGATGCCGTACGACAACTACCTCGACGGCCGGACGCCCGACTTCCTGCTCTTCGAGACGATGCTCGACGACAGCGGCAGCGGCCTGGACAAGCCCGCCGCCGTGATCGTGGAGACCGTGCAGGGCGAGGGCGGCATCAACGTCGCCACCGCCGAGTGGCTGCGCGGCCTCCAGGACCTGTGCCGCCGCCACGACATCCTCCTCATCGTCGACGACGTGCAGATGGGCTGCGGCCGCACCGGGCCGTTCTTCAGCTTCGAGGAGGCGGGGATCGTCCCGGACATCGTCTGCCTGTCCAAATCCCTCAGCGGCTACGGCCTGCCGCTGGCGATCACGCTGATGAAGCGGGACCTGGACGTGTGGGACCCGGGCGAGCACAACGGCACCTTCCGCGGCTTCAACCCCGCGTTCGTCACCGCCGTCGCCGCGCTGGAGGACTACTGGACCGGCGACGGCCTGGAGAAGGAGACGATCGCCAAGGGCCAGCAGGTCCAGGCGGCGCTGGAGTCGATCGCGCTCGCGCACGCCGGCGCCGTCGACTGCGTCCGCGGCCGCGGCCTCGCCTGGGGCCTGGTGATGAACGACGCCGAGATGGCGCCGAAGGTGTGCACCGAGGCGTTCGGGCGCGGGCTGCTGATGGAGACCTCGGGCCCCGAGGGCGAGGTGGTCAAGCTGCTGCCGCCGCTCACCACGACCGAGGCCGAGCTGGACCGCGGCCTGGAGATCATCGCGGACTCGCTGGAGGCCGTCCGCCAGAAGGTCGCCGTCTGACCTCGGCGGCCGAAGCCGACCACACGTCCAGCCCGTCCAGCAGTCCATCCAGCCGTCCACGCCGCCCGAGGCGCCCCGGGCCCCGCGCGGGCCCGGCCCCGGGCACACCCGGAAAGAGGAGATTCATGATCGTTCGTTCCCTTGACGAGATCGTCGGCACCGAGCGCGACGTGCAGGCGCCGACGTGGTGCAGCCGCCGGTTCGTGCTCGCCAAGGAGGGCGTCGGCTTCTCGCTGCACGAGACGATCCTGTACGCGGGCACCGAGACCAAGATGTGGTACGCGAACCACATCGAGGCCGTCTACTGCATCGAGGGCCAGGGGGAGCTGACCAACGACGAGACCGGCGAGAAGCACAAGATCGAGCCGGGCGTGATGTACCTGCTCGACGGCCACGAGCATCACACACTGCGCGCTCACACGGACGTGCGGACCGTCTGCGTGTTCAACCCGCCCTGCACCGGGCGGGAGGTCCATGACGAGAACGGGGTGTATCCGCTGCTGACCGAGGAGGACGCATGAGCATCATCGAGTCCCATCCGACGATCGACGACGCCTACCCCACCCGGAAGTGCGCCGAGGCGGCCCTGCTGTACCGCCAGGACCAGGTCGTCTACGGCGAACCCGGGGACGGGCCGATCGACGCCGCCACGCTCGACGCGTTCGAGGCGAACGGCTTCCTCGACGTCGACCAGCTGCTCGCGCCCGAGGAGGTCGAGGACTACCGCGCCGAGCTGCGCAGGCTGTCGGCCGACCCGCAGGTCCTCGCCGACGAGCGGACGGTCACCGAGCGGGGCTCGGACGAGGTCCGCTCCATCTTCGAGGTGCACAAGATCAGCGAGGTGTTCGCCGGGCTCGTCCGCGACCCCCGCGTGGTGGGCCGGGCCAGGCAGATTCTCGGCTCGGAGGTTTACGTGCACCAGAGCCGGGTCAACTACAAGCCAGGATTCACTGGCAAGGACTTCTATTGGCACTCGGATTTCGAGACCTGGCACGCGGAGGACGGCATGCCCCGGATGCGCGCGGTGAGCATATCCATCGCGCTCACCGAGAATTTCGTGCACAATGGCGGGCTAATGATCATGCCTGGCTCGCACAAGACCTTCGTGGCCTGTGTCGGGGAGACCCCGGACGACCACTACAAGGAGTCCCTGCGCGGGCAGGAGATCGGGACGCCCGATGCGGCGAGCCTGTCGATCCTCGCCGACAAGCACGGGATCGAGCTGTTCACAGGGCCCGCGGGCTCTGCCACCATGTTCGACTGCAACTGCATGCACGGCTCCAACGGGAACATCACCCCGTTCCCCCGCTCCAACGTGTTCATCGTGTTCAACAGCGTCGAGAACACGTGCGTCGAGCCGTTCTCCGCCCCCGCACCGCGTCCGGAGTTCATCGGCGCCCGCGACTTCACTCCCGTGGGCGGCTGAATGAACACAACAATTCGATAACCCGACACACACGTCAGGCCCGCGCCCGCGGGGGGCCGTCCGGTCCCCCCGCGGGCGCGGGGTTCACACATCCAGGAGTTCGATGATGACTTCCTCGAGACGCGACTTCCTGCGCACCGCCGTGCTGCTGTCCGCCGCGGTTCCGCTGGCCGCGGCGGGCTGCTCCACGACGGATCCGGAAGAGGAGAAGGCGGGCGGGGGCACGCTGCAGAAGGCCAAGGACGCCGGGACGATCACGGTCGGCTTCGCCAACGAGGCGCCCTACGGCTACACCGACAAGTCGGGGAAGCTGACCGGGGAGGCGCCCGAGCTCGCCCGCGTCATCTTCAAGCAGCTCGGGATCGACGAGGTCAAGGGCGTCCAGGTCGACTTCGGCGGCCTGATCGGCGGCCTGAACGCCAAGCGGTTCGACGCGATCGCCGCCGGCATGTTCATCACACCGGAGCGCTGCGCCTCGGCGGCGTTCGCGAACCCCGAGTACGTCGCCAAGAGCGCCTTCATGGTGCCCGAGGGCAACCCCAAGGGCCTCAAGGGCGACAAGGACCCCGCCGCCAAGGGCGTCCGGGTCGGCGTCATGACCGGCGCGGTCGAGGCTGGTTACGCGGAGAAGACCGGGGTCAAGAAGAGCAACATCAAGACCTACGCCGACCAGCCGAGCGCCTTCGAGGGCCTCAAGGCCGGGCGCATCGACTGCATCTGGCTGACCCGCATCTCGCTGGCCGACCTGGAGTCCAAGCACCAGGGCGAGGGCTTCGAGGTGACCGAGCCGTTCACCCCGGTCATCGACGGCAAGGAGCAGTTCGGCGCGGGCGCGTTCGCGTTCCGCAAGGCCGACTCGGACCTGCTGAACGCCTGGAACGGCGAACTGGACAAGCTCAAGCAGCAGAACAAGCTGCTGCCGGTCCTGCAGCCCTTCGGGTTCACCCAGGCGGAGATCCCCACCGCGGGCGACACGGCCGCCAAGTTCTGCCAGGGCTGACCCGTGGTTGACGTCCTCGACAGCTACAACCAGTGGCTGGACGGCGCATGGGTCACCATCAAGCTCACCCTGCTCGGCGGCGCGGTGGCGCTGGTGCTCGCCCTGATCTTCGGGCTGGCGGGCACCTCGCGCCACGCGTGGGTGCGCGTCCTGAACCGGGTGTACGTGGAGTTCTTCCGCGGCAACGCGACGCTGGTGCTGCTGTACTGGTTCTTCTACGCGCTGCCCCTGATCGGGCTCCGGTTCACCACGATGTTCGCGGCGGTCCTCGCGCTCGGCCTGAACGTCGGCGCCTACGGCGCGGAGGTGGTCCGCGGCTCGATCAACGCCGTCCCGAAGGCCCAGTACGAGGCGACGGTGGCGCTGAACTTCTCGCCGTACCAGCGGATGCGGCGGGTGCTGCTGCCGCAGGGGTTCGCGCTGATGCTGCCCCCGTTCGGGAACCTGATCATCGAGCTGATGAAGGGGACGGCCATCGTGTCCCTGGTCGGCCTGGTCGACCTGACCCGCGTGTCGAAGAACATCCAGGGCAGCACCGGCGAGACCGTCGCGGCGTTCACGGTGGTGCTCGTCCTGTACTTCGTGATCGCGCAGGTGCTGCAGCTGTTCGTCCGCTACGCCGAACGCCGCGTGGACCGCATGCTGGGCCGCAGGCTGCCCAGTGAGCCGTCCCTCGGCACGATCGCGGCCGGCGCACCCGGAGCGGGGGTGGGCGGCTGATGGACTGGGACTGGCAGTACTCCGGGGACATCCTCCCCGACCTGCTCGACGGGCTGCGCTACACCGTCATCGCGACGCTGGCCGGCTATGTGATCGCCCTGCTCCTCGGGCTGGTGTGGACGCTGCTGCGCCGCACCCCGAGCCGGGCGTTCAACCAGGCGATCCGGTGGATCACCGAGTTCATCCGGTCGACGCCGCTGATCCCGCAGCTGTACTTCGTGTTCTTCGTCCTGCCCGCGTGGGGCGTCACGATCGGGTCGCTCACCGCCGGGATCGTCACGCTCGGGATCCACTACTCGACCTACACCGCCGAGGTGTACCGGGCCGGGATCTCCGACGTCCCGAAGGGGCAGTGGGAGGCGTGCACCGCGCTGAACCTGCCGCGGTCGCGGGTGTGGCTGGACGTGATCCTGCCGCAGGCGATCCGCCGGGTGATCCCGACGCTCGGCAACTACCTGATCGCGATGTTCAAGGACTCGCCGATGCTGCTGGCGATCAACGTCTCGGAACTGCTCTTCACCGCCACCCAGGTGGGCTCGAAGTCCCTGCAGTTCCTGGAGCCGATCACGATGGTCGGCCTGTTGTTCGTCGTGGTCAGCGTCATATCCTCGATACTCGTCCGCCGCTTGGAGAGGCGTTATGCCACCAACTGACACCGAACCGGAATCCCCCACGCCCGACGACGCCGGCGGCGCATCGACCGAGAAGGACGTGACCACGGAGAAGGACGTGACCACGGAGAAGGGCGTCTCCACGGAGAAGGGCGAAACCGCCGCGGCGCCGCTGCCGCGCGGTGAGGCGCCGGGCATCCGCTTCGAGAAGGTGATCAAGCGGTTCGGCCACAACGTGGTGCTCCGCGAGCTCGACTTCACCGTGGCGCCGGGCGAGCGGGTGACGCTCATCGGGCCGAGCGGATCGGGCAAGACCACCATCCTGCGGCTGCTGATGACGCTGGAGAAGCTCGACGAGGGCCTCATCTGGATCGGCGACGAGACGCTGTGGCACATGGAGCGCGGCGGCAAGCGCGTCCCGGCCAACCAGAAGCACCTGCACGAGATGCGCAAGCAGGTCGGCATGGTGTTCCAGCAGTTCAACCTGTTCCCGAACATGAACGTGCTGCGCAACCTCACCGAGGGGCCGGTGCGGGTGCTCGGGGTGTCCAAGGACGAAGCGGTCGAACGTGCGCGGGATCTGCTGGACCTGGTCGGGCTCGGCGACAAGATCAACTCGCATCCGTCGCAGCTGTCGGGCGGCCAGCAGCAGCGGGTGGCGATCGCGCGGGCGCTCGCGATGCAGCCGCGGGTGCTGCTGCTGGACGAGGTCACCTCGGCGCTGGACCCGGAGCTCGTCGTCGGCGTCCAGGACCTGCTGCGCGACATCGCCCGGCAGAGCGACCTGACCCTGCTGTGCGTCACCCACGAGATGACCTTCGCCAAGGACATCTCCGACCGGGTCCTCATGTTCGACGGGGGCCAGATCGTCGAGGAGGGCCCGCCGGACCAGATCTTCGGCGAGCCGTCCGAGCAGCGCACCCGGGACTTCCTGCAGGCCGTCCTGGCGTCCTGACGGGCCGTTCCGAACCCGCCGCCCGCGTCCCCGTCGCCCCGGGGGCGCGGGCGGCCCGCTTTTTCGCCGGCCGGCGCGCTTCCGCCGGACGGCGCGCTTCCGCCGGGCGGTCCTGACCACGTCCGGGCCGAATGGCGTTCGGTACGGTGGGGGGACGATGAACGCTGCGATCGTGGGGCTCGGCATGACCGAGCTCGGCAAGGTGTACGGGCGGAGCCCCCGGCGGCTCGCCGCCGACGCGGTGCGGCTCGCCGTCGCCGACGCGGGCCTCACCCCCGGCGACCTGGACGGCCTGCTCGTCAGCCACGGCATGAGCGGCTCCCCCGGCATCGAGCTGGCCGAAACCCTCGGGCTCCGCGACCTGCGCCTGCTCGCCCAGCTCAACTCGTTCGGCGCGACCGCGGGGGCGATGGTGTCGCACGCGGCGATGTCGGTGCTGAGCGGCTCGGCGAGCACCGTCGCCTGCGTCTTCGCCGACGCGCCGCTGAAGCCGAAGCAGCCGGCCGGTTCGGCCTACAACCGCGAGGCCCGCGAATGGTACGGCTTCGGCGGGATGACGGCCGCGCTGGGCCTCCGCAGCGTGAACTCGTACTACGCCCTGGCGGCCCAGCGGCACATGGCCCGCTACGGCACCACCAGCGAGCAGCTCGGCGCGATCGCCGTCTCGACCCGCGACTGGGCGGCCCGCAACCCGCTCGCCCAGATGCGCGATCCGATCACCCTCGACGATCACCAGAACTCCCGCTGGGTGTCCGAGCCCCTGCACCTCCTCGACTGCTGCCTCGTGTCCAACGGGGCCGTCGCCGTCATCGTGACCAGCGCGGACAGGGCCCGCGATCTGGCGCGTCCGCCCGTCCACGTGTGGGGGTGGGGGCAGGGGCATCCCGGGCACCGCAAGGAGCGCGGCAGCGACTTCGGCCTGACGACGGGCGCCGCCGCGTCGGGCGCGGCGGCGATGAAGATGGCCGGGGTCACGGTCTCGGACGTCGACGTCTGCGAGCTGTACGACTGCTACACCTACACGGTCCTCGTGTCGCTGGAGGACTACGGGTTCTGCGCCAAGGGCGAGGGCGGCGCGTTCGCCGCGTCCGGCGCGCTCGGGCCCGGCGGGTCGCTGCCGACCAACACCGGCGGCGGCCAGCTGTCCGCCTACTACATGTGGGGCATGACGCCGCTGTCGGAGGCCGTGATCCAGGCGCGCGGGGACGGCGGCGAGCGGCAGGCCCCGTCCACGGACGTGATCCTGGTCAGCGGCAACGGCGGCATCCTCGACCACCACTCCACGCTGATCGTCAGCCCGCACGCGAAGGGGACCTAGCCATGCGCATCGGCGTTCTCCGGCGCGACGGCCGGACCGACCCGTTCTTCGACGGCGCCGCCGCCGGCCGCCTGGTCGTCAGGCGCTGCGCGTCCTGCGACCGCTGGCTGGCGCCGGACGCGTCCGGCTGCCCCGGCTGCGGCGACGAGGACCCCGGCTGGGCCGAGGCGAGCGGCGACGCGTCCCTCGTGACCTGGACGATCGTCCACCGCCCCGGCGAGCCGCCGGCCTGCCTCGCGCTGGTCGAGCTGGCGGAGGGCCCGTGGCTGCACGCCCGCTTGGACGGCGCCGACCGCGACGACCTGCGCGAGGGCCTCCCCCTCCGGGCCGCCTTCGTCCACCCGGACGAGGGCGAGTCGTACGTCCTGTTCCGCCCGCCCTCCCCGGCCGCCCCGGACGCCCCGGCCGCGCCGGACGCCCCGGCCCACCCCTAGACCGAATAGCGTTCGGTCGTTTAGCGTCGGGGCATGAACACCGAGGTCTGCGCGCGGTTCGGCATCGAGTTCCCGCTGTTCGCCTTCAGCCACTGCCGGGACGTCGTCGCGGCCGTCACCAACGCGGGCGGCTTCGGCGTCCTCGGCGCCGTCGCCTACACCCCCGACCGGCTCGAAGAAGAGCTGCGCTGGATCGACGACCACGTGCAGGGCCGCCCCTACGGCGTGGACGTCCTCGTCCCCGGCAAGATCGACAAGTCGGCGGAGGGCGGCGGCGGCCTCGACGCCATGCTCGCCGCCATCCCCGACGAGCACTGGACGTTCCTCGCCGGCCTGTTCGCCAAGTACGACGTCCCGCTGCCGGACTTCGAGCAGGCCAAGCGCTCCAACGCGCGCGGCGGCACGCAGGTCACGCGGCAGGGCGCGACCGAGCTGATCGACGTGTCCCTCGCCCACCCGATCGGCCTCATCGCCAGCGCCCTCGGCACCCCGCCCCCGCTCATGGTGGAGAAGGCGCGCGCGGCCGGGATCCCGGTCGCGGCGCTCGTCGGGACGTCCGAGCACGCCCGCCGCCAGGTCGCCGCCGGCGCGGACCTGATCGTCGCGCAGGGCGGCGAGGCGGGCGGCCACACCGGCGAGATCTCGACGATGGTCCTGGTCCCGGAGGTGGTCGACACCGTCGCGCCGGCGCCCGTCCTCGCCGCGGGCGGCATCGCCACCGGACGCCAGATGGCCGCCGCGCTGGCCCTCGGCGCGTCCGGCGTGTGGTGCGGCTCCGTCTGGCTCACCACCGAGGAGGCGGAGACGTCCCCGGCCGTCAAGGAGAAGATGCTCGCCGCCACGTCCCGCGACACGGTCCGCTCCCGCTCCCGCACCGGCAAGCCCGCCCGCCAGCTCCGCTCCGCCTGGACGGACGAGTGGGAGGCCCCGTCCAGCCCAGGCCCGCTCGGCATGCCGCTCCAGATGATCGTCGCCGAGGGCGCCATGCGGCAGATCACCAAGATCGCCGAGTCCGGCAACCCGGGCGCCCGCGCGCTCGCGAACTACTTCGTCGGCCAGTGCGTCGGCCTGATGAACACCGTCAAGCCCGCCCGCCAGGTCGTCTACGACATGGTGGACGACTTCGCCACCGCCGTGGACCGCCTCAACGCCATCACCACCGCGGACTGACCGCGCCGAAGCTCAATCCTGGTTCGGTCTGCGCTCGGGGTTCGGCATGCGCTCGGGGGGCATGCCGGGCCCGATCGTGACCTGGATCTCGGCCGGGTCGTCCACGCGGCCGCAATGGGCGCACTCCGTCTGCTGGGTGACTCCGGCGCCGCACACCGAGTGGGTGTAGAGGATCGGCGGCTCCCCGTCGGTCGCCCACCGGTCGCCCCACTCGGAGAGCGCCACCAGCGCGGGCGCGAGCGCGCGCCCCTTGTCGGTCAGCAGGTACTCGTACAGTTCGGGCTGCTCGGAGTACCTGTGCCGCCGCATGATCCCGGCCTCGACGAAGCCGTCGAGCCGGGCCTTGAGGATGTTGGACGCGACGCCCAGGCGGCGCTGGAAGTCGCTGTATCGGGTCGCTCCCGCGAACGCGGCGTCGCGAACGATCAGCAGGCTCCAGCGTTCGCCGATCACCTCCAGGGCGCGGGCGATCGAGCACACCTGTGAGTCGTAGGTCTTCCCCAGCATGCGCTCCAGCCTACCGAGGGCGCTTGCGTCATGAAAGCGCCCAGGTTACGGTTACTTGCATGACGCAAGTAGCTGGAAAGATCACCCCGAAAGCCGGCAGCATCCTTCTCGGCACCACCCGGCCCGCGGAACTGCGCGACTGGTACCGCAAGGCGCTCGCCCCGGAGCACGAGGGCGACGGGCCGATCGACCTCGGCGGCATCCTGCTGGTCATCGACCAGCGCGACGACGTCGACACGAAGAACAACGAGCCTGGCCGGACGATCCTCAACTTCCACGTGGACGACTTCGACGCCGTCGAGGCGCAGTTGCGGGCGGCGGAGGTGGACTGGGTCGCCCCCGTCGCGGATCGACCGGCCGGCCGCTTCGGGACGTTCGCGGACCCGGATGGCAACTACCTCCAGATCATCCAGCTCAAGCAGGACGAATAGGCCCAGGCGTCGCCGAACGAACCCCACGCCCGGCCAACGCCCATCCGGCGCTGGCCGGGCATGCGGGTTCCTCGCCACCCGGCAGATGAAGTTCCTCGCCACCCGGCAGATGAGTGGTCGCTTGCTCAGTCCAGGGTGATGTGGGCGGCGACCGGGAGGTGGTCGCTGCCGGTGGCGGGCAGGGCGCGGATGTGGCGGACGGTCGCCGAACGGACCATGACCTGGTCGATCCTGGCCAGCGGGAAGGACGCGGGGAAGCTGAAGGCCAGGCCCCGCTCCGCCTCGTCCAGCCGTTCGGTGAGCGGGGACAGCCCGCGGTCGTCGACCGTGCCGTTGAGGTCGCCCAGCAAGATCACCGTTTTCACGTTCTCCGCCGCGATGGCCTTCCCCAATCGATCGGCGCTCTCGTCCCGCAAGGCGGACGCCAGGCCGCTCGCCCGGACGCGGACCGAGGGCAGATGCGCGACGTACACGGCGACCTGGCCGTTCGGCGTATGAGCCACGGCCCGCAGCCCGCGGCTCCAGGTCTCCGCGATCCCAGGGGGCTTGATGTCCAGCAGCCGGACGTCGATCAGCGGATACCTAGACCACAGGCCGACCGTGCCCTGAACCGCGTGGTACGGGTAGCCCGAGGCGAGGGTCTTCTCATAGGCGGGCAGCGCCGGGGGCTCCAGTTCCTCCATCGCGATGAGGTCCGGCTTGGCGTCGGCCAGCGTGCGAGCCGTGCGGGCTGGGTCAGGGTTCACATCGCTGACGTTGTGCTGGACGACGACCAGGCCATGCGTGCCCACCAAGCCGTGCGTGCCCGACTCGTCCGCGGGGAGGAGCAGGCCACCGAACTGGTACGTCCAAGCCGCCACCGGCAGTAGCAGAGCCAACAGCGCCGTGGCCGACCGGCGCAGCAACGCCAGGACGAGCAACACGATGACCACGAGGCCCAGCCAGGGCAGGAATGTCTCCAGCAGGCTTCCCAGACGGCCCACGCCGTTGGGCACGGCCCGATGGAACACCAGCAATCCGGCCGTCACGGCCGAGAACGCGGCGAGCACCCGTCCCCGCGTCCAGGCCGACCGGCCGTCCGCCTCCCCGGCGTCCGGCTCCCGGGCCTCCGCCTCCCCGGCGTCCGGCTGAGCCTGCTCCATCCAGAGCTCCCCGATCCACTCGACGAACCGCCTGGTCGCGGCATCCTCTCACGATGAGCTGGTCGTCAGTGTGGTTTAATAAATGTATGTTCATTTACTAATGGAGGGATGCGGGATGGCGGGACGGCCGCGAGGGGTCGATGACGCGGTGATCCTGCGGGCGGCGGTCGAGGTGGTCGGGCGGGTGGGTCCGGCGAAGCTGACCCTCTCCGCGGTCGCCGACGAGGTGGGGCTGGTGCCGGGGACGCTCGTCCAGCGGTTCGGGTCCAAGCGCGGGCTGCTTCTGGCGTTGGCGGCCCGGTCCGTCCAGGACGCGAGTGCGCTGCAGGAGCGGGCGCGCAAAGGGCAGGATTCGGCCTTGGCCGCGGTGTTCGCGCTGGCCCGGGAGTCGACGTCGGACGTCGCCACGCCCCAGACGTACGCCAACCATCTGGCCTTCCTCTGCATGGACCTCACCGATCCGGAGTTCTACGAGCACGCCCTGGCGATGCACCAGGCCCAGCGCCGGGCGATCGAGCTGCTGCTAGAAGAGGCCGCGTCCGACGGTGAGCTGCAGGAGGGGACGGACGCCGCGACGCTGGCCGGATCAGTGCAGGCGGCCGTCGCCGGGGCCGGGCTGACCTGGGCGCTCGACCGTCAGGGGACGCTCGCGGAGCGGGTCGAACACGAGATCGACACTGTGCTGGCACCACACGTTCGGAGGAAGACATGACTGTGGAGAAGCGTCCGCTGAGCGGCGCCGTGGCCCTGGTCGCGGGCGGGACCCGAGGGGGCGGACGGGGCATCGCCGTCCAATTGGGGGCCGCCGGCGCGACCGTGTACGTGACGGGCCGCAGCAGCGGGTCCGCGAGTTCGGATCTCGGACGCCCGGAGACCATCGAGGACACCGCCGCGCAGGTCACCGCGGCGGGCGGGACGGGGATCGCCGTCCGCACCGATCACAGCCGTCCGGACGAGGTCCGCGCGCTGGTCGACCGGATCGCGGCGGATCAGGACGGGCGGCTCGACGTGCTCGTCAACTCCGTGTGGGGCGGCGACCCGCTGACCGACTGGGAGCATCCGCTGTGGGAGCAGGACCTCGACACCGGGCTGCGGCTGCTGCGGCAGGCCGTGGAGACGCACGTGATCACCAGCCGGTTCGCGCTTCCGCTGATGGTCGCGCGCGCCCGGGGCCTCGTGGTGGAGGTGACGGACGGCAACACGGCCCGCTACCGCGGCTCGTTCTTCTACGACCTCGCGAAGTCGGCGGTGATCCGGCTGGCGTTCGCGCAGGCCGCGGAGCTGAAGCCGCAGGGTGTCGCGGCCGTGGCCGTCTCGCCCGGTTTCCTGCGGTCGGAGGCCGTCCTCGACCATTTCGGCGTCACCGAGGAGAACTGGCGGGACGCCATCGCCAAGGACCCGCATTTCGCGTATTCCGAGACTCCCGCCTACGTCGGACGGGCCGTCGCCGCCCTGGCCGCGGACCCCGGCGTCATGGCCAAGACCGGGCGGGCCCTCGCCACGTGGGGCCTGTACAAGGAGTACGGGTTCACCGACGTCGACGGCACGCAGCCCGATTTCGCCGCCCACTGGGCCGACGCGCTGGTGGACGAGTACGGGCCGCTCGGCGATCCCCTATGACCGCGGGGCGTGGATGACCAGCCGGTCGTCCCGGGTCTCGACGCGCGTGCCGAAGGCGGCGCAGGTGCGGGTGAAGCGTTCGGTGATCCAGCGGTGGTCGGCGTCCACGGCGAGGCGGGTGCGGCAGTGGTCGAGGTGCAGCGGCACCGCCTCGATCCGGGACGGGCCCGTGCGGTCCAGCGTGATCAGGAACAGCAGCCCGAGGTCGTTGCGGCGCCGCTCGTCGATGGCGTAGTCGTCGATGAAGTCGCCCATGTCGAAGATGACGGGCCAGGCCACGCCCTGGAAGACGTGCGCCGAGGTCCCCGCGATGAGCGTCGCGCCGGCGTCCAGGAGTCGCTTGGCGGCGCGCCGGACGTAGTGCAGCGGCTCCTGCGTCATGTTCGGGCCCCAGTGCGGCAGGACGAGCACGACGTCGTTCACGGCGCGGAGCCGTCCGATCTGCTCCAGCAGGTGGCCGGGCACGCCCTCCTCCAGGTCGGCATGGGCGACGCCGGGGCGGCCCGGCCCCGCGGCGAAGTCGGACGGGTGGTCGGTGACGCCCACCACCGCGACCCGCACGCCTCCGGCCTCCAGTGCGACGCTCTGCCACGCGTCCTCGGCATCGGTGCCCGCGCCGACGCAGCCGATGCCCGCCTGTCCCAGGATGTCGAGGGAGTCCTGCAGCGCGTCCGGTCCGTAGTCGAGCGCATGGTTGTTGGCGAGGGTCACGCAGTCGACGCCGAGGTCGGTGAGGGCTTCGGCGGCATTCGGGGGCGCCCGGAAATGGAACGGCTTGCCCGGCGCCTCCCATTTCCTGCCGCGGTCGGATACGCAGCATTCCAGGTTCACGACCGCGAGATCCGCTTCCGCGAACGCCGCGCGGACGCCGCCGGAGAACAGGCCGTGCGGACCGGACATGGCGATCTCGTCCGCCACGCCGCGTCCGAGCATGGTGTCTCCGGCGAGCGCCATTGTGACGGCCATGATGGTCCCCAATCGACGGGAGTACCGCCGTCCAGCCTACGAAGCGCGGGTGAACCAGGTGACCTGGGCGCCGTTGCCGAACGACTCCCGCTGGGTGGGCGTGAAGAGCGTCGGACGGAACTCGCCGTCGAAGGCGGGAATGCCCGTCCCGGCGACGACCGGATAGCTCTTGACGATCAGTTCGTCGATCTCGGGCAGGAGAGCGCCGGCGAGCTTCCCTCCGCCGCAGAGCCAGACGTCCATGTCGCCGTCCTCGGCCTTGAGTTCGCGGACGATCCCGACCGGGTCCCTGACCAGGTCCACGGACGGGTCGGCGATCTCCTCCAGCGTCGTGGACGCGACATACTGCCGGAGGTGCGCATACGGGCTGGTCACGTTGATGTCGAGCGCGGGCTGGTAGGTGCCGAGGCCCATCACGAGCGTGTCGAACCGCTTGTTCGGCGCGCCCTCCAGGCCGACATGGGCGCGGACGTGCGTGGGAAGGGTCTCCGGATAGCGCTCGTTGATCCAGGCCGCCATGTCGTCGCCGAGCGGGTAGAAGTCGAACTCGCCGCCAGGTCCCGCGATGTAGCCGTCGATGCTGACGGCGACGTAGTAGACGAGCTTTCGCATATCGACGCTCCGTTCGTAGTACTCTATATGGAGTGGTTTGAATGTAGTACTACGGACGGAGTGGTGTCAAGGTGCGGAGGAACGTGGAGCGGAGGGCGGCGCTCGTCGACGCCGCGATCGAGGTGCTGGCCAGGGAGGGTGCGCGCGGGCTGACGTTCCGGGCCGTGGACGCCGAGGCGGGCGTGCCCGTCGGGACCGCGTCCAACTACTTCGCCAACCGCGACGACCTGTTCACGCAGGCGGGACGGCGGATCTACGAGCGCCTGCAACCGGACGCGACCACCCTGGCCGGACGGCTCGAAGGACCGCGCGACCTCGCCAGGGTCACCGAACTGCTGCGCGAGGTCGTCGGCCGGATCTCCGACTTCCGCACCGGCTACCTGGCGCTGCTGGAGCTGCGGCTGGAGGCGACGCGGCGTCCCGAGCTGCGGGCCGTCCTGACCGAGCGGGTCCGCGCGGACGTCGAGGCCAACATCGCCTACCACCTGGAGTCCGGGCTGCCCGGCGACGCCACCACGGTGCGGCTGCTCTACCTGGCCCTCAACTGGCTGATCGTCGAGCACCTCACCCTGCCGGGTGTGTTCACCGACGAGGACGTCCAGGATCTCGTGGCCCTCGCGGTAGAACGCGCCGTCCCGCGCTGAACCGCGGCCTCAAGCCAGCGGACGCTCGGACCTGAGCGGGCGGGCGCTCGGACCGGTCGGCGGACCTGAGTCGGCGGGCCCGCTCGGGCCTCAAGCCAGCGGGCGGCCGGGGCCCTTCTTGATCTGCTCGATGAACAGTCCGGCCAGGGCGCGCTGCCCCGCGATGGTCGGGTGGTAGCTGCGCGGCTCGGCCGCGAACGCCGACAGGTTCAGCAGCAGGCCGTTCATGTAGGCGTCCCCGCTGCCCACCTCGTGGCCGGCGAACGCGCTGTAGGCGTCGACGAACTCGACGCTGCCCTGGCCGTTCCGTGCGGCGATGCGCGCGTCGGCCTCCTGGGCGGACTGGCGGATCAGGCGGCTCAGGTCGTAGGCCCGCGCGTTCAGCCACTGCTGGTCGGCGACGGTGATGTTGTCCCCGTCCACGCCGCTGACCTCGGAGAACGCCTTCGGGTACCCCATCAGCACCACCCGCGCCCGCGGCGCCCGCGCGGTGATCTTGTCGAGCAGGCCGGGGAGGCTACGCCGGAGCTCGGCCATCCGCCCGGCGACGTCCTCGCCCTGCCGGGTGCACCGCTTGCTCCACGGCATCTTGACGACGCAGCCGGCGAGCACCCGGGAGAACCCGACGTCGTTGCCGCCGATGCTCAACGTGACGAGGCTCGTGTCGGGGGTGATGCGGCCGAGCTGCGGCGGCTCGCCGCTCCGCCCGTTCAGGAAGTCGATGGTGGTGGCGCCGGAGCAGGCCCAGAACGAGGCGCCCTTCGCGAACCGGAACGCCCGCGCGACCTCGTGGTAGTATGCCTTCGACGTCCGATGGCACCGGTCGAGCGGATTCTTGTCCGCCACGGTCGCCTCCGCGCCGAGCCCCGCCGAGTACGAGTCGCCCAGCGCCACGTAGGAGCCGCGCGTCGCCGCCTCGACCGGCGTGGGCGCCTTCCTCGCCGCGACCGGATCGGCGCGCATCTCCGGCCTCGGCTCGCGGCAGCCGGCGCCGAACACCTCGCACCGCACGGCCGGCAGCGCCACCAGCGGGACGACGGCCAGCGCCAGCAGTCCCGCGAGCACGGCCAGCGCGAGGCCCCGCTCGCCGAGCCGGTCCCGCACCCACGCCACCGGGCTGATCATCGTCCTCCTCCGGGGTCCATGACCGAGACGCCCGCGCCGCCTTCCCGGTTCCCGAGTGGCGCCCACATGACGAGCCGCGGCCCGAACTCGTGCAGCCCGGCCTCCACCTCGGCGTCCCAGTACGACCGGACCTCCGGGCCCCACCGCTCCTCGGGCAGCTCCGCGAACCCGTGCCCGGCGTACCAGGGGCCGTTCCACGGGACGTCCCGGAACGTCAGCAGGCTCACGCCGGGCGACCCGGCCGCGGCGGCCCGCGCCTTGACCGCCTCCAGCAGCGGGACGCCGATCCCCCGGCCGGCCAGGTCGCCGCGCACCGAGATCTGCGCCAGGTGGACGGCCCCGTCGACCTGCTCCACCGCCGCGAACCCGACCGGCGGATCGCCCGCCACGAGGATCTCCCCGCCCTTCCCGATCAGCTGCTCCACCACGGTCGGCCCGGGCGGGAACACGATGCCGATCTCCGCGAACATCGCGTCCCCGGAACTCTCGATCGCCGGCAGCCCCGCCAGATCCCCCGGCCGCGCCGCCCGAACCTCGTACCCCATCCCATGATCGTAGGTCGTCCCCGCGGCGCCCCGCCCCTTCCCTCAAGGCCAGACTCAGACCGCCACCGCTGATCGTCCGCCGCTGGTCGTCCGCCGCTGGCCGTCCGCCGGGACGAGGCTCGCTCACCCCGCGAGGGGAACGGGATCACGCCCGGGAGGGAGGCCCGGTGCAGGGTGCGGGCCGTTCACTTGCGTTGGACGGATCACACGTGGTCGAAAGGGCTTTGCAGTGGTGACGAATCTGATGTCAGGCGTCCGCCGGATCCATGGGCGGACGGTCGAGGGCGTCCCCCGGTGGGCGGTGATCGCGGCCTATGCCGCGAGCCTGGTGGTGCTGCCGTCCGGCATCTGGCGGATCGCGCTGGGCTTCGGCGCTCCGATCGGCCCGTTCACGGGCGACATCGACGACATGCGCGGGGACGTGCCCGGCTGGATGCCGATGTGGGGTTACACGATCCTGCTGAGCGTCCTCAGCGAGGCGCTGGCGTTCCTGGCCGTCGGGCTGGTCAGCCAGTGGGGCGAGGTGTTCCCGCGCTGGGTGCCGCTGCTGCGCGGACGCAGGGTGCCTACCCTGGCCGCGGTGATCCCCGCGGGCGTGGGCGCGACCGTCCTCATCCTGGGGACGCTGACGATGTCGCTGACCTTCGACGAGTTCACCGCACCCGACGGCAGCACCGTGCATCTCGAAGGGTGGAGGCTCGGGCTGTTCGTCGCGTCCTACGGACCGCTGCTGCTCTGGGGCCCGCTGCTGGCGGCCGCCACCGTCGCCTATTACCTCCGCCGGACCCGTGCCCGGACCCGGACCCCGCTCCCCCAGACGTGAGCGCCCGGGGATCACTTGACGCCGGCCTCCTTCATCTCGCGGAGTTCGCGCTTGAGTTCCTTGATCTCGTCGCGGAGGCGGGCGGCGAGCTCGAACTGGAGGTCGGCGGCGGCCTGGTGCATCTGGGCGGTCATCTGCTCGATGAGGGCCTCCAGCTCCTCGCGGGGGCGCTCGCCGACGAGGTCGGCGGCGTGCCTGCCCGCTTCCCTGGTGCGGGACCCCAGGCCGGGGACGGGGGCCTTGCCGCGGCTCTGCTGGCGTCCGCCGCCGCCGATCAGGGTCTCGGTGTCGGCGTCCTCGCGGGCGAGGGAGTCGAGGATGTCGGCGATGCGCTTGCGGAGCGCGGTCGGCTCGATGCCGTGCTCGGCGTTGTAGGCCTGCTGCTTGGCGCGGCGGCGGTTGGTCTCGTCGATCGCGCGTTCCATGGACGGGGTGACCGTGTCGGCGTACATGTGGACCTGGCCGGACACGTTGCGGGCCGCGCGGCCGATCGTCTGGATGAGGGACGTCTCGGAGCGCAGGAAGCCCTCCTTGTCGGCGTCCAGGATCGCGACGAGGGACACCTCGGGCAGGTCGAGGCCCTCGCGGAGCAGGTTGATGCCGACCAGGACGTCGTACTCGCCGGCGCGCAGCTCGCGGAGCAGCTCGATGCGGCGCAGCGTGTCGACCTCGCTGTGCAGGTAGCGGACCTGGATGCCGAGTTCGAGGAGGTAGTCGGTGAGGTCCTCGGCCATCTTCTTGGTGAGGGTGGTGACGAGGACGCGCTCGTCCCGCTCGGTGCGCTCGCGGATCTCGTGGATGAGGTCGTCGATCTGGCCCTTGGTGGGCTTGACGACGACCTCGGGGTCGATGAGGCCGGTGGGGCGGATGACCTGCTCGACGACGTCGCCCTTGACGCGGTTCATCTCGTACGTGCCGGGCGTCGCGGACAGGTACACGGTCTGCCCGATGCGGTCGAGGAACTCCTCCCACTTCAGGGGACGGTTGTCCATCGCGGACGGCAGCCGGAAGCCGTGCTCGACCAGCATCCGCTTGCGGGACGCGTCGCCCTCGTACATCGCGCCGATCTGCGGGACGGTCTGGTGTGACTCGTCGATGACGAGGAGGAAGTCCTCCGGGAAGTAGTCGATGAGGGTGTTGGGGGCGCTGCCGGGGCCGCGCCCGTCGATGTGGCGGGAGTAGTTCTCGATGCCGGAGCAGGTGCCGACCTGCCGCATCATCTCCACGTCGTAGCTGGTGCGCATGCGGAGGCGCTGCGCCTCCAGCATCTTGCCCTGCCGCTCCATCACGGCGAGCGTGTCCTCCAGCTCGGCCTCGATGTCGCGGATGGCCCGCTCCATCCGCTCCGGTCCGGCGACGTAGTGGGACGCGGGGAAGACGTACAGCTCCTCGTCCTCGGTGATCAGCTCGCCGGTGAGCGGGTGCAGGGTGGCGAGCTTCTCGATCTCGTCGCCGAACATCTCGATCCGGACGGCGAGCTCCTCGTACTGCGGGATGATCTCGATGGTGTCGCCGCGGACGCGGAACGTGCCGCGGGTGAACGCGAGGTCGTTGCGCGTGTACTGCATGCCGACGAGCTGGCGGAGCAGGTCGTCCCGCTCGATCTCCTGGCCGACGTTGAGGCGGACCATGCGGTCGACGTACTCCTGCGGCGTGCCGAGGCCGTAGATGCAGGACACGGACGCGACGACGACGGTGTCGCGGCGGGTGAGCAGCGAGTTGGTGGCCGAGTGCCGGAGCCGGTCGACCTCGTCGTTGATCGAGGAGTCCTTCTCGATGTAGGTGTCGGTCTGCGGGATGTACGCCTCGGGCTGGTAGTAGTCGTAGTACGAGACGAAGTACTCGACGGCGTTGTTCGGCAGCATCTCGCGCAGCTCGTTGGCGAACTGCGCGGCGAGGGTCTTGTTCGGCTGCATGACCAGGACGGGCCGCTGCACCTTCTCCACCAGCCACGCGATCGTGGCGGTCTTGCCGGTGCCGGTCGCGCCGAGGAGCACCGCGTCCTTCTCGCCGCCCTCGATGCGGGTCGTGAGCTCGGCGATCGCCTGCGGCTGGTCGCCCGACGGCGTCATCTCGGTGACGACCTCGAACGGCGCCACGCGCCGCCGCAGATCCGTGATCGGCCGCATCGCCGCCCCTCCCCCTCGTCCGGCGTTCTCCCGTGCTTCCCCAACAGTACGCAAGGCCACCGACATTCCGTATCCCCGCTGGTCGGGGGGCAAATGTCAGGAGGCGGGCAGCGGGATCCTGGCGCGGACGGCGTAGCCGCCCCTGCGGGGCCCGGCCTCGAAGCTGCCGCCGAGGGCCGTGACGCGCTCGCGGAGGCCGACCAGGCCGTTCCCGCCGCTCGGCAGGCGGTGCTCGGGGCGGGCGGTGGGCGGGTCGTTGGCGATCTCGACCTCGATGGCCTCGGGGAGCAGGTCGAGCCCGACGCGGGTGTCGGCGGCGCCGGCGTGCTTGTGGACGTTGGTGAGCGCCTCCTGGACGAGGCGGTAGACCGTCCGTCCCACGGCGGCGGGCATGGGGCGCTCGTCCCCGCGGATCGACAGGTCGACGCGGAGGCCCGCCGCACCGGACTGCCCGACCAGTTCCCGGACGTGCGCCAGGGTGACGGCCTCCTGGGGCAGCGCCTCCTCGCCCTGCCGCAGGACGCCGATGACGTGGCGGAGCTCCTCCAGCGCCTGCCGTCCCATGTCCCCGATGACGCCGGCGGTCTCGGCGGCCCGGCTCGGGTCGCGGACGGCGATGGCTCTCAGGGCCCCGGCGTGGACGACCATGACGCTGATCCTGTTGGCGACCACGTCGTGCATCTCCCGGGCGATGCGGGTGCGTTCCTCGCCCCGCGCGCGCTCTGCGAGAAGGTGCTGTTCCCGTTCGAGGCGCGATGCCCGCTCCTGGAGCGAGACCACGAGCTGCTTGCGCGCGCCCATGTAGAGGCCGAGCAGGACGGGCACGGCGACGAACGCGACACCGAATATGGCCTGCGCGGGGAAGGACTCGTTCGACGACGTCGGCCCTGGGAAGGCGAGCGAGCTGATGTATCCGATCAGCGTGAGAGCGACGACCGTCCTGCGGGACGTGGTGTACGCGGCGAGGGAGTACAGGATGACGAGCGCGGCGAACGCGCCCGCCCCGGTGATCGTGCCGAAGACGAGCAGGAAGAGCATGAGGCCGACCGGGTAGACGCGCCGCACCACCGTGGCCAGGCCCAGGATGACGCTGCACACCGCGACGACGGGCGGCGGCAGCCAGAAGTCCTGGTCGACGAACCAGAGGAAACAGCCGTCGCCCGCGGCCAGCGTCACGGCTATGGCTATGTCGAGCGCGCGTGACCGTCGCGCAGGCCACGCGGACGACCACCAGCCCCGCACGTGCATGCGACGAAGCCTATAGCGACCGGCGGGTAGCAAAGGTCGTCCTGGTCGGAGAGGGACACGGCCGACGAACAGGCCGGCGGTGGGCGACATCACCGCAAGGCACGCGATTGCCCCTATCCGTGGGCTTTCCCGCGCTCCGGGTGCTGTGGTTACGATGACGGCGCCGACCGTGCTGTTCGAGTGGGACGTCCCCGCGCCCACGAACCGCGCCCCGAAGCGCCCCCCGGCGCCGACCCAGGACGGGGTAACCGCAGAACATGACCCGCTTCACCAACTGGTTCGGGAAGAACGCCGACGCCGTGATCGCGCTGATCCTCGCCGTCGTCGTCGCGGTGATCGGCCTCGGCGTGCAGATCGACAACGAGGCGGAGATCACCAACAGCGCGATCCTCGCGGTGATCGGCCTGCTGGCGACGTCGGTGCTGCGGGACCGCGGGCGCCGCATCCCCGTCGAGGCGGAGGTGCGCGACACGCTGCGGGCGTCCTCGTCCACGCTGGACGAGCTGAGCGGCAGGCTGAGCCACATCGAGGCGTTCGAGAACGTCCTGTCCGACACCAAGCGGGCTCTGGACGAGACCACCGTCGTCCGCGTCATCAGCGGGGCGCAGGTGGCGCAGGTGCTCGAAGAGGCACGCCGCGACACCGACCGCTGGTTCTTCAAGGGCGGGACGGGCACCTACATCCGCGCGCGGACGCTGCCCGAGTGCGTGGCGGCGGCGCGCAGAGACCGCCGGACGCTGCTGTTCCGCCTGGAGATCCTCGACCCCACCGACGTGGACGTCTGCGAGGCGTACGCGCGTCACCGCCGTTCGGTGTCGGACGGCCCGGACGCGACGGGCGAGCCGTGGACGCTGGAGCGCACCCGCAAGGAGGCGTACGCGACGCTCCTGGCGGCGTGCTGGCACAAGCAGCGGTTCGCCATGCTCGACATCGACATCGGCCTCGCGCGGACGATGACGACGCTGCGCTACGACCTGGCGTCGTCGCGGGTCGTGGTCACGCGCGACGACCCGCGCGGCGAGGCGCTCGTCGTCGACAGCAACAAGTTCTACTACAGCTGGGTCAGCGCGGAGCTGCAGACCAGCCTGGACCAGGCCCGCCGCGTCCCCGTCGAGCAGGCGCGGCTGGCGCCGCTGGACGACGAGCCGACCGTCGAGGAGGTCCGCAAGCTCTTCGAGGTGATCGGGATCGACCTCGCGCACGGCTACACCGACCGCGACGTGATCGAGATCATCCGGAAGGCGCTGCGGGCGAGGGACCCCTACGAGTGACCGTGAACTGGTGACCGAGTGAGGTACGAGGAGATCCGCCGGGAGATCGACGCCGGTACCGCGGCGCGGACGCTGCCCGCCTGGGCCGGCAGGGTCCTGGACGACGTCGCGGCAGGCCGTTCCCCTGTGCCGGCCCTGCGGCATCCTCTGGGGTTCGTGTGCCTTCCCGTGGAGCGCGACGGCGATTTCGGCGTGTGCCTGCACATCTGGACGCCAGAGGTGCGTCCGGCGCCGTCCACCACGTCGCTGGTGCATTGCCACAGTTGGGATCTGCTGAGTTTCGTCCTGTACGGGACGGTGCGGAACGTCCGGATGGACATACGGACGAACACCGACGAGGAGCCCGCAGAGGCGACGCAGCAGATTTTCGAGGTCGTAAGCCAGGGCGACGTGGACGAACTGAGGGCCACGGGACGCGCCGTCCAGTACTCCCCTGGCCGTTCCAGCGCCCACCGGACAGGCGAGTCGTACACCCTGCCGGCCGGTGTGTTCCACACCACGCTCATAGAGGACGGCAAGGAAGCCGCTACGGTCGCCCTAGGCCGCCAGACGCCCGGCGGCGGCGACCTGTCGCTCGGCCCTCTGGACACACCCACGCACCGGGTGCATCGTTCACGGTCCGACCATGCCGACACGGTGCGCGCCTTGCGGAGTTCTGCCCGCAGCATCGCCACAGCTCATCCTTCCCGCGTGTGGGCTCCGTCCGCGCCAGATCCGGCTGGAAAGGCCCGATGAGATCCATGACCCCGTCACCGGCCCTTCCCGTCGATCTCTCGGCGGCCCGCCGGGTGGCCGTGGCGGCCGCCGAGGCGGCGGGCGAACTGCTCAGCGCCAATGTGGACGGGCCCTTGGGCATCCGCGTCAAGGGCACGGGCGGGGACGTGGTGACCGATCTCGACACGGCCGCCGAGGAGCTGATCGTCGGCGTGCTGCGGGACGCGTATCCGGGGCATCGCATCATTGCCGAAGAGTCAGGCGTCCTGGAGGGTGCGCCAGGCGAGGAGATGGTCTGGCTCGTCGACCCCTTGGACGGCACCAACAACGTGGCGATCGGCATGCCCGTGTACGCGGTGGGCCTGGCGTTGTGCGCACGCGCTGAGCCCGTTCTGGGCGTCGTCCACGACCCGGTGACGGGACGGACGTGGTCCGCCGTGCGCGGGTGGGGCGCCATTGGGCCGGACGGTAAGCCGTTGACGCTCGCAGACCGTCCGCGTCCTGGACGGGAGAAGAACCCCGTCCTGGCGTGGACGCAGGGCCATCAGGTCAAGTCGAGCGATCCCGTGGCGTTCGCCATGCGCTCGGCCCTGGAGGACCGGTGCGCGCGGATGCTGCAGCTATGGGCGCCGCTGGTGGCGTGGACGATGCTGGCGCGCGGCGACATCGACGGGATCGTCGGCTACCTGCCCGAGATCGTGGACCTCCCGGCCGGGGCGCTGCTGGCCGCGGAGGCGGGCGCCGAACTGCGCCGCCTGGACGGACGCCCGTACGAGCTGGGCATCGACCGTCCGGCATCGGAGCTGGGGTTCGTGGCGGCGCGTCCGGAACTGCTCGACCGCCTCCTGGAGACCACGACGAAGATCTGCACGCGGCTGGGCGGCGGCCAGAACGGCCACGTCGCCTAGCGAAGAACGGCCATGTCGCCTAGCGGAACCGTCAACTGGTCACCAGCAAGGCCGGGACGGTGGCCGCGCAGCCCGCGACGGCAAGGACCGTCCCCGTGAGGACGAATTTGCGGATCGGGACCCGGACGTCCCAGCGGCGGCACCACTCGAACCACAGCAGCGTGGCCAGCGAACCCCACGGAGTGATGACCGGCCCCACGTTCGTCCCAATAAGCAGTGACAAGAGCTGGTCGCTGTTAGAGGCGGGCACAGCAGACTCACCCGCCACGTAGGCGGGCAGGTTGTTGAGGACGTTCGACAGCCCCGCGCCCGAGAACGCGGCCCGGAACGCGCCCGCGACGCCGTCGTCCCCGCCTACCAGGGCGCGCATGGCGTCGTCCAGCCCGAACCGTTCGAGCGTGGGCACGACCAGGAAAAGACCCGTGACGAACACCATGAGCTGCCACGGGATCAGCGCGGGACGCAGCGCCGCCCTGTCGCGGACGGCGAAGACCACGACGACCACGGCGGCCGGGATGGTCGCGGCGATTCCAAGCTGGACGCCGGTGTGGACGCCGGCGAGGATCGCGCCGATGAAGATCAGGCAGGCGAGCCCGGTGGCGGAGAACAGCACGCGGTCCTTGACGGGCGCAGGCTCCGGCGGGTCGTAGGCGTCCGCACCGCGCATGCTCCGCCGCCAGTAGAACGCCCACAGCAGCGCCATCGTGACGGCCAGGACCGCGATCTGCGGCGCCCACATGCGCGCTGCGAATTCACGCGTCTCCAGGGCGACCCGGTCGGCGGCCAGCAGGTTGGTCAGATTCGACACCGGCAGCAGCAGGCTCGCGGTGTTGGCGAGCCACACAGTGGTCATGGCGAGAGGCAGCGTTGCGATCCGCGCGCGCGCCGCCAGCGCCAGCATCACCGGTGTCAGCAGCACAGCTGTTGTATCGAGGTTGAGGAAGATGGTCGTCAACGACGCGAACGCCACGCATAGCACGAACAGCGCGACGTAGTTCCCGCGCCCGGCCCGCGCCAGCCGCTGCGCGATCGCGTCGAAGACCCCGGCCTCCTTGGTCAGCTCCGCAAGGATGATGACGCTGAACAAGAACAGCAGCAGCGGCGCGACCCGTCCGACGCTCGAACGGGCCGTATCGGCAGGCAGCAGGCCGGTGGCGACGAAGACGACGCCGAGAACGAGGACGCCGATACGGATCCAGTCGAGAGCGCCTAGGGAGCGCGCCGCGCGGCGCACGATCTCGATCCGGGCTGACACCGCGCCATGATCCCATAGCGCCCCCAGAGCGCCGGACGACGTGATCCTCTAGGCGGCACGCCGCGCTGAATTCCCCGTCCCGGCGCGGGATACTGGGCGGCATGACACCCCCCGGCGAGCCCCGACACAACGCCAGGCAGGAGCGTCCGACCGACTTCTTCATCAGCTACTCGCCCGCGGACGAGCGGTGGGCGTCCTGGATCGCCTGGCAGCTGGAGGCCGCCGGGCACCGGACGATGATGCAGGCGTGGGACTTCGTGCCCGGCACCAACTTCATCGACTTCATGGACCGGGGCCTGTCGGAGGCCAAGGCCGTCGTCGCGGTGCTGTCGCGCAACTACCTGCGTTCCAGGTACGGGCGGCTGGAGTGGATGGCGGCGCTGCGGGCCGACCCGGACGACCCCGCCCGGAAGCTGGTCACGGTCCGGATCGAGGACTGCCCGATCGACGGGCTGCTGTCCACGATCACCTACGTGGACCTGGTCGGGATCGGCGACCCGGACGAGGCGCGCGGGCTGCTGATGCGGCGCATCGACCAGGCCCTCGCCGGCCATGCGCGTCCTCAGGACGGCCCAGGCTTCCCCGGACCGGGCCCAGCCCTCCCGCAGTCCCGGCCGCCGATTCCGGGCCGTCTGGAGGCGGCTGAGGGACGCGAGGACGGCGGCGGGCGGCCGGATCCGGCCGGGGAGCGGCCCACCCGGCGGGCGCCCGTGGCCGCGCCGGCGTTCCCCGCCTCCGACGAGGACCGCGACGAGCCGCGCGAGCACCTCAGCGTCCTGCACGTCTCGGGCCCCCGCTTCGGGCGGACGCTCGCCGAACCCGGCGAACCCACCACGGCCACCGAGTTGCAGGACCGCATCTGGAGCGACGTGACGCGGCTGGCCGATTCCGGTGTGCCGCGTCCCGAACTGCTCGTCGTCACCGGCAACATCACCCATTCAGGCAGCCGCAAGGAGTTCGCCGAGGCGCTCTCGTTCTTGACGAGCCTGCGCGCGCTGCTGGGCCTGGAGGCGCAGCGCGTCGTGGTCGTCCCCGGCACGCACGACGTGACCCGTGCGGCGTGCCAGGCGTACTTCTCCAGTTGCGAGGCCGACGACATCGAGCCGCAGCCGCCGTACTGGCCGAAATGGCGGCATTACGCGGGGCTGTTCAAGGAGTTCTACCAGGGTATCGACGCGCTCATCTTCGACAGCGCGCAGCCGTGGACGCTGTTCCCGATCCCGGATCTGCGGGTCGTGGTCGCCGGACTCAACTCGACGCTGCCGCAGACCCACCGCGAGGCCGACCGGTACGGACGGGTCGGACGGGCGCAGGCGGCCTGGTTCAACGAGCGCCTCCGTCATTTCGAGGACGAAGGATGGCTCCGCCTAGGCGCGATCGAGCACACGCCCATCGCCGGTGAGCCGGGCGCACTCCGCGACCCCGACACCATCGACATGCTGCTCAGCGGACACCTCAACCTGTTCTTCCAGGGGAGGGAGTCGGAACTGGGCGCCGTTCCTCTGCTGAGCAACGGCGTCCCGTCCGTTCCTGCGCTCGGCCCTGGACGGCACCAGATCGTGGTCATGCGGCGCGACGGCCTGGACAGGTGGATTCCAGAAGACGCCGAACGGCGCGGCCCAGAGCGGCTCGAAGTGTCGTGGTCGAGTGTCCAGGGAACGTTCCCGCCGCCTGCCGCAGAGACCCCGCCGCCCCCGCCCACTCCGGAGATCGGCCCCAGGGCGAACGGCGCCGTCGACCCCGTGCCCGACCCCACGGCGCGGCTGCTCGACCGTCTGACGGAGGCATGCGAGACGCGGTTCGAGCGCGCGACCATCCGGCGCATCGTCCCGCCGCCCGGCGAGGACAGCCGCGCAGACCCGCCGCACCTGCTGCTGACCCACCTGGAGGACGGGTTCGTCCGGCAGTACCGCATCGGCGCCCACGTGGGTCAGGTCACTCAGGCGGACGTGGACGCGTTCGTCCGCCATGTGCACGCCGACGGCACCGACCACGGGTCCGAACTGGTGTACCTGGGGCCCGCACCGGCCCGTTCACTACGGGACGACGCGCTGCGGCGCGGCATCCGCGTGCGCAGCCTCACCGAGTTCCAGGGGCTCGTCGACCTGTCCGAGTACGTGACGGCCCAGACGGGACGGCTCTCCGCAGGCGGCCTGTATCCGCCGAGCCTGTACGTCCCGCAGCGCTACCGGGAACTCGACCGGCTCCGCGGCGACACCGCGTCCGGCGAGGAGAGCCGTTCGATCACGGAGGTCCACGAGGACGTCGTCGGCGAGATGCTGCGCCTGCTGGCCGCCGACCACGGCCGGTTCCTGCTGCTGCTCGGCGACTTCGGCCGCGGCAAGACGTTCGCCCTACGCGAGCTGGCCCGCCGCATCCCCGAAGAACTCCCGCACGTCATCCCGATCCTGATCGAGCTGCGGGCACTGGACAAGGCGCACTCGGTGGACGGTCTCGTCGCCGCGCACCTGGCCAACCACGGCGAGGAGCTCATCGACCTCAAGGCGTTCCACTACATGCTCCGCCAGGGACGCATCGTGCTGCTCTTCGACGGGTTCGACGAACTCGTCACACGGATGACCTACGACAAGGCAGCCGACCACCTCGACACCCTCCTGCAAGCCGCCCAGGACAAGGCCAAAATCGTGGTGGCGAGCCGCACGCAGCATTTCAAGTCCCAGGCGCAGGTGCTGACCGCGCTGGGCGAGAAGGTCGGCGTGCTGCCGCACCGGCGCGTCCTAGGGCTGGAGGACTTCGCGCCACCGCAGGTCCGCTCGTACCTGCTGAACCGGTACGGGGACGAGGGCGCGGCCGAGGCGCGCCTGGACCTCCTGGCGGGCATCGAGGAACTGCTGGCGCTGACGTCCAACCCGCGGATGCTGTCGTTCATCGCCGATCTGCCCGAGGAGCGGCTCCGCGCGGTCGCGCAGGCGCGCCGGGCCGTCAGCCCAGCCGACCTATACCAGGAGATCCTGTCGTCGTGGCTTGCGCACGAGGCCGACCGGGTCGGCGGATCGGGCGGCCCGTCCGGGCTGAAGGCAGACGACATGTGGCGCGCCGTGGGGACGCTGGCGCTGCGGCTCTGGGAGGGCAACGAGCAGTTCCTGCGCCTCGCCGAGCTCGCGGACGTCTCGGACACGCTCACCGGCCTCGCCGGTGGACGCATGTCGCCGCACCAGGTGACGCACGCGGTCGGCGCCGGAAGCCTGCTGATCCGCACCGACGAGGGCCTTTTCGGGTTCATCCACACGTCCGTCATGGAATGGCTGGTCGCGCGGCACATCGCGGACGAGTTCGCCAAGGGCGAGGCACCGTCTGCGCTGGGACGCCGTGCCCTCACCCAGTTGACCGTCGACTTCCTCTGCGACCTCGCCGACACCCGCGCATGCCAGGAGTGGGCGGGCGGGGTGCTCGCCGACCCCGACGCCGACGACACGGCCCGCGCCAACGCGATCCGCATCACGACCCGGCTGCGCACACCGGCACGCACCGATCTGCGTGGCGCGCGCCTGCAGGGCGAGGACCTGTCCTACCGCGACTTGCAGGAAGTCGACCTCACGGGCGCGGACCTCACCGACGCGCAGCTCGTCGGCGCGAATCTGTCGCGCGCCATCCTGAGAGACGCGTCCCTCGCGGGGGCGCGCCTGGACGAGGCCAACCTGACCGGCGCCGACCTGCGCGGCGCCGACCTGTCCCGGGCCCGCCTGGCCCGCGCCGACCTGCGGGACGTCACCGTCGACGGCAGCCGCTGGACGCGCGCCGCCCTCGTGGACGCCGTGCTCCCCGACCGGATCGCCGACGCGCCCGAACTGCGTGAGGCCGCGATCGCCCCGGGCCGTCCCATCGACATCCAGATCGCCCCGCCCGCGGTCGGCGTCCCTTACGGCTTTCACTTCCAGACGAGCCGTCTTCCCCATCCGCTCGCCTACAGCCCAGGAGGGTCCGTCCTGGCCGTGGGCAGCGAGGACGGCGGCGTCCTAGTGTGCGACGCCGTCACGGGTGTTCCGCTGCGCACGCTCCAGGGCCACACCGACCGCGCCTACGCGGTCGCGTTCGACTCCCCCGGCAACTTCCTGGCGAGCGGTTCCGCGGACGGCACCGTCCGCATCTGGGACCTCGCCACCGGCCACACCGCCCACACCTTCACCGTCCACCCCGAAGGCGTGTGGCCGGTCGTCGTCGGCGGACGCTCCCCGTCGGGCACCGACCTCGTCGCAGCGGGCGCCGCCGACGGGACCATCCGCGTCTGGGACGCCGCGTCCGGCGCCCTACTGCACGAGCTGCCCGGACACACCGCGCCCGTTTACACGGCAGTGTTCGACCCCGCGGGCTCACTCATGGTCACCGGCGACGCAGGCGGGACGCTGCGCGTCTGGGACCTCGTCACAGGCGCCCTGCAGCGCGAGCTGACCGGCCACCGCGGCGCCGTGTATCGGGCCGTGTTCCACCCGGACGGCTCCCTCCTGGCCGCCGGTGACCAGGAAGGCGCCGTCCGGCTCTGGGACATCCGCTCCGGCGAGATCAGGCAGGAACTCCTCGGCCACACCGGACGCGTCTACGCCATCGCGTTCCACCCGGACGGGAACCTCCTCGTCACCGGCGACACCAACGCGTCCGTCCGCATCTGGGAGGACGGACTCCAGCGCACCACCCTGCAAGGCCACCGGGGCGCCATCTACCAGGCGGCGTTCAGCCCGGACGGCGGCCGCCTCGCCACCGCCGACAGCGCGGGCGCCGTCCGCCTCTGGGACCCGCGGAGCGGCAGGCAGCGACTCGAACTGGCCGGGCACCGCGGCGCCGTGTGGCCGTTCGCGTTCCGCCCGGACGGCGCCCAGCTCGCCACCAGCAGCAACGACGGCACGGCCCGCCTGTGGGACGCCGAGACCGGGCAGTGCCGCGTCGTGCTGCGCGGCCACGGCCGCCGCGTCACCGGCGTCGCGTTCAGCCCGGACGGCGGCATGCTCGCCAGCAGCGGCAACGACGGCCTGGTCCGGCTCTGGGAGCCGCGCTCCGGGCGGATGATCCGCGAGCTGCGCGGCGTCGCCGACAACCTCACCTCCGCCGCGTTCAACACCCGCGACTCCCAGCTCGCCACCGCCACCAACGACGGCGGCGTGCACCTGTGGCAGGCCGGGACCGGCACGTTCGAGCGCGAGCTGCACGCGGAGACCGACCACGTGTGGGCGCAGGCGTTCTCGCCCGCCGGGGACGTCCTCGCCACCGCCAACGACGACGACTCCGTCCGGCTCTGGTACTGGACGACCGGCCGCGAGATCGTGAACCTCGCCGACCACCGGGGCCGCGTCCGCTCCATCGACTTCCAGCCGAGCGGCGCCCTGGTCGCCACGGGCTGCGACGACGGCCTCGTCCGGCTCTGGCATCCGCGCACCGGCGAACTCACCACCGTCCTGCGCGGACACACCGACCGCGTCTACCGCGTGGCCTTCTCGCCGTCCGGGGAGACTCTCGCCAGCGCCAGCAACGACGGCACCGTCCGCCTCTGGGACCCGTCCACCGGCGAGTCCCTGCACACCCTCGCCGGACACACCGGCCGCCTGTGGACGACCGCGTTCCACCCGTCCGGCAACCTGCTCGCCAGCGCGGGCGACGACATGCTCGTGCGCCTGTGGGACCCGTCCACCGGCGAGACCGTCCACACCCTCACCGGCCATACCCGCCGCATCTGGTCGGTCGCGTTCAGCCCGGACGGCGCCCACCTCGCCACCGCGGGCGACGACGGCGCCATCATCCTCTGGGACGTCACCGACCAGACCGCTCCCACGCGCCGCGCCACCCTCCTCGGCCTGGCCGAAGGCTGGGCCGCCCTGGCGCCCGACGGCCGCTACAAGTGGGAGGGCAACGCCACCGCCGAATTCTGGTACGCCGTGGGCATGTGCCGCTTCGAGCCCGGCGAGCTGGACGCCTACCTACGCGAAGTCCACCAACTCCCCCTGGACGCGCCCTTCTGAACGCGCCCAGCCGTCAGAAGGCTCAGAAATCGAAGACGTGGCCGTAGGCGATCCTGGCGCATCCATCATTGGTGATGGTCCGGGAGAACGGCTTGATCGGCACACCCTGCCAAGTCCCGGCCGCGGCGGCGTCCACCGGGATCCACACCTGAAGGCACCCGGCCGTCTGCGGCGGAACCTTCGTAATGTCGCCGTTCACAAGGGCGAGTTCCGCACAGGCGGCCTTCGCGTTCTTATGGGTGCCGCCGACGGGATCGCAGGTCAGCGTCGCGAAACGAGGCTGACCGCTTTGCTGCGGGACGACTTCGAGCTTGATCTCCGTCAACGACCCGGACGAGCCGGCCGCGACGGCGGGAGCCGCGACGGCGGGAGCCGCGACGGCGACACCACCTGCGACCAGGCTCAATCCCAGAATCACACGAAGCGTGACGCGCACCATGACATCTCCTCAGAATGGAACGGTTCACCCGATTACACCATTCATTCAAGAAGGCACAAACGTCCGAATGCGGCCATGCAAATATGATCACTCAACCTGCCGCATTATGAGCATCCCATAAAGAGACCCATCACCTTTTGCAATACCCGCTCAACGGTGCGGGGTGAGAGATTCCCACAAGGCGTCGACCTGGGATTTCAGGTCGTCGAGCGTCCCGGAATTGTCGACGACGTGCGCGGCGACGCCGCGGCGCTCCGCCCGGGACACCCGGCTGGCAATACGGCCGCGGACGCCCCTCCGTAGGGACCTCCGCGAAGTCCACCAGCTCCCCTGGACGATTCCTTCTGAGCCCGTCTGGCCGTCAGAAGTCCAGGACGCGGCCGTGCGCGATCGCGGCACAGCCATCATTGGTGATGACCTCGGAATATGGCTGGATCGGCTTGCCCAGCCAGTACCCGGTCGCGTTCGCCACGACCAGGCTCTCGTACGGGAGGCAGAACCGGCCCGACGCTCCCGGAACCCGCTGGACGTCCCCGCGGGTCTTGGCGAGCTCGTCACAGGCGACCACCGCGTAGGGATGGTCGCCGCCGACCGGCTCGCAAGTCAGCGTCGCGGAGCGGCCCGGCCCGCCGGCCTGCGGGACGACGCTGAGCTTGATGACCGTCTTCGGGGCGGACGAACCGTAGGCGGCCGAGGCGGGAGCGAGCGCGGCGACGCCACCCGCGACCAGCGCCGTTCCCAGCACGATACGAAGCGTCACGCGCGCCATGACATCTCCTCGAGAATGGGGCGAGTGAAGCAATTAGACCATTCAGCCGAGACGGCTCAACGTCCGAAACCGGCCACCGCCAGGGTGCCGGTGACCATTTCCACCATTTTCGCCGTCCCCGCGGGGATCTGCTCGAAGACTGAGAACAATGCAATCGCCGGGAGCTCGGGAAACACGGTTACCCTTCGCTCGCGGATCTCGCAGCGAACAAGACTGATCACCCGGTGTGCACGATTATGAACACCCCGGCCCTTTCGTCTGCGGGGTGCGACACGCGGCGCTTTGCCGGTGATGTCGACGTGGTCGAACAGGCCCGTGGCCATGAGGTCGTCGTCCACCAGCATGAGCACCTTGAGCGGGCTCCCGAACGGCCGCGCTCAGGGTGACGACAGTGTGTTGATCAGCGGAGAAGGACAACGAGAATTCATCGAGAACATCAGCGGCGAGAGCCTTCCCGGAAAACTGCCGGTCTATTCCGTTCCCCGGCATGGCCGACCCTCATCACCGTCTGCAGGACGTGAATGCTGTGTGGTCAGGTGCGGTGGGTGAGGGATTCCCACAAGGCGTCGACCTGGGATTTCAGGTCGTCGAGCGTGCCGGAATTGTCGATGACGTGCGTGGCGACGGCGCGGCGCTCCGCGCGGGACGCCTGGCTGGCCATGCGGGCGCGGGCGTCCTCCTCCGTCATGCCGCGCCGGGCGACCAGCCGGTCGAGCTGGACCTCCTCGGGCGCGTCCACGACCACGACCTCGTCGTACATGTCCGCCAGGCCGTTCTCCGCCAGGAGCGGGACGTCGTACACGACGACGGAGTCGGCGGGCGCGGCGTCCATCAGCTCCCGCGTCCGCTCCCCCACCAGCGGGTGGACGATAGCGTTCAGCGCCGCGAGCCGCTCCGGGTCGGAGAACACGATCCGGCCGACCTTCTCGCGGTCGAGGGCGCCGTCCGGAAGCAGCACGCCCTCGCCGAACTCCGCCACGACCGCGGCAAGGCCAGACGTGCCCGGCTCCACCACCTCGCGGGCGATCTTGTCGGCGTCGATGACGACGGCGCCGCGCTCGCGGAGGCGCGCCGACACCTCGCTCTTGCCCGACCCGATCCCGCCGGTGAGTCCCACTTTCAGCACGGACACACCCTAGCCGCCGGCCTTCCCGGCGGGGACGAGGGGTTTGCGCATGTGGACGAGGGTGAGATGCGCCGCGACGCGCTCCCGGTGCGTCTCGGCGTAGCCGAGCCTCCGGTACAGGCGCAGGTTCGTCTCGCTGAGGTGCCCGGTGAACAGGACGCACGCGTCGGCGCGTCCGGTCACCTCGGCCTCCAGCGCGGCGAGGAGCCGCCCGCCGATCCCGCGGCCGTGCAGGTCGGGGACGACGACGAGCCGTCCGACGAGGCACGTGTGGTCGCTGAACTGGGCGCGGACGGCGCCGACGAGACGTCCGTCCAGCACGGCCTTCAGCACCACCGCGTCACCGGCCAGCACCTTCTGGAGCTGCTCTGCCGACTCGACCAGCGGGGGGATGAACGGGTCGCCGTAAAGCTGCGCCTCCGTGACGTACGCGGCGCGCTGGACGGTCAGGATCTCCCCGGCGTCGTCAGGAACGGCCCGCTCGATCGCGACGGCCGGTCCGCTCACCAGCCCGCTCCCGGCGGCGGGGGCGGCGGCCGGGGGGTTCGCTTCGCTCATGGGCACGACCCTAGCGGCGGGACGCGAACCCCGGCCGGTCAGCGGCCGATCCGGACGGTCACCGCGACGGGATAGTGGTCCGAGGCCCTGGAGACCGGAACGTCGTACTCGGTGACGAGGACGCCGTCCGACCCGAAGATCCAGTCGACATGCGCGCCGTCCGCCCTGGTCGGGGACGAGTCGTCGCCGATCGCGGCGCTGCGCAGGTCGGTGCCCTCGGTCATCGCGGCCAGTTCCGGACTGCCGGGCTCGGCGTTGAAGTCGCCGCCGATCAGCGTGCGGGGCGCGCCGCCCCAGGCGCGCAGCAGCGCGGCGATCGAGCGGGACCGCTCGGCGGCCTTGTCGTCGCCGCCCTCCAGGTGCGTCGACCACACGTCCATCGTGGTGCCGCCGACGCCGAGCCGCGCCCACACGTAGCCGCGGATCTGCGACCAGTCGCCGCGCGGCATGCGGCCCGTCCCGGAGCTGCGCACGGGCAGCGAGGTGAGGATCGCGTTGCCGAACTGCCCGTCGGCGGCCGGCCCCCAGATCAGCTTCATGCCGAGCCGCCGCGACAGCCACACGCCGACGTCGGCGGTGCCGGACAGCAGCGAGCCCCGCCCGGCCTCCTGCAGCAGGACGACCTGGGCGCGCTGCCCCTCGATCACGCGCGCGATGCCCTCCGGGTCGAGGCGCCCTGACTGGTCGACGGCGTCGTGGATGTTGTAGCTGAGCACGCGCACCGTCCCGGGGACGGCCGCCGTCTGCGCCTTCCCGTCCGGCGCGGCCAGCGTGAACACCACCGTCCCAGCGAGCAGGCCGAGCGCGGCGCCGCCCGCGGTGAGGGCGCGCAGCGGGGCGCGGGCGGGCAGCGGGCCGCCGCGCGCGGCGGCGATCGCGGCGAGCGCGCCGAGCAGGATCCCGGCGAGGCCGGGCAGCAGGTTGTTCGGGAACGGCAGCGGCGACACGGCGCTGACCTGGTACGGGACGAGGACGACGACGATGAGCAGGCCGCCGATCGCGGCGCTCGCGTCGATCCGCCACACCGGCCCGCCGGTCCCCGCGCGCCGCAGCGGCGCCCGGCACGCGACCGCCAGCAGCCACGCCGACAGCACCTGCCCGAGGATCACGATCGGCACGACCTCGATGCCGGAGACCGCGTACGTCCCGGCGACGGCTCCGGCGCCGACCCCGAGGACGGTGCCGCCGAGCACGCACACCCCGCCCGGCACGGCCCGGACGGCGAGGCCGGACGCGAGGAACGCCAGCGCGAGCCCCTGCCCGACGACGATCACGACGTGCGCGGCGGTCAGCGACCGCCAGCCCGACGACGCCACGAACGCGGGGCTGGACAGCACGAGGACCTGCAGCGCCAGGAACGGTCCGAAGGCGGCGGCGCCGATCGCGTCCCGCCAGGAGATCCCGGGCGCGGCGACCGGCCCGGACGACAGCTCCCGGTACAGCGCGGCGGCGCCGAGCCCGACGAACGCCAGGCACGTCAGCCACGGCCCGACGCCCGAACGCCACACCGGGTCCCAGGTGGCGAAGCACATCCGCACGGCGGTGTCGATCGACAGCCCGGCGACCGTGGCGGTCGCGAACCCGACGCCGGACAGGCCGCGGGCGCCCTCGTACAGCGCCGCGACGGCGATCATGCCGATGGCGGTGCCGGCGAACGCCAGCCAGGTGCGCGGGTCGATGGCCTGCGCGAGCAGCCGGACGGCGAGGAGCCCGCCGACGCCCGCGATCAGCAGGCCGCGCGGGCCGGCGGCGCGGCGGATCAGCGGCGCGGCGAACCCGGCGAGGTACACGGCGAGGACGCCGGCGGCGGCGACCCCGGTCCCGGCCTCGTCGGCGAACCGGTCGAGCTGGGGCAGCGAGAAGCGGAGCGTCTGCGCGAGCACCGCGACGGTGACCGCGATCAGCGCGAGCCTGGCGGGACCCCGCGGGACGATCGGCGGCCCGGCGGGGGCGGGGCCGCCGGGCCTCGTGCCTACCTCTGTGCTGGCCACTTGAACATGTGCTCCGGGGAACGAGCGAGCGGACCTTCGGGATGAAGGGACCTTCGGGACGACGGCGAGGCTACCGAACCCGGCGCAGCCGAGCACGGCCGGAGCGCGATCCCGGGGGGATCGTTCTCCGGCCGTGGTCGGTACGTCACCGGCCGCCGCGCGGGGCCGTGATCACAGGATCACGGGCCCGCCGCGGACGGCGTGCGCGGTGTGCGCGCCAAAGGTGCGGATCAGCGATGGATCACTGGCCGCCGGACAGCTTCTCCCGCAGCGCGGCGAGGGCCTCGTCGGTGGCGAGCGCGCCGCCTCCGGACTCGCTCTCCCCGCCGCCGGAGTAGGACGTCTCACCGCCGCCGCTGGAGCGCTCGCCGCCCGAGCCCGCGGGCTCGGCTGCGCCGGCCTCGGCCTCGGCCTTGCGGGCCTCCTCGATCTGCTTGCGGTGGGCGTCGAAGCGGGACCGGGCCTCGGCGTACTGCCGCTCCCAGGTCTCGCGCTGCTCGTCGAACCCGTCCAGCCACTCGCCCGTCTCGGCGTCGAAGCCCTCGGGGTACTTGTAGTTCCCCTGGTCGTCGTACTCGGCGGGCATCCCGTACAGCGTCGGGTCGAAGTCCTCTTCCTCGACTCCGGCCGCGCCCTCGTTGGCCTGCTTGAGCGACAGGCTGATCCGGCGCCGGTCGAGGTCGATGTCGATGATCTTCACGAAGATCTCGTCGCCGACCTGGACGACCTGCTCGGGGATCTCCACGTGCCGCTCGGCCAGCTCGGAGATGTGCACCAGGCCCTCGATGCCCTCCTCGACGCGGACGAACGCGCCGAACGGCACCAGCTTGGTGACGCGTCCCGGCACGACCTGCCCGATCTGGTGGGTGCGGGCGAACTGCTGCCACGGGTCTTCCTGCGTCGCCTTGAGCGACAGCGAGACCCGCTCGCGCTCCATGTCGACGTCCAGGACCTCGACCGTGACCTCCTGGCCGACCTCCACGACCTCGGACGGGTGGTCGATGTGCTTCCAGGACAGCTCGGAGACGTGCACGAGCCCGTCCACGCCGCCGAGGTCGACGAACGCGCCGAAGTTGACGATGGAGGACACGACGCCCTTGCGGACCTGGCCCTTCTGCAGGGTGTTGAGGAAGGTCTGGCGGACCTCGCTCTGCGTCTGCTCCAGCCAGGCGCGGCGGGACAGGACCACGTTGTTGCGGTTCTTGTCCAGCTCGATGATCTTGGCTTCGAGTTCGCGTCCGACGTACGGCTGCAGATCGCGCACCCGCCGCATCTCGACCAGCGAGGCGGGCAGGAAGCCGCGCAGCCCGATGTCGAGGATGAGACCGCCCTTGACGACCTCGATGACGGTCCCGGTGACGATGCCGTCCTCGTCCTTGATCTTCTCGATCGTGCCCCAGGCGCGCTCGTACTGGGCGCGCTTCTTGGACAGGATCAGCCGGCCCTCCTTGTCCTCCTTCTGGAGGACGAGGGCTTCGACGTGATCGCCGACGGACACGACGTCGTTCGGGTCGACGTCGTGCTTGATGGACAGCTCGCGCGAGGGGATGACGCCCTCGGTCTTGTAGCCGATGTCGAGGAGGACCTCGTCACGATCGACCTTGACGACAGTGCCCTCGACAATGTCGCCGTCGTTGAAGTACTTGATGGTCTCATCGATCGCGGCGAGGAAGGCTTCCTCTGACCCGATGTCGTTGACCGCTACCTGCGGGGTGGTCGAGGTGGCCTCGGTGCTGCTCGTCATGTGTCGGCTGGCTCCGGTACGGACATGGAAGTCGTATGGGTTATGCGCGGAGGGCCGGTATCCGCCCTGCCGAAGACCGGAATGGGACGCGGTCGCTGCCGCGTCATAGAACCGAACCGTTGTCGCCGACCTGACCGAGCGCGAGCCTGCTCCGTCCGAAGCGCGCGCAGGCCCACAGCGCAGCGATCAGGATATGGGACCGAACTCCCGTGGTCAATCCGGTCGGCGGCGCGCCGTCAGTAAGTTCGCGCCCGCGCGCGATACACCCCGTCCAGCCGGTCCTCGGCCGTCTTCGGAAACGTCACGGTGTTCGGATCGCCGTCAGAGGTGTACCGCTCATCAGGGTTTTTGTCCAGATATTCCAGCCACGCGGTGGAGCAGTACTTCGTGCAGTCGTTCTCTTTGATCTTGCCCTCGGAGCGCACGCGGTCGATGTTCCACCGGTCGAACTCCTCGGCGAACGGCGACGGCGACGGCCGCCACCCGGCGAGGAAGATCCCCTGGAACGCGTACCGAGCGCCGTCCTTCTGCGCCCACTTCTCCTTGCGCGGCACCGACCCGAACGGATACGCCAGCGTCGCCGTGTGCGCCCCGGTCAGCTGGACGATCCTGTCCTCCATCCCGCCGATCTCCGCGTGCACCTTCTTCTCGGACATGCCCGCCAGATTGGGATGCGACATGGTGTGGTTGCCGAGCTCGTACCCGTGCTGCATGAGCCACTTCAGGGCCCCGCCGGCCGGGCCGTCCTCCAGGCCGAACAGCTCCTTGTTCAGGAAGAACGTCGCCGTCGGCCGGAACCCCGGGTTCTCCTGGGCGACCTGCTGGATGATCGCGACCGCGGTGTCCGGTTGCGGCCGCCCGGACGCGTCGAGCGCGAAATGCCCCGGCGTGCTGTCGTCGAACGTCAGCACCACGGGATGCCTCCCCGCCGGGACGTTGAACCGCCCGCCGACGAACTCGCCCGCGGTGATCGGGCAGTACCCGCCCTTGGCGAGCCGCGTCAGCTCGTCGTACAGCTCCTTGCTCGACCGGTCGAGCGACATCTCGGGCTTCTTGACGATCCGGTGGTACATCAGCACCGGGACCTGGCCCAGCTCGTTCGCCTTGGCGGCGGCCGCCGCGGGCGCCGCCGCCGGGATCGGCCCGGTCGGGGTCGCGGACGCTGGCGGCGTCCCGGACCCGCCGGGCGAGGGCGTCCCGCTCGCCTTGGCCGCACTGGCGGCGTCGGCCGTCCCGGACGCGTTCCCCGCCCGCTCCGCCGTGGGCGCGTTCTCCCGCGCCCGCCGTTCCCCGGGAAGCGTCAGCCCCAGGACCACGGCGCAGACGATCACCACTCCAGCGATCTTGTGAAGCAGAGGCACGCTACCCCCCGCCGGTCGACCCGAACAGGACCCGGGGACAGGGTAGGCCCCCCAGGACATCTATGGACACCCACTCCCGTACCCCCAAGATCCCCACGCAGCACCCCTGCTCCACCCCGGATCCCGCCAAGTCCGGAATCCGCTGGTAAAACGGTTCGCTGAACATGACGAAGCCCCGCCCGGTTCGTCACCGGAACGGGGCCCCAGGTGTTTCCTTCTAGTGAGCCGCGTCCTGCCAGGTCTGGCCCGTGCCCATGGAGACGCTCAGGGGGGCGCGGAGGTCGTAGGCGCCGGCCATCTCGGTGCTGACGAGGGTCTTGAGGTCGTCTAGCTCGCCGGGGGCCACCTCGAAGACGAGTTCGTCGTGGACCTGGAGGAGCATCCGGGACGTCAGGCCGGCGGCGCGGAGAGCGCGGTCGACGTTGAGGCTGGCGACCTTGATGATGTCGGCGGCGGAGCCCTGGATGGGGGCGTTGAGGGCCATGCGCTCGGCCATCTCGCGGCGCTGCCGGTTGTCGGAGTTGAGGTCGGGCAGGTAGCGGCGGCGGTCGAGGATGGTCTCGGTGTAGCCGTCCTGGCGGGCCTTGGCGACGATGTCGCGCAGGTAGTCGCGGACGCCGCCGAACTGCTCGAAGTACTCCTCCATGAGGCCGCGGGCCTCGTCCGGGGAGATCCGCAGCTGCTGGGAGAGCCCGTAGGCGGACAGGCCGTAGGCGAGGCCGTAGTTCATGGCCTTGATGCGGGCGCGCAGCTCGGAGTCGATCTGCTCGGGCGGCAGGCCGAACACGCGGGACGCGGTGATGGTGTGGAAGTCGGCGCCGGAGCCGAACGCCTCCAGGAGCGCGTCGTCCTCGGACAGGTGCGCCATGATGCGCAGCTCGATCTGCGAGTAGTCGGCGGTGAGGAGGGACTCGTAGTCGCCGGAGACGACGAACGCCTCGCGGATCTGGCGGCCCTCGGCGGTGCGGATCGGGATGTTCTGCAGGTTCGGGTCGGTCGAGGAGAGCCGTCCGGTGGCGGCGATCATCTGGTTGAACGTGGTGTGGATGCGCCCCGCGTCGTCGGCCATCGGGATGAGGGAGTCGACGATGCTCTTGAGCTTCGCGACCTCGCGCCACCGCAGGATGTGCTCCAGGACGGGGTGCGGCTCCTTCTCCTGGAGGTTGGTGAGCGCCTCGGAGTCGGTGGTGTAGCCGGTCTTGGTGCGCTTGGTCTTGGGCAGGTTCAGCTCGTCGAACAGGACCTGCTGCACCTGCTTCGGCGACCCGAGGTTGAACTCGTGGCCGACCGCGCCGTGGGCGGCCTGCTCCTGCTCCTTGACCTGGCCGCCGAGGGACGCCGACAGCCCGGCGAGGTGGTCGGTGTCGACGGCGATCCCGGCGCGCTCCATCCCGGCGAGGACGCCGACGAGCGGCAGCTCCACCTCGTTCAGGAGGCGGGTGGCGCCGCGCTTGTCGAGGTCCTTGTCGAGGACGTCCGCCAGCTCGGTCACGGCGCGGGCGCGGACGGCGAGCGCCTCGGCCGCCTCCTCCTCGCCGGAGCCGTCGAGGGTGAGCTGCCCGGTGTCCTCGGTCTCGCTGCGCAGCTCGCGGTGCAGGTAGCGCAGCGCGAGGTCGGCGAGGTCGAACGTCCGCTGGCCGGGGAGCGCGAGGTACGCGGCGAGCGCGGTGTCGCTGGTGACGCCGTCGAGGGCGAGGCCGCGGGCGGCGAGCGCGAGCATCGGGCCCTTCGCCTCGTGGATCGCCTTGGGGCGCTTGACGTCGGCGAGGTAGCCGGCGAGGGCGCGCTCGTCGTCCTCGATCAGCTCGGCCGGGTCGAGGTGGACCGCCGGGCCCTTCTTGGACGCCAGCGCCAGCGCGGTGATCTCGCCCGTGCCGCGGCCCCACGTGCCGGTGACGGCGATGCCGAGGCGCTCGCCGGCGTTGGCGTCCAGCCAGGCGGCGAGCCCGCCGGGCTCCACCGTGTCCAGCTGGACGTCGAAGCCCTCGTCGGCCTCCGGCTCGGCGGCGGAGATCGTGGAGTACAGGCGCTCGCGCAGGACGCGGAACTGCAGCGAGTCGAACAGGGTGTGGATCTCGTCGCGGTCCCACTGGCCCATCGTCAGCTGCGGCGGCGTCAGCTCAAGGCCGACCTCGGTGTCGAGCTTGTTGATCTGGTGGTTGCGCATCACCCCGGCGAGGTGCTCGCGCAGGCTGTCGCCGGCCTTGCCCTTGATCTCGTCGACGCGGTCGATCAGGGTGTCGAGGTCGCCGTACTTGACGAGCCACTTGGCGGCGGTCTTCGGGCCGACGCCGGGCACGCCGGGCAGGTTGTCGCTGCTCTCCCCGACCAGCGCGGCCAACTCCCGGTACCGGACGGGCGGGACGCCGTAGCGGGACTCGACGGCGGCCGGGTCCATCCGGGACAGCTCGGACACGCCGCGGATCGGGTACAGGATCGTGACGTCGTCGTTGACGAGCTGGAAGGCGTCCCGGTCGCCGGTGACGATGAGGGTCTGCATGCCCGCGGACACGGCCTGGACGGACAGGGTGGCGATGATGTCGTCCGCCTCGAACCCGGCGACGGACAGGCGCGGGATGCGCAGCGCGTCGAGGACCTCGAAGATCAGGCTGACCTGGCTGCGGAACTCGTCCGGGGTCTTCTGCCGGCCCGCCTTGTACTCGACGTACTGCTCGTGCCGGAACGTCGGCTCGGAGCGGTCGAACGCCACGGCGATATGGGTCGGCTGCTCGTCGCGCAGGACGTTGATGAGCATCGAGGTGAAGCCGTACACGGCGTTGGTCGGCTGCCCGTCGGTCGTCGAGAAGTTCTCCACGGGCAACGCGAAGAACGCCCGGTAGGCCAGGGAATGCCCGTCGAGCAGAAGAAGCCGGTCACGCTTGTCAGGGGTCGCTGCTTTCGTCGCCACAGGAGGACTCTAGTCTGCGTCAACGACAGTTTCGCGGAGCCCCGAAGACCTGAAGGGAAGCAAGGATCTTCGGGCCCGCTCCCCCGCGGGTCGGCCCCCGGGGTCTGGGGTTCCCCTCAGGAAGGCAGGGCAGTGTGAGCGACACAGGGGACGCGGAGATCCTCTCCGAAGGCGTCCACGGCGACCTGGCGAAGACCATGGGCGTGGAGTTCCTGGAGGTCTCGGCCGAGCGCGTCGTGGGACGGATGCCCGTCAAGGGCAACACCCAGCCGTACGGGCTGCTGCACGGCGGCGCGTCCTGCGTCCTGGCCGAGTCGCTCGGCTCTATCGGCGCCGCGCTGCACGCGGGGGCGGGACGCATCGCCGTCGGCATCGAGATCAACGCCACCCACCACCGGTCCGCCACCGAGGGCCACGTGACGGGCGTGGCGACCCGCCTGCACGGCGGCCGGACGCTCGCCACCTACGACATCGTGATCACCGACGACGAGGACCGCCGGGTCTGCACCGCCCGCCTCACCTGCATGCTCCGGGACGCCCCCGGCGCGTGATCCCGCGTCGTTCTTCGCCACCGGCTTCCTTTGCGATGCGCGGCCCGGGGTCTGTAGCGTGGATCGGAACGGCCCGGGATCACCGAGTAGACAACGTACGCGCCCGGGGAAGGTTCGTACGGCCCCAAAGGTGATCCCGGGTCAACGCATGCCCGGCGACGTTGACCGGCCGCAGGACGGGCCGGTCCCCCGGCGCAACGACACCGGCGTTCGGTCATCACTGGTTGCGGTTGGGTTGCGAAACGCCACAGGACGTTCAACTGGGCGGTGATCGGTCGTACGTTCCGAACATGCGCTTCCGTGCCACACGTCCACGGGACTCCTTCGCGGGCGCCGCGCTCACGGTCGCCGCCTCCGCCGCGCTCGCCGCCGCAGTCGCGTTCGCCGGGTCCTCCGGTTCGAGGGAGGCGGAGACGACGCCGACCTACCGCATCCCGGCCGAGCAGGCCCGCGAAGGCGAGTCCGTGCCGGAGGGCAAGACCGGACGCAGCGCTGACATGACGTTCACCGTCGTCGGCTTCCGCGAGGGCATGACCGAGGTGATGGGCACCCACGCCGCGATGGGATCGAAGGGCACGTTCACCCGGATCCGCGTCCTCGCCGTCAACACCGGACGCGACATCCAGGTCTTCGACACCTGGAAGCAGCGCCTCGTCACCGCCGACGGCGCGGCCCACTCCCCCGACGTCAACGCCACCATGATCAAACGGCAGCCGGAGCGGCTGTCGGTCGGCTCGTTCATGCGCGCCGAGTTCGACCTCTGGTTCGACGTGCCGCGCGGCGCGAAGGCCAAGGCGGTCCGGCTCCACGGCTCGCCGACGGTCGGCGCCGTCAGCGACCCCGCGCCCGCCGAGATCGCGCTCCCCTGACCGCCCCGGCCCACCGGGTGCGGGCTCAGGCGTCCCCCAGGACACTCAGGACGCCCCGAAGCGCCGCGCCCGCCCAACCCCGGCGAACCGGACCTGAGCGGGCGCGTGCCGCAGCCTGAGAGCCGCTACCGGGACGTCCCCTCCTCGGGGTCGCGGCCGGCCTCCGGCTCGTCGGCCGCCTCCGCCGAGGCGACGTCCGAGGCCGCGGTCAGGTCGTCGCCCGACGCGCCGCCCAGGTAGGCCGCGCGGACCTGCGGGTCGTCGAGCAGTTCGCGCGCCGGCGCCGCCTTCACGACCCGGCCCGTCTCCAGCACGTACGCGCGGTGCGCGATCTGCAGCGCCTGCTGGGCGTTCTGCTCCACCAGCAGCACCGTGGTGCCGCGCCGGTTGATCTCCACGATGATCGAGAAGATCTGCTGGACGAGCATCGGCGCGAGGCCCATGGACGGCTCGTCCAGCAGCAGCACCTTCGGCTTGGCCATCAGCGCCCGCCCGATCGCGAGCATCTGCTGCTCGCCGCCGGACATCGTGCCGCCCGCCTGGTTCCGGCGCTCGGCCAGCCGCGGGAACAGCTCGTGCACCTCCGCCAGCTCCTTGGACGAGTCCTCCTTGCGGGCGTAGGCGCCCATCAGGAGGTTCTCCTCCACCGTCATGCCGGGGAAGATGCCGCGCCCCTCCGGGGCCTGCCCGATGCCGGCCAGGACCCGCTTGTGGCCGGGCACCCGGCTGATGTCGCGGCCGTCGAAGCGCACCGCGCCCGACGACAGGCCCCGCAGGCCCGAGACCGTCTTGAGCGTCGTCGTCTTCCCGGCGCCGTTCGCGCCGATCAGCGTGACGATCTCGCCCTGGTCGACGGACACCGAGATGCCCTTCAGCGCCGCGATCTTTCCGTAGTGGACGTGGATGTCGTCGATCTCAAGAAGCATCGGCCGGTGCCCCCAGATACGCCTCGATGACCCGCGGGTCGTTCTGCACCTCGGCCGGCAGGCCGTCGGCGATCTTCTGGCCGAAGTCCAGCACCGCGATCCGGTCGCTGATCCCCATCACCAGGCTCATGTCGTGCTCGATGAGCAGCACCGTCACGCCGGTGTCGCGGATCCTGCGGATGAGGTCCTGGAGCGCGACCTTCTCCGCCGGGTTCATGCCCGCGGCGGGCTCGTCCAGCAGCAGCAGCTTCGGCTCGGTCGCGAGCGCCCGCGCGATCTCCAGCCGCCGCTGGTCGCCGTACGGGAGGTTCTTCGCGGCCTCCTCGCCGCGGTGCGGGATGCCGACCAGCTCCAGCAGCTCGCGGGCCCGCGCCCTGCCGGAGCGCTCCTCCTTGCGGTGCCAGGGCAGGCCGAGGCCCGCGGCGACGAACCCGGTCCGGTGATGCGCGTCCGTGCCGACGAGGACGTTCTCGACCGCCGTCATGTTCTGGAACAGGCGGACGTTCTGGAACGTCCGCGCCACGCCCAGCTTCGTGACGACGTACCGCTTCTTCCCGTCGATGCGCTTCCCGCGGAACACCACCCGCCCCTCGGTCGGCCGGTACACGCCGGTGGTCACGTTGAACACCGTCGTCTTCCCGGCCCCGTTCGGGCCGATCAGCGCGAAGATCTCGCCTTCCGCGATGGAGAGGTTCACCTTGTTGAGCGCGACCACGCCGCCGAAGCGCATCACGACGTCCCGCAGCTCAAGGACGGGCGCGGCGTCCTTCGTCCCGCTCACTTGCCCTCCTCCAGCGTCTCGATCGGGCCGGAGTCGGGCTTGTCCGGTCCGGCCACCTCGGCTCCCATACTGCCCATGCCGCCGGTGCCCTCGGCCAGTTCGGCCTTGCGCTGCCGGGACGGCCACAGGCCCTCCGGACGGAAGATCATCATCAGCACCAGCGCGGCGCCGAAGATCAGCATCCGGTAGTCGGACAGGAACCGGAACCGCTCGGGCAGCCAGGCCAGCACCGCGGCGCCCAGCATGACGCCCGGGAGGTTGCCCGAGCCGCCCAGCACCACGCCGGCCAGGATCAGCGCCGACACCAGGAACTCGAAGTTCAGCGGGGTGATCGACGTCTGCTGGGACGCGAACACCACGCCGCCGCTGCCGCCGATCGCGGCGCCGATCGCGAACGCCGCCAGCTTGAACTTGAACGTCGGCACGCCCATCAGCTCGGCCGCGTCCTCGTCCTCGCGGATCGACACCCACGCGCGGCCGACCCGCGAGTTCTCCAGCCGCTTCACGAAGATGATCGCGACGATGATGAACACGAGCAGCAGGTAGTAGTACGGCCGGGAGTCCAGCAGCCCGTACTTCAGCGGCTGCACGCCCATGATCTCGAACTCCGACAGCGACGGCGGATGCGGGATGCCCTGCACGCCGCGCGGGCCGTTCACGTAGTCGCTGTTGTTCGCCGTGCGCTTGACGATCTCACCGAAGCCGAGCGTCACGATCGCGAGATAGTCGCCGCGGAGCCGGAGCGTCGGCGCGCCCAGGATCACGCCGGCCAGCGCCGAGAACGCGATCGCCAGGACGAGCGACTCCCAGAAGCTCCAGTCGTACTTGGTCGCGAAGATCGCCATCGTGTAGGCGCCGACCGCGTAGAACGCCACGTACCCGAGGTCGAGCAGGCCGGCCATGCCGACCACCACGTTCAGGCCGATCGCCAGCAGCACGTAGATCGCGATCTGGGTGCTCAGCATCGACGCCCAGTCGGAGCCGCTCGGCGCCATGAACCCGCCGATCGACTCGCTCGGCAGGAGCACGCCGCCGATGATCAGGAGGCCGTAGACGATCCAGCGCACCACCGGCGGGGCACCCGCCCAGGCGTTGCGGAGCGGATCGAAGGAGAGCATGTCGCGGACCCCGGCGCGGTCGCCGTTTCCGTTTCCGTTCTTTGTGAGGTTCATGCGCGCGCCCGCTGGAGAGACTCACCGAGAATGCCGGTGGGACGGAACATCAGGACCAGGATCAGCAATGTGAACGCGACGACGTCCCGCCATTCCGACCCGAAGATGCTCGAGCCGTACATCTCCAGCAGCCCCAGGGTGAAGCCGCCGGCGAGGGCGCCGCGGATGTTGCCGATGCCGCCGAGCACCGCGGCGGTGAACGCCTTGATGCCGAGCAGGAACCCGACGAAGTAGTTCGTGGTCTCGAACCGCAGGAAGTACAGCGCCGCGGCGACGCCCGCCATGATGCCGCCGACGAGGAACGTCACCGACACCACCCGGTCGATGTTGACGCCCATCAGGACCGCGGTCTCCGGGTCCTGCGCCGTCGAGCGGATGCCGCGGCCGAGCTTCGTCCGGTTCACGAACTGGTCCAGCGCGATCATCATCCCCACCGCGCCGATGAAGACGATCAGCTGATCGTTGCGGATCAGCAGCGGGCCGACGTCCACCACGTTCGACAGCTCTTTGAAGTGCTCGTTGACGTCGAGCTTGCCGCCCTCCTTCGAGGTGCCGAAGACCCGATGGATCACCACCGTGCCCATCAGCTGCTGGATGAAGATCGACGCGCCGATCGCGGAGATCAGCGCCGCCAGCCGGGACGCGCCCTTCTTGCGCAGCGGCCGGTACGCGGTCACCTCCAGCAGCATCGCGCCGCCGCCCGCCACCGCGCCGGCCACGACGGCCATCAGCACCACCACGCCGATGAGCGCGATCCCGCCCACGTCGGAGGCGCCGATCCCGCGTGCTGTCCACAGCGCGGCGAACGTGCCCACCATGAAGATGTCGGCATGCGCGAAATTGATCAGCCTGAGCACGCCGTAGACCATCGTGTAGCCGAGCGCCAGGAGCGCGTAGATCGCGCCCAGCGCCAGCCCGTCGACGGTCGACGGCCAGAATTGATTGATGAAGTCGTCGAGCACCTTCGGTCGCCTTCGTCAAAGGAGCGGGAGCGCTGTAGCGCTCCCGCTCCCGCGCCATCAGAGGCCCCCGGAACGGGGGACGGTCAGGTCTGTCCAGACGTGGTGACGCCTACGAGACCTTTGCTTCGTTGCTGTTGCCGAGCAGCGGCAGCTTGTTGCCCTGCACCTCGTAGATGAAGATGTCCTGCGCCGCGAGCTCGCCCTTGTCGTCGAACTTGATCTGCTTTCCGACGCCCTGGATGTCCACGGTCTTCAGGTAGGTGTTGATGTCCTCCGGCGTGGTCTTGCCGGCCTTGACGGCCTCGATGAACGCCGTCGCCGCGTCGAAGCCCTCCGTCGAGTAGATCGCGACCTCGGCGCCGAACTTCGCCTTGTAGTCGGTGGCGAACTTCTTGGCCTTCTCGTTGGTCTTGCCCTCGGCGTCGATCATGCAGCCGCAGCTCAGCAGCGCCTTCTGCGCGTTCTTCTCGCCCGCGCCCTCGATCAGCCCGGTGGCGAGCGAGCCGTCGCCCGACATCATCTTGCCCTGGTAGCCGGCCTCGCGCAGCTGCTTGAACAGCCGCCCGGCGACGGCGTAGTAGCCGCCGAAGTAGACCGCGTCGGGCTTGAACTGGTTGATCTTGTTGACGGTGGAGGAGTAGTCCGTCGCCTTGTCGTCCACGCCGTCCGACTGGGTCTGCACGCCCTTGGCGGCCGCCGCCTTCGCGATCGCGCCGGCGAGGCCCTCGCCGTAGGCCTGCTTGTCGGACACCGTGAAGATCTTCTTCGCCTTCACCGAGTTCACCAGGAAGTTCGCGGCGCCCTCGCTCTGCACGGCGTCGTCGGCGACCACGCGGTGCCAGAACTTCCAGCCCTTCTCGGCCAGGGTGACGCTCGTCGCGGACGGCGAGATGCTCGGGATCTTCGCCTCTTCCAGGATCGGGCCCACGCTCTCGGACTCGCCGGAGAACGCCGGTCCGATCAGGCCCACGATCTTGTCGCTCTTGACCGCGCCCTGCGCCAGCGGCGTGGCCTGCTCGGCCTTGCCCTGGCTGTCATAGACCTTCAACTTGATCTTGGTCTTGGGGTTGGTCGCGTTGTACTGGTCGATGGCCAGCTGCGCGCCCTGCATCGGCGGGATCACCAGGCCCGAGTTCTCCCCGGTCTTGTCGCCCATGAACCCGATCGTGATCTCGTCGCCGCCGCCGCTGCCGCCGCCGTCATCGTCGCCACCGCAGGCCACGGCGCTGAGCGCGAGCGCCGCGCTCACCACCACCGCGCCGGTGAGCCTCATCTTGTTGCGCCGCAAGGTGCCCAACCTTTCCATCCGGATCCGGGAGAGGATCGGGTACGAGTCGTACCCCGGCGCCGACACTCGGATGGAGAAATCGGTCACTCGGGGACCAGGTATGTCGTACACCGTGGAGCCACCCCAGAACAGGACCCCCGGATAGAAGGGTTACTCGTTCGTTACGCCCCCGTGCTCATCCGATACCCGGCATTGCCAGGCACGATTACACTGAGTGACGACTCGGGCCCGGTCCGGAACACCGGCAATGGGCCTTGACAACGCGAGGGATGACAGCGATAAGGAGTCAACCCGCGTCAACCCGCGGCCGACTCGCCTCCGCCCTGCGATCCGCCGTCCGTCGCGCCCGCCACGACCGCCTCCGCGACGGCCCGCATCGTGAGCCGCCGGTCCATGGAGGTCTTCTGGATCCACCGGAACGCCTCCGCCTCGGACCACCCGTGCGCCTCCTGCAGCAGCCCCTTGGCGCGGTCGACCACCTTCCGGGTCTCCAGCCGCTCCTGCAGGCCCGCGACCTCCGCCTCCAGCGCCCGCAGCTCGGTGTACCGGCTGACCGCCATCTCGATCGCCGGCACGAGGTCGGTCTTGGAGAACGGCTTGACGAGGTAGGCCATCGCCCCCGCGTCCGTCGCCCGCTGGACGAGCTCGCGCTGCGAGAAGGCGGTCAGGATCACCACCGGGGCGATCCGGTCCGCCGAGATCCGCTCCGCCGCCGAGATCCCGTCCAGCACCGGCATCTTGACGTCGAGGATCACCAGGTCGGGCTTCAGCTCCCCGGCCAGCCGGACGGCCGTCTCCCCGTCCCCGGCCTCGCCGACGACCTCGTAGCCGTCCTCCTGAAGCATCTCCTTCAGGTCCAGCCGGATCAGGGCCTCGTCTTCCGCGATCACCACTCGCCGCGCGCTCTCCACGCACACGACCCTACCGAAACCCGCTACCCTGTCCTGAGCCAGGTCGCTCAGACCTCCATAATCGAATATCGCGGGCCTGATGTCCGATTTGATCGAATAGATGCCCCGGTACCCCAATAGGCATGAGGGAGCGGTCTCAAACACCGTACAGTGTGGGTTCGAGTCCCACCCGGGGCACACAAACCGAAGTCGCTGGCTCCATATGGGCCGCGACTTCGTCGCATTTCCCCACATAGCGGCCATCTCATCATCCTGGCCCGTCCGCACCCAGAGGTCCAAGGTGCCACTGGCCCAGCCGGGATTTGTCGTACCCAGGCGTCATCATGACGCTATGGATACAAAGGGACACCAAGAGTCAGTTGATCGGCCTCCGGGCACCGGAGGAGCAGACCTCGGTGCCACCTCGTCTGCGGGATCAGCGCAAGGCCAGGTCGAAGTCGGAGATCGACACGGAGTCTCTCGGAAACCGAAGCCTGACCTGCTCGCTCCAGCAGGCTGCCCGATATGCCGCGCCGCCGAGGTGGACAGGGAAGCCTACTCATATCTCCTTGGCATCTACCTCGGCGATGGCCATATCGCCCGCCAGCCCAACGGCGTCTACCGCTTGGAGATCGCCTGTGCCGACGCGTGGCCTGGCTTGATCGACGCCGCCGCCGACGCTGTGAGCGCCGTCATGTCCGGTGCGCGCATCGGACGCCGCCAGAGGCCCGGATGCACCCTCGTAGGCGCCTACTCCAAGCACTGGCCATGTTGGTTTCCGCAGCATGGGCCGGGGCGGAAGCACGAGCGGAAGATCGCGCTGGCGGGGTGGCAGCGGGAGATCGTGGACGAGTGCACGGAGGAGTTCGTCCGGGGGCTGATCCACTCGGACGGCTGCCGCACCATCAATCGGATACGGCGGCGGTTCAAGAGCGGGGATCGCTGGTACGAGTATCCGCGGTACAACTTCACGAATGTGTCGGTGGACATCCAGAGGCTGTTCACCGATGCGCTTGATCGGCTCGGGGTCGCCTGGACGCAGATGAATGCGAAGAACATCTCGGTCGCTCGGCGGGAGGCGGTGGCGCGGCTGGACGAATTCGTGGGGGCGAAGTACTGAGCGTCTTCGGCGGGAGCGGGGTGCGCGTTTCCAGAGCGACGTGGAAATGAGATCGGTTGGTGATCCGCTGGGGTGGAGTATCGCGGTTGCGGGGTGGGTGGTCAGTGCTGGATTCCTATGGCGTCGCCGATGCTGTGGACGCGGAGCGCGTTCGTGGAGCCGGGCGTGCCGGGGGGCGAGCCGGCGACGACGACGACCTTGTCGCCCTTCTGGCAGCGCCGGAGTTCGAGGAGGGCCTGCTCGACCTGGCCGAACATGGCGTCGGTGTGGTCGACGTGGGGGACGACGAAGGTCTCGACGCCCCAGACGTGGGCGAGGCGGCCGCGGACGGCGGGCACCGAGGTGAACGCGAGCAGCGGGATCGGCGAGCGGTAGCGGGACAGGCGGCGGGCCGTCTCGCCGGACATGGTGAAGGCGGCGAGCGCCTCAGCGCCGACGATGGCGCCGACCTCGGCGGCGGCGCGGGCGATCGCGCCGCCGACGGTCTCGGGCATGCGCTCCAGGGTGTGGGTGGCGTGCAGGGATGCCTGCTCGGCGGTCTGCACGATGCGGCTCATCGTCAGGACGGACTCGATCGGGTACTGGCCGACGCTGGTCTCGCCGGAGAGCATGACGGCGTCAGCGCCCTCGAAGACGGCGTTGGCGACGTCGGAGGTCTCGGCGCGGGTGGGCCGCGGCGCGGAGATCATCGATTCGAGCATCTGGGTGGCGACGATGACCGGGCGGGCCTTCTCGCGGCACAGCTCGATGGCGCGCTTCTGGACGATCGGCACCTGTTCGAGGGGCAGCTCGACGCCGAGGTCGCCGCGGGCGACCATGATCCCGTCGAAGGCGGCGACGATCTCGGGGAGGCGCTCCACGGCCTGCGGCTTCTCGATCTTGCCGATGAGGGGGACGCGGACGCCCTCCTCCTCCATGATCTGGTAGCAGATGTCGGCGTCGGCGGGGGTGCGGACGAAGGAGAGCGCGACGAGGTCGACGCCGAGCCGCAGGGCCCAGCGCAGGTCGCGCTCGTCCTTCTCGGTGAGGGCGGGGACGCTGACCGGGACGCCGGGCAGGTTGAGGCCCTTGTTGTCGGAGACCATGCCGCCGACGGTGACGGTGGTGTGCACCCGGGCGCCCTCGACGGACGTGACCTTGAGCGCGACGCGGCCGTCGTCGATGAGGACGCTGTCGCCGGCGCCGACGTCGCCGGGCAGGCCGGCGTAGGTGGTGGAGACCTCGCGGCGGGTGCCGGGGACGTCGTCGGTGGTAATGGTGAATTCGTCGCCGAGGGTGAGGCGGACGGGACCGTCGGGGAAGCGTCCGATGCGGATCTTGGGGCCCTGCAGGTCGGCGAGGATGCCGACGCCGCGTCCGGTGGCGTCGGCGGCGGCCCTGATGCGGTGGTAGACCTCCTCGTGGACGGCGTGGTCGCCGTGGCTCATGTTGAGGCGCGCGACGTCGATGCCGGCCTCGACGAGGGCGTTGATCTGCTCGGTGCTCGAGCAGGCGGGGCCGATGGTGCTGACGATCTTCGCTCGACGGGTCACGCGCACAACCGTACTTAGTTACCTGCCGGTACGGATATTCGTGCAGGACATGGTCGCCCGGGGTTCACCGAGTGGTCTAGGTCAGAGGTCTAGACCACGCCGGACCTCACCGTTTGAACGCCTCGACGGCGGCCTGGCAGAACGCCTTGAGGTCGTCGGGCTTGCGGCTGCTGACGAGGACGTTCGGTCCGGCTTCACAGATCTTTACCTCCTCGTCCACCCAGGTCGCCCCCGCATTGCGCAGATCGGTCTGGAGGCTCGGCCACGAGGTCAGGGTGCGGCCGCGGACGACGTCGGCCTCGATGAGCGTCCACGGGCCGTGGCAGATGACCGCGACGGGCTTGCCCGCGTCGAAGAACGACCTGGTGAACGTGACGGCCTTGGGCTGGGTCCGCAGGAAGTCGGGGTTGGCGACGCCGCCGGGCAGGACGAGCCCGTCGAACGCGCCGTGCTCGGCGGCGTCGACGGTGGCGTCGACCGGGAAGGTGTCGCCCTTGTCGAGGTGGTTGAACGCCCGCAGGCGTCCGGACGCCGTGGAGATCAGGCGGGGCGCGCCCCCGGCCCGCTCGACGGCCGCCCAGGGTTCGGTCAGCTCGACCTGCTCGGTGCCCTCCGGGGCGCAGAGGAAGGCGATGGTCTTGCCCTGAAGGTCGTTGTTCGGCATGGCCGTGCTCCTGTTCGGATGGGGTTTCCCGTGGCCCTGCCCGTCAGCGCGGGTGGTATGCAGGAGGTGTGAATCCGACGGGCTATCGCGAGTACCCCGCGCCGGGGCTGGCGTGCTCGTGGACGTCGGCGCTGCCGCGGGACGCGGAGCCGTTCCTGCAGCGCGTCGTGCCCGACGGCTGCGTGGACCTGATGTGGTCGGCGTCGGGGATCACCGTGGCCGGGCCCGACACGGGGCCGATGCCCGCGCTGATGCGGCCGGGCGACGCGGTGGCGGCGGTGCGGTTCGCGCCGGGGACGGCGCCGCCCGTCCTGGGCGTCCCGGCGGACGCGATCCGGGACGGCCGCCTGCCGCTGCGCGACCTGTGGGGCGCTGAGGCGGACCGGCTGGCGGAGTCCGTGGCATCGGCGCGCGACCCCCACGCGGCGCTGGTCGCGGCGGTGCGGGAGCGGCTGCGGCCCGCGGATCCGCTCGTCCCGGCGGTGGTGTCCGGGCTCGCCGCCGGTTCGGTGCGGGACGTGGCGGACGGTCTCGGCATCAGCGAGCGGCAGCTCAGGCGGCGTTCGCTGGCGGCGTTCGGGTACGGGCCGAAGACGCTGCAGCGCGTGCTGCGGTTCCAGCGGGCACTGCGCCTGGCGCGGGCGGGCGAGCCGCTCGCGGCGGCGGCGTTCGCGGCGGGCTACGCCGACCAGGCGCACCTCGCGCACGAGGTGCGAGACCTGGCGGGCGAGCCCGTCCGGAACCTGCTGTGAGGCCGCCGCCGATCAGGGCTTGAGGCGGCCGTAGGCGCGGAGCGTTCTGAGGCGCTCGACGGTGATGAAGCCGCGCCATTCGGGACGGGTGATGGGCGTCCAGATCGGGAAGGCGACGTCCCAGCCGCCGTCGTCGTCCTGGGCGTCGATCAGCGCGTCGAGGTGGGCGTCGATGACGTCGGCGGTGAAGAGCCGGCGTCCGTGGCCGTCCGGGTGCGGGGCGAAGTCGAGCGGCAGGTGCTGGTCTCCCCCGGCGTGCGGGTCGAGGGCGACGGGTGCGGCGAGGGCGTCCCGGAGGCGGGTGAACACGGCCTCGGCGCGGTCGCGGTCGGGGACGTGGTCGAGGAACGTGAGGATGGAGAGGGCGTCGTACGGGCCGGGTTCGGCGTCCGCGTGCTCCAGGTGGCGCCAGCAGAACTCCGTGGCGGGGCCGAGCCAGGGGTGGGCGGATCCGGCGCGGTACAGCATTCCGGCGAGCGTCCCGGTGGGGTTGATGTTGCCGGGCGGGTCGTCGGGTGTCTGCCACCAGGGCGCGTGCGGGGTGCCGCGGACGGCCGGCAGCACGAACGGCACTCCCCCGCCGGGCGCGGTGATCGACGTCAGGTAGTCGCCGATGCGCGTGACGGCCGGGTCGTCGTCGGCGCCCGCCTCGTGGAGGACGTCGAGGGCGTGCTGGGCGGGGACGGGCTGGCTCCCCTCGCCGCGCAGGTCGGGTTCGAGGGCGTGGCCGTAGCCGCCGTCCGGGTTCTCGTAGGCGCGCAGGGCCGCGAGGACGGGTCCGGCGGGCCCGCCGCGGAAGTGGAGGGCGAACCGGTGCCGGTCGATGAGGCGGCCGTTGACGCGCATGAACTCGGCGGCGCGGTCGAGGCCGGTGTCGTGCAGGACCTTCATGCCTCGACCGTAGACCGGCCGGATCCGGCCGGTCTTGTAGGAAACGGACGCCCGGGAGATTGGGTGGGCCCGGCCACCCCAGCGGTGGGTGGCCGGGCCCCTGATGTCCCGCGTGCGGGGTGCGGGAGCGAGCGGTCCACGGCGGCGCGGGAGGGCTCCGTGCCTTCAGGCCGCCGAGTCGTGAACCTTGGCGGGACCGTAGCCGACCTGCTCGGAGACTACAAGTGGGCGCACGGGAGCCGGGCGTGACAAAGCCGCAGGGCAGTCGTGCGGGCGGCGCGAGGCCGCTTCCGGACGGGGGTCGTTTGTGGTCTGCTGTCCGACATGAGTGATCCGCTGGACGAACGTGACGTGGCAGGTGAGCCGCTCGCCGTGGTGGCGGGCGCGGCGGGGCCTTATCTGGACGGGCTGGCGGGGCGTCCCGTCCACGATCGGTCGCGGGACGCGCTGCTGGACGAGCTTGACGGCCCGCTGCCGGAGCGGGGCGACGGGTCGGTCGCGGCCGTGGAGCGGCTGGTGCGGGTGGGGACGGAGGCGGCGACGCATTCGTCCGGGCCGCGGTTCTTCCATTTCGTGGTGGGCGGGTCGACGCCGGCGGCGATGGCGGGCGACTGGACGACGTCGCTGCTGGACCAGGGCGCGGGCATGTGGGTGCTGTCGCCGCTGGCCACGCGGGCGGAGGCGGTGGTGCTGCGGTGGCTGAAGGAGCTGTTCGGGCTGCCCGCGTCGTTCGGCGGCGTGCTGACGCCGAGCGCGACGTTCGCGCACGTCACGGGCCTGGCGTGCGCCCGGTCCTGGTGGGCGGACCGGTACGGCGTGGACGTGACGTCGCGCGGCCTGGCGGGCCTGCCGGCGATGCCGGTGTTCAGCAGCGGGCTGGTGCACGTCAGCACCCGCAAGGCGCTGCAGATCCTCGGCTGCGGCCGGGACACGCTCCGCACGTTCGCGCGGGACGACGCGGGCCGCGTCGACCTGGCGGCCATGAACGCGGAGCTGGCGCGGGCGGGCGGCCGCGCGGTGATCGTGGCGAACCTCGGCGACGTCAACACGGGCGACTCCGACCCGATCGCAGACCTCGCCGACCTCGCGGAGCGGCACGGGGCCTGGCTGCACGTGGACGGCGCGTTCGGCATGTTCGCCGCCCTCTCGCCCCGGACGGCGCATCTCGCGCGGGGTGTGGAACGTGCCGATTCGGTGACGGCGGACGGCCACAAGTGGCTGAACGTGCCGTACGAGAGCGGGTTCTCGTTCGTCCGCGACCAGGCGATGATGACCCGCGCGTTCGGCGCGTGGGGCGCGTCGTACCTGCCGGACGCGGGTCCGGACGGCGCCGGCGACGGGGACGGCGAGCGGATCAACTACAACATGCTGGGCCCGGAGTCGTCGCGGCGGGCGCGGGCGCTGCCGATCTGGGCGACGCTGCGCGCGTACGGCCGGGACGGCTACCGGGCGATGGTGGAGCGGCATCTGGACGTCTCGCAGCACCTGGGCGGCCTCGTCGAGGCGGCGCCGGACCTGGAGCTGCTCGCGCCGGTGCAGCTGTGCGTCGTGTGCTTCCGGTACCGTCCGGACGGCGTCCCGGAGAGGCGCCTGGACGAGCTGAACGCACGCCTGGGCGAAGAGCTGCTCGCGGACGGCCGTGTCTACGCGGGGACGAGCACGTACCGGGGCATGACGGTGTTCCGGCCAGCGCCCCTGAACTGGCGGACGACCAGGGCGGACGTGGAGCTGCTGGTGGACGTCCTGCGAGAACTCGGCGCACGCCTGACCCCGTGATCCGCCGGGCCGGGGCGGCCTGAGCGCCCCGCCCCCGGCCCCGGCCCCGCCCGCCCCGGCCCCGTGGCCGAGCGGTCTCACGAGACGCAGTCGCCCCAGGACGCGGACTCGTCGAGCTTGGCGAAGGGCTGGGTGAGGCTGTACCAGCAGCCGGAGTCGTCGCGGAAGACGGCCTCGATGCCGTAGGGGCGCTTCTCCGGCGCGTGGACGAACTCGACGCCCTGGGCGGACAGCCGCTCGTAGTCGCCCTGGCAGTCGTCGGTGGTGAACGCCCCGGCGCCGAGGACGCCCTTGGCGATGAGCGCCTTCATCTGCTCGGCGGAGCCGGGGTCCATCGTGGGCGGGCCCGGGACCATGAGCGCGAGGCTCAGGTCGGGCTGCTGCTTCGCGCCGAGGGTGACCCAGCGCATCCCGCCCTCGCCGAGCGTCATGTCGTCGCGGACCTCCAGCCCGAGCTTCTCGGTGAAGAACGCCTTGGCCGCGTCCTGGTCGAGCACCCAGACGGTGGCCAGCCCCAGCTTGGTGATCATTTCGGTGTCTCCTTCGCGATGCGGAACCTGCGCGTCCACGCTAGGAGCCTGGCGGCGAGGCCGCCTTCTCGAAAGTTGCTGCCTCCCCAGGTCACCCGGCGGGGCGCCCCTGGTCCTTGCGGAAGCCGCCCGCCCAGAACAGCACGAAGCAGCCGGGGATCGCGGCCGAGTCGGTGGCGCGGGCGCGCCGGCGGAACTCGGTCGGCGTCATCCCGGCCTCCTGCTTGAAGCGGGTGCAGAACGAGCCGAGGCTGGTGAAGCCGACCAGCATGCAGATCTCGGTGACGGTCAGGTTGGCGGTGCGCAGCAGGTCCTGGGCGCGCTCGATGCGGCGCCGGGCCAGGTAGCGGCCCGGCGTCTCGCCGTAGACGTCGTTGAACAGCCGGACGAAGTGGTACCGCGAGTAGCCGGCGCGGGCGGCGACGGCGGCGACGTCCAGGGGTTCGGCCCAGTCGCGGTCCATGGCGTCCCTGGCCAGCCTGATGCGGCGCAGCAAGTCCGTGTCCAGGGCGGACGTCGTGGTTCCCATGCCCTCGATGCTGGCACATCCGTACCGACAAGAAATTTTGTCTTGACAAATCTGTTTGTCGGATGCGAAGCTGGCGACACCAGCCCGAAAGCACTGAAGGAGCACACGATGACCACCACGACGATCCGGACCACCGCCCCCGCGACCACCGCTCCCGCGACCGCCCCGGCCCGCCGCCAGGGCGTCCGGCGGGTGCGCGCCGCGGCCGTCGCCGCCGCCGTCGCGGCCAGCACGGTCCTCTACCTCGCCGCCTCCGCCGCGGGCGTCGACTTCCTGCTGACCGACCCCGGCAAGGACGAGGCGTACCACCTGAAGGCCTTCGACGTCGCCCTGTTCAGCACGGTGTCCGCGCTGCTGGGCTGGGGCACGATGGCGGTGCTGGAGCGGTTCACCCGCCACGCCCGGACGATCTGGGGCGTCCTCGCCGGCGCCGTCCTGGCGCTGTCGTTCGTGCCGATCTTCCTGGAGCAGGCGACGGCGTCCACCCGCGCCGTGCTGGTGGTCCTCCACATCGCCGTGGCCGTGGCGCTCCTTCCCCTCCTGCGCCGCCGCGCCACCCGATGAGCGCACCCCAGGCACGACGAAGGCCCTGAAGGGAACTCCTTCAGGGCCTTCGTCGCGTCTCGGCGGATTAAGTGATGGGTCAGGCGATCGGACGGGCCGTGGGCGGGATCGGGTACGGCAGGGACGTGCGGCCGGTGAGGAAGGCGTCGACGCCGCGCGCGGCGGCGCGGCCCTCGGCGATGGCCCACACGATCAGGGACTGACCGCGGCCCATGTCCCCGGCGGCGAACACGCCGTCCACGGACGTCGTGTAGTCGCCGTCGCGGACCACGTTGCCGCGCTGGTCGAGCTCGACGCCGAGCTGGTCGAGCAGCCCCTCGCGCTCCGGCCCGAGGAAGCCCATCGCCAGCGTGACCAGCTCCGCCGGGATCTCCCGCTCGGTGCCCTCGATCGGCTTGAACCCGGTGTCAGGCCCGCCGACCTCCACCAGCCGCAGCGCCCGGACGTTGCCGTCGCCGTCGCCCGCGAACTCGGTGGTGGACACGGCGTAGACGCGGTCGCCGCCCAGGTCGGCGAGCTCCTCGTGGGCGCTCTCCATCTTGAACAGCATCGGGTACGTCGGCCACGGCTGCGCGTCCGGGCGGGACTCCGGCGGCCGCGGCATGATCTCCAGCTGGGTGACGGACGCGGCGCCCTGCCGGATCGCGGTGCCGACGCAGTCGGCGCCGGTGTCGCCGCCGCCGATGACCACGACGTGCTTGCCCTCCGCGGAGATCGGCGACTCGTCGTAGTCCCCCTCCCGCACCCGGTTGGACGGCGGCAGGTACTCCATCGCCTGGTAGACGCCGTTCAGCTCGCGTCCGGGGACGGGCAGGTCGCGCCAGGCGGTGGCGCCGCCCGCGAGGACGACGGCGTCGTGCCGGGCGCGCAGGTCGTCGGCGGTGACGTCGACGCCCACGTGCACGGACGTCTTGAACACGGTCCCCTCGGCGCGCATCTGGTCGAGGCGCCGGTCCAGATGCCGCTTCTCCATCTTGAACTCGGGGATGCCGTAGCGCAGCAGGCCGCCGATCCGGTCGGCGCGCTCGTAGACGGTGACGTCGTGCCCGGCGCGGGAGAGCTGCTGCGCGGCGGCGAGGCCCGCGGGCCCCGAGCCGACGACCGCGACGGTCTTACCGGTCTTCACGGCGGGCGGCTGCGGGCGCACCCAGCCCTCGGCGAACGCCCGGTCGATGATCTCGACCTCGACCCGCTTGATCGTCACCGGGTCCTGGTTGATGCCGAGGACGCAGGCGCTCTCGCACGGGGCGGGGCACAGCCGCCCGGTGAACTCGGGGAAGTTGTTGGTGGCGTGCAGCCGCTCGATCGCCTCGTGCCAGTCCTTGCGGTGGACGAGGTCGTTCCACTCGGGGATGAGGTTGCCGAGCGGGCAGCCCTGGTGGCAGAACGGGACGCCGCAGTCCATGCAGCGGCTCGCCTGCTTCTCCAGGCGGTCGCGGCCGAAGTCCTCGTAGACCTCGGACCAGCTGCGGATCCGCACGTCGACCGGGCGGCGCTTCGGGAGCTCCCGCCGGACGGTCAGAAAACCCTTCGGGTCGGCCATTGAAGGAAGTCCCCCTCTCTCAGCTCTGCGCGGCGGCCATGACGGCCTCGTCCACGTCGCGTCCCTCGGCCTCGGCCTGCGCCATGGCGTCCAGGACGCGCCGGTAGTCACGCGGCATGATCTTGGTGAAGCGGGCGGCGGCGTCGTCCCAGTCGTCCAGGAGGCGGCGGGCGACGGCCGAGCCGGTCTCGTCGAGATGCCGTTCGACCAGCGTCCGGACGGAGTCCTCGTCGGCGGCGTCGAGCGGCTCCAGGGCGACCATCTCGCCGTTGACGCGCTCGGGCACCAGGTCCAGGACGTAGGCGATGCCGCCGGACATGCCGGCCGCGAGGTTGCGTCCCGTCCGGCCGAGGATCACGGCGCGGCCGCCGGTCATGTACTCGCAGGCGTGGTCGCCGACGCCCTCCACGACGGCGGTGGCGCCGGAGTTGCGGACGCAGAACCGCTCGCCGACGATCCCGCGCGCGAACAGCTCGCCGGACGTCGCGCCGTACAGGATGACGTTGCCGCCGATGATCTGCTCCTCGGCCGCGAACCCGGCGTCCGCTGGCGGACGCAGCGTCAGCCGCCCGCCCGACAGTCCCTTGCCGACGTAGTCGTTGGCGTCGCCGACCAGCCGCAGCGTGATGCCGCGCGGCACGAACGCGCCGAACGAGTTGCCCGCCGAGCCGGTGAACGAGACGTCGATCGTGTCGTCGCGGAGGCCCTCGCCGCCCCACTTCCGGGTGATCTCGTGGCCGAGCATGGTGCCGACCGTCCGGTTGACATTGCGGATCGGCAGCTCAAGCGTCACCGCGTCGCCGAACGCGATCGCGCCCTCGGAGAGCTGGATCAGCGTGTTGTCCAGCGCCTTCTCCAGGCCGTGGTCCTGGACGGTGGTGCGGTGCAGCGCGGCGCCGTCCGGTACCTCGGGCATGTGCAGGATCGGCGCGAGGTCCAGGCCGGACGCCTTCCAGTGCTCGACGGCCTCGCGGGTGTCGATCATCTCGACGTGCCCGATCGCCTCGTCCAGCGACCGGAACCCGAGCGCCGCCAGGTACTCGCGGACCTCCTCGGCGATGAACTCGAAGAAGTTGACGACGAACTCCGGCTTGCCCGCGAACCGCCGCCGCAGGACGGGGTTCTGCGTCGCGACGCCGACCGGGCAGGTGTCCAGGTGGCAGACCCGCATCATGATGCAGCCCGACACCACCAGCGGCGCGGTCGCGAAACCGTACTCCTCGGCGCCGAGGAGCGCGGCGACGACGACGTCCCGGCCGGTCTTCATCTGCCCGTCGGTCTGCACGACGATGCGGTCGCGCAGCCCGTTCAGCAGCAGCGTCTGCTGCGTCTCGGCGAGGCCCAGCTCCCACGGCGCGCCCGCGTGCTTCAGCGACGTCAGCGGGGACGCGCCGGTGCCGCCGTCGTGCCCGGAGATCAGCACGACGTCGGCGTGCGCCTTGGACACCCCGGCCGCGACCGTCCCGACCCCGACCTCCGCGACGAGCTTGACGTGCACGCGCGCCGCCGGGTTGGCGTTCTTCAGGTCGTGGATGAGCTGCGCCAGGTCCTCGATGGAGTAGATGTCGTGGTGCGGCGGCGGCGAGATGAGGCCGACGCCGGGCGTGGAGTGCCGGGTCTTGGCGATCCACGGGTACACCTTGTGGCCGGGCAGCTGGCCGCCCTCGCCGGGCTTGGCGCCCTGCGCCATCTTGATCTGGATGTCGTCGGAATTCGTCAGGTACTCGGACGTGACCCCGAACCGGCCCGACGCGACCTGCTTGATCGCGCTGCGGCGCAGGTCGCCGTTCTCGTCCGGGGTGAAGCGCACCGGGTCCTCGCCGCCCTCACCGGTGTTGGACTTGCCGCCGAGCCGGTTCATCGCGATCGCGAGGGTCTCGTGCGCCTCCGCGGAGATCGACCCGTACGACATCGCGCCGGTGGAGAACCGCTTCACGATCTCCGATACGGGCTCGACCTCGTCCAGCGGGACGGGCTCCCGCTCACCCTCCTTCAGCCGGAACAGGCCGCGGAGCGTCATCAGCTTCTCCGCCTGCGAGTCGACCTTGGAGGTGTACTCCTTGAAGATCTCGTAGCGGCGGGTGCGGGTGGCGTGCTGCAGCTTGAACACCGTGTCCGGGTTGAACAGGTGCGGCTCGCCCTCGCGGCGCCACTGGTACTCGCCGCCGACGTCGAGCGTCCGGTGCGCGAGGTCGTTGCCGCCCGGCGGGTAGGCGCGGGCGTGCCGCTCGGCGGACTCGCGGGCCAGCACGTCGAAGCCGACGCCGCCGAGCCGGGACGTGGTGCCGGTGAAGCAGCGCGACACGACGTCCTCGCCGAGGCCGATCGCCTCGAAGATCTGCGCGCCGGTGTAGGACGCGACCGTCGACACGCCCATCTTCGACATGACCTTCAGGACGCCCTTGCCGTACGCCTTCACCAGGTTCCGGACGGCCTTCGCCTCGTCCAGGTCCTCGATGCCGCCGCCGCGGACGAGGTCCTCGACGGTCTCGATCGCCAGGTACGGGTTGATCGCGGACGCGCCGTACCCGATCAGCAGCGCCATGTGGTGGCACTCGCGGGCCTCGCCCGTCTCGATCACCAGGCCGACCCGGGTGCGGGTCTTCTCCCTGATCAGATGGTGGTGGACGGCCCCGGTCAGCAGCAGCGACGGGATCGCGGCGCGGCCGGAGTCGGCGCCCCGGTCCGACAGCACGATGATGCGGGCGCCGGCGTCGATGGCCCGGCTCACCTCGGAGTTGATCTCCTCCAGGCGGGCCTCCAGGGCCGCTCCCCCGCCGGCGACGTCGTACAGGCCCTGCACGACGTGGGCCTGCAGATGCGGCAGCGACCCCTCGTCGTCGATGTGGATGATCTTGGACAGCTCGTCGTTGTCCAGGATCGGAGTGGGCAGGACGAGCCGCCGGCACGAGTCCGGGCCCGGCTCCAGGAGGTTGCCCTCCGGGCCGAGCGTGGACTGCAGCGAGGTGACCAGCTCCTCGCGGATCGCGTCCAGCGGCGGGTTCGTGACCTGCGCGAACAGCTGCTTGAAGTAGTCGAACAGCAGCCGCGGGCGCTCCGACAGCACGGCGATCGGGGTGTCGGTGCCCATCGAGCCGATCGGCTCCGCGCCCGTCCGCGCCATCGGCGTCAGGATGATCCGCTGCTCTTCCAGCGTGTACCCGAACGTCTGCTGCCGCTTGACCAGCGTGTCGTGCGTCGGGATCTCCCGCTCGCGCTGCGGCAGCTCCTCGAACCGGACGAGGCCCTCGTGCAGCCACTGCCCGTACGGGTGCTCGGCGGCCAGCTCGGCCTTGACCTCGTCGTCCTCCACGATCCGGCCGGCGGCCGTGTCCACCAGGAAGATCTTGCCGGGCTGCAGCCGTCCCTTCCGGACGACGTCCGCCGCCGGGATGTCGAGCACGCCCGCCTCGCTGGCCAGCACGACCAGGCCGTCGCGCGTCACCCAGTACCGGCCGGGGCGCAGCCCGTTGCGGTCCAGGACCGCTCCGACGACGGTGCCGTCGGTGAAGCTGACGCTGGCGGGACCGTCCCACGCCTCCATCAGCGTGGAGTGGAACTCGTAGAACGCGCGGCGCTCCGCGTCCATCTCCGTGTGGTTCTCCCACGCCTCCGGGATCATCATCAGCACGGCGTGCGGCAGCGACCGGCCGCCGAGGTGCAGCAGCTCCAGGCACTCGTCGAACGACGCGGTGTCGCTGGCCTCGATGTCGATCACCGGGTAGATCCGGGACAGGTCGCCGGGCAGCAGGTCGGACTTCAGCAGCGCCTCGCGGGCCCGCATCCAGTTCCGGTTGCCCTTCACCGTGTTGATCTCGCCGTTGTGCGCGATGAACCGGTACGGGTGGGCCAGCTCCCAGGCCGGGAACGTGTTCGTCGAGAACCGGGAGTGGACGAGCGCGATCGCGCTGGTGAAGCGCCGGTCGGACAGGTCGGGGAAGAACGGCTCCAGCTGCGGCGTCGTCAGCATCCCCTTGTAGACGATCGTCCGGCTGGACAGGCTCGGGAAGTAGACGTTCACGTCCTGCTCGGCGCGCTCGCGCATGCAGAACACGACGCGGTCCAGCTCCAGGCCGGTATTGCCCTCGTGCGGGCCGCCGGCGGCGGGAGCCAGGAACATCTGGGCGAACTGCGGCATGACGCGGCGGGCGGCCGGGCCGGTGAAGTCGGGGTCGTGCGGGAGCTCGCGCCACCCGAGGACCGTCAGGCCCTCCTCGGCGCAGAGCGTCTCGACGTGGGCGGTCACGGCGGCGCGCTCGTCGCCGTCCTGCGGCAGGAACGCGATCCCGGCCGCGTACGCGCCGGGCTCGGGGAGCGGGAAGTCGCAGACCTCGCGGAAGAACGCGTCCGGGATCTGGACGAGGATGCCGACGCCGTCGCCGTCGTCCGGCTCCGCGCCGACCGCCCCGCGGTGGTCGAGGTTCTTCAGGACGGTCAGGGCCTTCTGCACGATGTCGTGGCTCGTGCGGCCGTGCAGGTCGGCGACCATCCCGACGCCGCAGGCGTCATGCTCGTTCGCCGGGTCGTACAGTCCCTGGGCGGGGGGCCGTCCCGTCGCGGCGGGTCCGGTGCCGGGCGCACGGCCGGCGGGTGTGAGGGCAGCAGCAGCCATGAAACCCTCCGTCGTCGTCTTGTCACTGCTTCGGTGTCAGTGCAGGCTCGGGACGACGTTGGCCCTGCTGCGGTGAGATGACATTACATCACTGCCGGGATCATGCCCGAAGGCACCAGATCACGAAACTTCCGGACGCGGATCGACCGTGCGTCATCTCACAGTGGTTTAGACCAGTTTACCGGTACGCCCTCGGCGCGAAAGGCGCTGACCTCGGTGAGCATCGTCACCGGCGCACAAGGTTTACGTGCGGGCGGCGCGGCCGAGCACCGCCGGGGCCTTGCCGCCCTCGATCAGCAGGGACAGCAGCGTCTCGTCCTTCTCGTCGCCCTTGCCGTCCAGCCGCTGCGCCCACGTGACCACGGCGAAGTGGCCCATCGCCAGGCCGCGCGCCATCCCGAAGCCGTGCCCGAACCGGTCCAGCGGCGCGGGCGCCTCCAGCGGCCGGACGAACCCCGCGCCGAGCGTCTTCTCCAGCGTCGCGACGAACCGGTCCGCGTCCGCCGAACCGGCCAGGTTGAACACGGCGACGGCCAGCCCGTACCCCTTCTTGGTATCTGAGTAGATCCCGCGGACCGCCTGCGTGCAGCCGCCCTTGCCCAGCACCTCGCCGACCGTCGCGCCCCACACGGCGGCGGCGCAGTCGGCGTCCAGGCGCTTGGCGCGCAGCTTCACCTCGACGTCGCCGTCCGGGACGGTCAGCGTCGCGGCCGACGACGGGAACGACTCCCCGATCGTCAGCGGTTTGGCGTCCGAGCCACGTGCGGCGATGCCCGCGTACGCGGACGTCGACGGCGAGTTCGAGTACGAGACTGGCGACAGGCCGTTCCGCGCCGGCTTCCCGATACGCACGTTGCCCACGTCGCCGCCCGCGGGGGCGCCGTCCTCGCCGCTCAGGCCCACCACCGCGCCGATCGCGAGCAGCACGACCAGGCCGAGGACGGCGGCCGCGCCGAAGTACAGCTTCGGCCCGTACCCGGCCGGACGTGCCTGGCGCTTCCGGCCCGTCTTGCGCGGCCCGCGCGCGTCCCGGGACGGCCCGATCGGCAGCTCGGCCATGCCGACGCGCTGGTCGGCCCCGCCGTCGCGCCGATCCGGCCCGCCGCCGCGCTGCTTCGGCGTCCGGTCGCGGCCCTTCTGCTTCCGGCCGCGCCGCTTCGCCTTCCCGGCACGCGGATCGACCCTGCCGTCGCGGGCGTCAGGCCCGCCGCCGCGGTGGTCCGGCATCGCGCGGGGCTCGCCGGGGCGCGAGGGCGGGACCGGGCCGGACGCGTTCCGGTAGCCGGGCCCGTCGTCCTCGTAAGGCATGCGCGGCGGAGGCGGGGCAGAACGGTCCGGACGCTGCGGACGGCGAGCCGGGGTGCGCGGGCGGGGCGCTCCGGTGCGGCCCGGAGCCGACCTGCGCGGTGCGGGCTGCCCTCGGCCCTGGCGGTTCACCGGCGCCCGCCGGGGGCCGCCGCGGCGGTGCTCATCAGGTTCCACGGTTCATCGGGCTCCACGACCGCGCAGACTACTGCTCGCCGGCCGGCGACACGCCCGCACGCGGCCGGATCACTGCCCGGGCTTCCCGGTGGCGGCCAGGTCGAGCCGCCCGTACAGGAAGTCGGCGGCGTTCTCGACGACCAGGCTCACATCGATCATCTCGTTGAGCGAGGCGGGCTGCGCCCCGCCGGCCCGCTCCACCAGCGTCAGCACCGCGTAGTGGCCGTAGGTCTTGGCGTAGGCGGCGCTGAACCCGGCGCCGGTCGCGGGCACGCCGGGCGCCTTCAGCAGGGTCGGCCAGCCCGCCTTCGTCCGCGGGTCCAGGTCGCGCAGGATCTGCTTGACGCCCTCCACCCCGGACAGGTTGATCACGACGAAGTGGCCGACGTGCTTCTTGTCGGCGCTCACGTACGCGGAGCGGGCGATCTGGGTGCAGCCGAACTTGGCGAGGTCGCCCTGCAGGCGGGCGCCCCAGGTCGCGGCCTTGCAGTCGGAGCTCAGGTCGGACGCGGCGAGCGAGAACGAGTAGCCCGTGGACTTCAGGCTCTTCGCGGAGAACGCCTCGCCCTCGGTGATCGCGCGTCCGTCGGCGGACCGCTCGGCGATCTGGCGGAAGCCCTCGCCGTTGTAGTCCGGCGTGTACGCGGTCGGGAGGACCTCACGGGGGGCGGCCTTCTCCTCCGTCCCGCCGCCGGTCAGCATCAGCACGGCGACTACCGCGACGACCACGGCGACCAGCGCGGCGGCCGCGCCGTACAGCAGCTTCGGACTGGGGAGCCGGCGGCCGGGCTTGTCGTCGTCCGGCCAGAAGTCCTGCCCGCCGCCCCTGCCCGGGGTCTCGCGGGAGCCTGTGTCACGAGCCTCGATCACGTCCGGGAGCTTAGCGGCCCCGGCGCCCTCCGCGTGGCCAAAAGGGCGTTTCATCCAGATTCCTCAGCCCGTGCCGATCAGCGCGCCGACCCCGTAGGTGATCGCCGCGGCGGCGGCGCCGAACGCCAGCTGCCGCGTCCCGCCGAACCACCAGGCGCGGGCCGTCACCCGCGACACCAGCGCGCCCGCGGCGAACAGGCCGAGCGCGGCGACGCCCGCCGCAGGCCACAGCGTGGACGCGCCCAGCAGGTACGGCAGCACCGGCAGCATCGCCCCGACCGCGAACGACAGGAACGACGAGCCCGCCGCCAGCACCGGGGACGGCAGTTCGCCGGGCGTCACCCCGAGCTCCTCCTTGGTGTGCACCTCAAGGGCGTCGTCCGGGTCGCGGGACAGCTGCCGCGCGACCTCCGCCGCGGTGTCCGGGTCGACGCCGCGCGCCTCGAAGACCCCGGCCAGTTCCCGCTCCTCGGCCCCCGGATGCCGGGCGAGCTCGCGCCGCTCCACCTCGATCTCCGCCTCGGCCAGCTCCGACTGGGACGCGACCGAGATGTACTCCCCCGCCGCCATCGAGAACGCGCCCGCCGCCAGCCCGGCGAGGCCCGCGAGCAGGACGACCCGCTGGCTCGCCTGGCCGCCCGCGATGCCCGCGATCAGCGCGAAGTTGGAGACCAGGCCGTCCATCGCGCCGAACACCGCGGGCCGCAGCCAGCCGCCGGTGACGTCGCGGTGCTGGTGGTGGCGCTCCGGGCGCACGCCGGGCTTCCCGCTGGTCATCTCCCCCGCACCGGTCGCCTGAGCCGACTACTGCTTCCCGTCTTTGACGGGCTCCCCTTCGGATTCCTCTTCCTCTACCCGCTCGGGGTCGGCGACACCGTCGTCCTTCGCGTCCTCGACGACGGTCTCGGCGGCGGGCTCGGCGGCATCGTCTTCCGGCTCGGCGTCGGTCTTCGTCTTCTCGGCGGATTCGGCGGATTCGGCGTCCTCGGCGGCCGGTTCGGGCTGCTCCAGTATCTCGGTGGCCTCTTCGCCCTCGGACTCGACCACCGTGGGCGCGTCCTCGCCGGCGTCCGCCTCGTCCTTCGGCTCGGGGTCCTCGCCGGGCTCCGCCTCGGTCCCGGCGTCCGTGACCGTCGCGCCGGACGCGGTCTCCTCGGCGGGACGGCCCATGTTCTCCGGCCCGGTGAGGTTGCGCGCCCGGTACATGTAGGCGACCGCGCCGGCGAACAGGATGATCGACGTCCAGTCGTTCAGCCGCAGCCCGAGGACCTCGTGGGCCTCGTCGATGCGCAGCGCCTCGATCCAGGCGCGGCCCAGGGTGTAGGCGGCGACGTAGAGCGCGAACGCGCGCCCGTGCGTGAGGTTGTAGCGGCGGTCGGCCCAGATGATCAGGGCCGCGACGCCGACGCACCACAGGAACTCGTACAGGAACGTCGGGTGGTAGGTGGCGATGTCGGCGTACTCGGGGTCGAGCGCGGGCCCGCCGTCCAGCACCGGACGGTGGTTCTCGTCGATCTCGATGGCCCAGAAGGCGTCGAGCGGCCGTCCGTACAGCTCCTGGTTCCAGTAGTTGCCCCACCGGCCGATGGCCTGCGCGAGGACGATGCCCGGCGCGACCGCGTCGGCGAGCGCGAGCGCGGAGATCCCGCGCCGCCGGCAGCCGATGATCGCGCCGACCGCGCCCAGCGCGACCGCGCCCCAGATGCCGAGGCCGCCCTTCCAGATCTCCAGCGCGCGGAGCGGGTCGCCGTCCGCGCCGAAGTAGCGCTGGTAGTCGGTGAGGACGTGGTAGAGCCGCCCGCCGACCAGGCCGAACGGCACCGCCCACACGGCCATGTCGACGACCACGCCGGGCGTGCCGCCCTTGGCTGCCCAGCGCCGTTCGCCCAGCCAGACGGCGACGACGATGCCAAGAATGATCATGACGGCGTAGGCGCGGATCGGGACGGGCCCGAGGTGCCAGACGCCCTGCGAGGGACTCGGAATGTAGGCCAGCGGCTCCATGCCCGCAGACGTTACCGCCTCCGGGGCGCGGATCGCGCGGTCTCCGCCACGCCGCCGGGTCGCCCCCGCCACACCGCGCGGTCGCCCCCGCCTACGGCTCCCGGCCGCCCTCCGCTACGGCGCCGGGTCGGCGCCGATCTCCGTCCCGTCCGAGCGGGTGGCGCCGGGCGCGGGGGCCGGGGCTCCGGCCGCCGCGGCGACGGCCTTCTTCAGGTCGTCCGGGGAGCCGAGGGCGCCGGCGCCGATCTTCCGTCCGTTCAGCGCCAGGTACGGGGTGGCGTCGACGCCGGCCCGCCCGGCCTGCGCGCTCGCCTTCTCCACCAGGTCGATCTTCTGGGAGCCGTTGACGCAGGCGGCGAACGCGGGGTCGGCGACGCCCTGCTCGGCGCCCCAGTCGATCAGGTCCGCGTTGCTGAAGCCCCTGTCGCCCTCCACCGGCTGCTCGGCGAACAGCCTGTCGTGGTACCGGACCCACCGTTCGGCCGGGACGCAGGCGGCGGCGTTCGCGGCACGCCGCGAGTTCGACATCAGCGGGTCCTGCTGGAAGAGCTGGAACGGGCGGTAGACGACCTTCACCTTGCCCTCGGCGGCGAGCTGCTTGATCGTCCCGCCGAGCCGCTGCTCCAGCAGCTTGCACGCGGGGCACTGGAAGTCCTCGTACAGGTCCAGGACGGGTGCGGTGACGCCCGGCTGCGCCATCGCGACGGCGCCGTACTGCTCGCGGGTCGTCGGCGCCAGCGGACCCTTGTAGGAGTCCTCGAACGTCTCGCCCCCGCTGTTGCGGGAGACGGCCACGACCACCACCGCGACCACGACCGCCGCCGCGACGACCCCGCCGAGGACGACCACCAGCAGCCGCTGCCGCTGCCCCCGGGCCGCGGCCCGCGCCTGTTCGTCCCCGAGCCGTCCCTGCGCCGAAGGCCCGCTCCCCTGCTCGCTCATCGATCCCCCGATCGCCACTGTGCGTGATTGTGCGCTCGCACGAGCGTAGCGGGACGGGCCGTCTCCGGACGGTGAAAACGCCGCGCCGCGCCGTCCCCGCCGGGTGGGAGGGGTCGGCGCGGCGCGCGATGGTCAGGGGCGGGGCGTCACTTGCCGGCCGCGCGGGCCGAGTCGATGACCGCCCGCAGGCCGCCGGGGTTCATGACCTGGTTCGTGTCGAGTTTCTGGCCGTTGAGGAACACCGTCGGCGTGCCGTCGACGCCGCGGGTCTGCAGGGCGTACTTGGTCATCGCGTCGACCTGCGGCTTCTTCTGCTCGTCCCGCACGCACTTCTCGAAGTTCGCGTCGGTGACGCCGACGTCCTTGCCCCATTTGACGAGGTCGTCGGGCGCGAAGCCCTCGTCGCCCTCGGCGGGCTGGAACTTGTAGAGCGCCTCCTGGTAGGAGACCCACTTGTCGGCCGGGACGCAGAGCGCCGCCGCCGCCGAGCGCAGCGAGTTGATCTTGATCGGGTCCTTCTGCTGGCCGAAGAGGTGGAACGGCCGGTAGACGACCTTGACCTTGCCCTCCAGCGCGAGCTGCTGGACGGTCTTGCCGGTGGCCTCCTCGAACTGCTTGCAGATCGGGCACTGGAAGTCCTCGAAGATCTCCAGTTCCGGCTTGGTCACCCCGGCCTTGGCCATGACGATGGAGCCGTCCGCCTGGCGGCTGAGCGGGGCGAGCGCGCCCTTGTGCGCCTCGGCCCGCCCGTTCTTGCGCTGCTGGTCGACGATCAGGACGGTCCCGACCACGATGACCGCCACCGCGACCACCGAGCCGAGGACGATCGCGAGCAGCCGCCGCTGCTTGGAACGCGACTCCTGCCGCTTTCGCTCGGCGGCCAGGCGCTCCCGCGCGGACCGCTCCCGTGCGGCCTTGCTCATGGGGTTTCTCCTATTGCGTGTGGGCCGCGCCGGCACCGTGCGGCGCGGTCACGGCGAGACTAGTCGACTTGACCGATTCGCCGGAATTCGTCGATGAGAACGAGAAGGAAGAGCAGGACGGTCACGACGTGTACACCGGTGCACCACAGGCAGATTTTGTGCAAGATTGCCAATTCCACGGTGACGAGGTAAACGACGAAGAGCACGCCGACCGACACGCTCGCCACCCGTCCCCAGCGCAACGGCGGCCAGGCCGACCGCAGCGCCCACGGGGTGATCAGCGCGGCGAACGCGACGAAGAAGGCCAGGCCGAGCAGCGGCATCGGGATCCCGGCCAGCGTGGAGTAGTCGCTGGTCGTGACCGCGTGGCAGTCGACGGTCTTGGACGCCGAGCACACCAGCGCCCCTTCGTCGTAGTGCGTGATCGTCAGGTAGACGGAGATTCCGAGCCCGGCGATCGTCAGGATCCAGGCCGTGACCAGGAACCATGCGGGCGGCAACGGCGGCGCGGCCGTACCGGCCCGTTCCTTCGCCGTCATCTCTTGCGTCATCGTGATCCTTCCAGGACCGTCTCACCCGGCGAACACACCTTACGGGAGAGCGGCGGCATCACAAGCCCAACACGGAGGCGCCGTCCGCGAGATCCCGCCCCCGCGCCCGCCCCGCCCGCCGAATGATCGTCAGACCCGCACAACACCCCGCCGATGATCGTCAGCGGGGTGTGCGGACGCCCTCGGCCAGTTCCTCGGTGAGGGTGCGGAGGCCGGTGAGGCCGGAGGCGAGGTCGGGGGCGTCCAGGAGGCGGCGGACGAACGCCGATCCGACGATCACCCCGTCCGCGAACCGGGCGACCTCGGCGGCCTGCGCGCCGTCGCCGACGCCGAGGCCGAGGCCGACCGGCAGGGCCGTCCCGCCCTTGTCGATCATGGCGCGGGTCCGCTCCACCAGGCGCGGGGCGCCGGTGTCGACCGCGGTGCGGGCGCCGGTGACGCCCATCAGCGACGCCGCGTACACGAACCCGCGGCACAGCCCGGTGATCTTCTCGATGCGCTCGTCGGTGGAGCTGAGCGCGACGAGGAACACCCGGTCGAGGCCCGGCCCCTCGCCGTGCGCGTCGGACGCCTCCAGCCACGCGCCGCCCTCCTCCGGCGTGAGGTCGGGCGTGATCAGGCCGGAGCCGCCGGCCGACGCGAGGTCGCGGGCGAACCGGTCGACGCCGTAGTGGTCGACGGGGTTCCAGTACGTCATGACGAGGGTGGGGACGCCGGTGGCGGCGACGGCCTCGACCGTCCGGAACACGTCGGCGACGCGGACGCCGCCGACGAGCGCCTGGTGGACGGCGTCCTGGATGGTGGGGCCGTCCATCATCGGGTCGGTGTAGGGCAGCCCGATCTCGATGACGTCGCAGCCCGCGTCGACCATCGTCTTCAAGGCGTCGATGGAGCCCTCGTAGGTGGGGAACCCGGCGGGCAGGTAGCCGACGAGCGCGGCGCGTCCCTCGGCCTTGGCCTTGTCGTAGGCGGTCTGGACGCTCACTGGCCCTCCCCCTCGGAGATCAGGCCGAAGAACCCGGCGGCCGTGTGCATGTCCTTGTCGCCGCGTCCGGACAGGCACACGACGATCGTGGCGTCCTGCCCCAGTTCGGCGCCGACCTTGAGCGCGCCCGCGAGCGCGTGCGCGGACTCGATGGCCGGGATGATGCCCTCGGTGCGGCAGAGCAGCGAGAACGCGTCCATCGCCTCCGCGTCGGTGATCTCCCGGTACTCGGCGCGGCCGGAGTCGTGCAGCCACGCGTGCTCGGGGCCGACGCCGGGGTAGTCGAGGCCGGCGGAGATCGAGTGGGTCTCCTGGGTCTGGCCGTCCTCGTCCTGCAGCAGGTAGGTGCGCATGCCGTGGATGACGCCGAGGGACCCGCCGACGAGCGTCGCGGCGTGCCTGCCGGTGGCGACGCCGTCGCCGCCCGCCTCGAAGCCGAACAGCCGGACGGACTCGTCCGGGACGAAGGCGTGGAACGTCCCGATCGCGTTGGACCCGCCGCCCACGCAGGCGACGACGGCGTCCGGCAGCGAGCCGGTCAGCTCCAGGCACTGCCGCCGCGCCTCGACCCCGATGATCCGCTGGAAGTCGCGGACCATCATCGGGAACGGGTGCGGGCCCATGACGGAGCCGATGCAGTAGTGGGTGTTCTCGACGCTGGCGACCCAGTCGCGGAACGCCTCGTTGCAGGCGTCCTTGAGGGTGCGGCTGCCGGTCGTCACCGGGACGACCTCGGCGCCGAGCATCCGCATCCGCGCGACGTTGAGGGCCTGCCGCTCGGTGTCGACCTCGCCCATGTAGACGGTGCAGTCCAGGCCTAGCAGCGCCGCCGCCGTGGCGGTCGCGACGCCGTGCTGCCCGGCGCCCGTCTCGGCGATCACGCGGGTCTTGCCCATCCGGCGGGTCAGCAGCGCCTGGCCGAGCACGTTGTTGATCTTGTGGGAGCCGGTGTGGTTGAGGTCCTCGCGCTTGAGCAGCACGCGGGCGCCCGCGTGCGCGGAGAAGCGCTTCGCCTCGGTCAGCAGGCTCGGACGGCCCGCGTAGTTCGCGAGCAGGTCGTCCAGCTCGGCGGTGAAGGCGGGGTCGTGCCTGGCGGTCTCGAACTCGCGGGTCAGCTCGTCCAGCGCCGCCATCAGCGCCTCGGGGGCGAACCGGCCGCCGAACGATCCGAAGTGGCCCGTGGCGTCGGGCACGGCACCGCGCGCGGTGTCGATGGTCATGGGAAACGCGTCCTGTCGTACGAGAAGGGGCTTGTCACCGAGTCGGACAGAAGCCCCGCCATCGCTCCCGGAGCGGTTCGACCTGCATGTTCGTAGCCTATCCAGTCCGTCAGCCGCTTTGCCGCAGGGCGGGGTGGGCGCCGGCGGCGACGAGGTCGGCGACCGCGGTGCGCGGGTCCTTGCCGATCACCAGGCTCTCCCCGACCAGCACCGCGTCGGCGCCGCTGGAGGCGTAGGCGAGCAGGTCGTGCGGGCCCCGCACCCCCGACTCGGCGATCTTCACGATCTCCTTGGGGATGAGCGGCGCGACCCGCGCGAACACGCCGCGGTCGACCTGCAGCGTCTTCAGGTCGCGCGCGTTCACGCCGATGACCTTGGCGCCCGCGGCGACGGCGCGCTCGGCCTCCTCCTCGGTGTGCGCCTCCACCAGCGGGAGCAGCCCGATCGACTCGGCCCGCTCGACCAGCGACACCAGCGCGTCCTGCTCCAGCGCGGCGACGATGAGCAGGGCCATGTCGGCGCCGTGCGCCCGCGCCTCCCACAGCTGGTAGGACGTGACGATGAAGTCCTTGCGCAGGACGCTGACGCCGACGTTGGCGCGGACCGCGGCGAGGTCGTCCAGGCTGCCGCCGAACCGGCGCCGCTCGGTCAGCACGCTGATCACCTTCGCGCCGCCGGACTCGTAGTCGCGGGCGAGGGCGGCGGGGTCGGCGATCGCGGCGAGCGCGCCCTTGGACGGGCTGCTGCGCTTGACCTCGGCGATCACCGAGACGCCGGGGCCGCGCAGCGCGGCGAGCGCGTCCCGTGGGGCGGGGGCGGCCGCCGCCCGCTCCTTCAGGGCGTCGAGCGGAACCTCACGCTGCCTTTCGGCGAGATCGGCCCGGACGCCCTCAACGATCTCGTCCAAAACGCTCAAGGTCGCAGGCCCCCCTATTTCAGGTCGTTCCGTGCACCGATCGTAGCCGCCCCCTGGAACGCTCTCGGCATCCGGGGACCCCTCCCGCGGCCGCCGCCGCTCAGGGCGCCAGCGCCGCGGCGAACGGCAGGTTGCGGACGACCCAGTACACGGCGAGCGCGCCGACGAACGAGTACACCACGACCGGCCTGAACAGAGCGGACCGCATCGGCATCCCCCGCGCGCCCAGCACCGTCCACCGGACGAACATGTATCCGAACACCGGCAGCAGGACGAAGACCAGCGGATTGAATCCGAACGCCGTCCCCACGTCCCCGTGCGTGAGCGCGTGGACGAGCCGCATCATCCCGCACCCGGGGCAGTAGTACCCGGTCATCGCCAGGAAAGGGCAGCTCGGGTAGTGCCCCGCCTCGTTCGGGTCCCGGAACGCCACCAGCAGCGCCCCCGCGACGACCCCGCCCAGCACAAGCCCCTGCGGCAGCAACGTCCGCCGAGCCGAGTCCGAAGCCGCGCGGGTCACATCGTCCACCCTAGGAGCCTCCACGCGAGACCTCACCTGTCGAGGACGTAGCCGACGCCCCGGACGGTCCTGATCGGGTTGCCTTCGCCGAGTTTGGCGCGGAGCTGGGCGACGTGGACGTCGACCGTGCGGCTTCCGGCGCCCGCGCCGGGGCCCCAGGCCGCGTCGAGGAGCTGCTCGCGGGTGAAGACGCGGCCGGGATTGGCCATCAGGAATTCGAGGAGGTCGAACTCGGTGACGGTGAGGGTGACGCGGCGGTCGCCGATGACGGCGACGCGGCCCTCGGGGTCGAGGGCGACGGCGCCCGCGCGGAGCGGGCCTGGCGCCTCGGCGGGGTCGCCGCGGAGCGCGTCGGCGACCGCGCCGACCAGGACGCGGGGGCTGAAGGGCCGGTCGACGTGGTGCTCGCCGAGGGCGCGGGCGAGGGCGGGGTCCAGCGGGCCGGTCACGGCGATGACGGGCGCGGGTCGCGCGGCCTCCGCCACGCGCCGGTACAGGTCGGCGGGCAGCGCGGAGACGGACAGGTCGAGGACGACGACGTCCGGGCGCCCGCGTTCGGCGGCGGCGGGGGCCCGGCCGGGATCGGCCTCGATCTCGACGTCGAAGCCCTCGCGGGCGAGGTAGCGGCGCTGCAGCTCGGCGACGGCCGGGTCGTGCTCGACGACGAGGACGAGCCCGCCGCCCTCGGTGTTCACGGCCGCCCGTTCTTCTGGGCGGTGGGGTCCTCGCCGCGGTCGAGGGACTTCCACAGGGCGGACGGGTCGTCGTCGGCGGCGGGCGTCCGCGGGGCCGCGCGCTCGTAGCGTGCGGACATGCCGGGCCAGCGCGCTCCGCGCACAGCCGTGACGCCCCCGGCGACGACGAGGAGCACGCCGCCGGCGACGGAGACGATCCACCAGAGGTTGACCTGCAAGGCGGGGTCGGCGCCGAGCTTGATGAGAGCGCTCTCGTCGCCGGCGGCGGACAGCACGTTGGCGCGCTGGACGGCGGCGGTCGAGGCGTAGGCGATGCCTGCGCCGAACAGCGCGATGAGGACGCCGACGCCCGCGCGGACACGGCCGCGGGTGGCGAAGAGCGCGGCGAGGCCCGCGAGCGCGGCCCAGCCGAGCGCGCCGGCCGCGCCGCCGAGGTCGCCGCCGGTCAGTTTCTGGCTGAACGGGGTGATGGCGTCCTCGGCCTCGACGACGGCCCAGGTGCGGCCGGCGGCGAGCAGGACGAGACCGGCCCCGGCGGCGCACAGCAGCGCCGTCACGCCGCGCTCGCGCCCCGGGGTCATCGGCCCGGCCCGGTCACGACGCCGGGTCGGGGCGTTCGCCGACGACGGCGTCCAGGACGTCGGCGTCCCAGCAGGTGCGGTCGCCGGTGTGGCAGGCGGCGCCGACCTGGTCGACCTTCACCAGGATCGCGTCGGCGTCGCAGTCGAGCGCGACCGACTTGACCCACTGCTGGTGGCCCGAGCTCTCGCCCTTCACCCAGTACTCCTGGCGGCTGCGGGACCAGTAGGTGCAGCGCCCTGTGGTGAGGGTGCGATGCAGCGCCTCGTCGTCCATCCAGCCGAGCATGAGCACCTCGCCGGTGTCGTACTGCTGGGCGATGGCGGGCACGAGGCCGCCGGCGTCGCGCTTGAGCCGGTCAGCGATCTTGGGGTCCAGGCCGGACGAAGGAACGGACATGGCCTAGATCCTATGGCAGCCCAGCTCAGCCACCGAAGCAACCCCGCGACAACCCAAACGCTTGCGATCGCGACCGAAGGCAGGTTTCGAGCTAGCGAGAAACCTGATCGCGCAGCGAGCCGCAAGGCGAGCCGAAGCGATGCAGCGATCGCGCCGCGTTTCTCGACGATGGAGGGCCCCCAGGGCCCGAAGGAGGAGAGAAACGCAATGAACACGCGAAAGGACCCGTCTCCCTGGCGAAGGGGGACGGGCCCTGACGTACGACTACGGGCTTTACAGGGGGACGACCTGGTCGGCCTGCGGACCCCGGTTACCCTGCGTCACCTCGAACTGGACGCGCTGGTTCTCGTCCAGCGTGCGGTACCCGGAGCTCTGGATGGCCGAGTAGTGCACGAACACGTCCGGTCCGCCGCCGTCCACAGCGATGAAACCGAAGCCCTTCTCGGCGTTGAACCACTTCACGGTGCCCTGCTGGGGCATGTCTTTCTCCTTGCGGCAAAACCTGGGCCCACACCTCGCGGGCCCGTGCGGTCGCTGCGGAACGCTCTCGCCCCCGGTACGGTCCCGGAAAAGCCAAAACGCCCGCTGCCATCAGTCCGCGGGCGTCTGCACGATCGAGAACCACGACTGCAACCGACCGGACCACCGTATCACCGGTTCCGCGTAAAGCGGAGGAGCCGCAAGGCTTGCGATTCTCCTCTCCGCGAACCACGCCGTTACCTGGCCGTTAAAGACTCCAACCGGTCTCGGTCAGGGTCTTGACAGCGTCCGTCGCCCCGGTGAGACGGACGTTCGCGACGTCGCGGCGGCCCAGTGCCCACAGGACGAGTTCGCCGACCGGGCCGTGGACGCGGACGGCCCCGCGACCCCGGCCGGACACGCGCAGGCTGCGGCCGTCCGGCTGGACCAGCGTTACCCGAACATGAACTTTTCTTAGGACAAAGCGGGCAATTCTTATCCGTCGCCAGAGCAGTTCCTCGAACTCCGGGGAGATCTCCCGCGGCTCCCAGTCGGGACGTGCGCGGCGGATGTCCTCATGGTGAACAAAGAACTCAACGCCGTTCGCGATTTTGTCCACGCCGGGAAGCGCGTACGGCGAGAACTTCGGCGGTCCGAGCCGAATCCGTTCAACCAGACGGTCGAACGGAACGGTCCGCGCCGTGCGGCGCCGCACGCGCTCGGTGTAGAAGGACAACGGCGGCAGAAGTATTCCCGGGGCGGCGTCGGGACGCCTCTCGCGGACGACCAGATGTGCGGCCAGATCGCGGGCGTCCCAGCCGGCGCATTCGGTGGCCGCGTCCGGTCCCGCCTCCGCGAGGGCGTCGGCCAGCGCTCGGCGTTCGCGCCGGACGGGCCCGTCGTCCTCCTGGGTGCTCATCGCCTGATCGTAGGCCGGGGCGGGCGGGGCGGACAGGGCGCGGCGGGCGCGGCGGGAATAAGCGCGCGGGCCGGATGGTAGGCATATCCAGGCCCGCAAACCCCCACAACCCGGTCGCGGGGGGCCATTGTCCCGGGCGCCAGCCGTGATCGAGGAGTAGCCGTGCCACCTGCGTCCAGACGCGTCAGCCCGCATGTCCTCCGGGAGGGGATGGGCGTGCTGTGGGTCGCGGTGAAGGCCGAGCCCCGGGTCTTCACGCTGTCGGTCCTCGCCAGCGCGCTGTACGCGGCGATGACCGTGGCGACCGCGACGGTGCTCGGGTGGGCGACCGAGGAGGTCGTGCTGCCCGCGTTCGAGTCGGGGGACACCACGGCCGGGTCGCTGGGCCTGGCCGCCGTGCTGATCATCGGGGTGGCGCTGCTGAAGGCGGTCGGCGTCGCGGGGCGCCGGTTCTACGCGGGCCTCATGCAGTACCGGCTGCAGGCCGAGTACCGGCGCGCGGTCACCCGGCAGTACCTGCGGCTGCCGCTCGCGTGGCACCACAGGCACCCGACGGGGCAGCTGCTGTCGAACGCCAACGCGGACGTCGAGGCGGTGTGGGCGCCGATCGCGCCGCTGCCGATGGCGGTCGGCGTGGTGTTCATGCTGCTGATCTCGGCGGTGTCGATCATGGTCACCGACATGGTCGTGGCCGGGGTCGGGTTCCTGGTCTTCCCCGCCGTCGCGCTGATCAACGTCGTGTACCAGCGGCGGCTGTCGCCGGTGGCGACCCGCGCGCAGCAGCTGCGCGCGGAGGTCAGCGAGGTCGCACACGAGAGCTTCGAGGGCGGCCTGGTCGTCAAGACCCTGGGGCGCGAGGAGTCCGAGACGGAGCGGTTCACCGAGCGGGCGGAGGCGCTGCGGGACGCGAACGTCGCGGTCGGGCGGATCCGCGGGCTGTTCGACCCGGTGCTGGAGGCGCTGCCGAACCTCGGCGTCCTGGCCGTCCTGCTGATCGGGTCGCTGCGGCTGGAGTCCGGGGCGATGTCGCCGGGCGACCTGGTGAACGTCGCGTACCTGTTCACGCTGCTGTCGTGGCCGATCCGGGCGCTGGGCTGGGTGCTGGGCGAGGTGCCGCGCAGCGTCGTCGGCTGGGAGCGGGTCCGGGGCGTCCTGGACGCGCGCGGCTCCCTCCCGTACGGGGACGGCTCCCTGAACGGGGGCGGGAAGGCGACGGCGCTAGAGGTCCGGGACGTCCGGTTCGCCTACGAGTCGAAGGCGGACGGCAACGGCGACGCGGCGGCGGGACGGCACGTCCTGCACGACGTGTCGTTCGCCGCCTCCCCCGGCCGGACGATCGCGGTGGTCGGCCCGACGGGCTCCGGCAAGTCGACGCTCACCTCGCTGCTCGTCCGGCTCGTCGACCCGGCGGACGGGACCGTCCTCCTGGACGGCGTCGACCTCCGCGACGTCGGGCGCGGCGGCGTCGCCGAGACGGCCGCGCTCGTCCCGCAGCAGACGTTCCTGTTCGACGACACCGTCCGGGGCAACGTGACGCTCGGCCTCGACGTCCCCGACGAGCGGGTGTGGGAGGCGCTCCGCCTCGCGCAGGCCGAGGGGTTCGTCGCGGCGCTGCCCGGCGGGCTCGACACCCGGGTCGGGGAGCGCGGGGCGACGCTGTCGGGCGGGCAGCGGCAGCGGCTCGCGCTGGCGCGGGCGCTGGTCCGGCGGCCCCGGCTGCTCGTCCTGGACGACGCGACGTCCAGCGTCGACCCGCAGGTGGAGGCGCGCATCCTGCAGAGCCTCCGGGAAGCGCAGTCCGCGGAGGCGGGCGGCGCGACCGTCGTGGTCGTCGCCTACCGCAAGGCGACGATCGCGCTGGCGGACGAGGTCGTCTACCTGGACCACGGCCGCGTCACCGCCCGCGGCGCTCACGCGGATCTGCTGGAGCGCTCCGAGGGTTACCGCAACCTCGTGACCGCCTACGAGAGAGCCGAGGCCGAACGGGTGGAAGCGGAGCAGGAACGGGTGGAAGCGGAGCAGACGGCCGTCGAAGGCGGAGAGGAGGCCCTCACATGACGGTCGCCACTGGAACGGGGATCAGCAACACGTCGACGTCGGAAGGCGCCCTGAGCACGCTCAAGCGCGGCATCCTGCTGAGCCCGGAGTTCAGCGCAGGGCTGGCCGGGACGCTGCTGCTCGCGCTGCTGTCGACGGCCGGGCGCGTGGTGGTGCCCATCGCCGTCCAGCAGACGATCGACAAGGGCCTCGGCGGCGACGGCGGCGGCCCCGACATCGGGTTCATCCGGACGGCGGTCGCGCTGTGCGCGGTGGCGGTGCTGGTGACGGCCGTGTGCTCGTACCTGATGAACGTCCGGCTGTACAAGACGTCCGAGGGCGGGCTGGCGGGGCTGCGGATCAAGGCGTTCCGGCACGTGCACGACCTGTCGATGCTGACCCAGAGCGGCGAGAAGCGCGGCGCGCTGGTGTCGCGGGTGACCGGCGACGTCGACCAGATCAGCCAGTTCATGCAGTCGGGCGGGCTGATGTTCATCGTGTCGATCGGGCAGCTCGTCGTGGCGAGCATGCTCATGGTCGTCTACTCGTGGCAGCTGGCGCTGCTCGTGTGGCTGTCGTTCCTGCCGCTCGCGTGGGCGCTGCGGCACTTCCAGCGGATCCTGTCCGCCGCCTACATGGGGGTGCGGGAGAAGATGGGCGACCTGCTGGCGGCGGTCAGCGAGTCCGTCGTCGGCGCCCCCGTGATCCGCGCGTACGCGTCCGAGGACCGGACGGGCCGGCGCGTGAACGAGACCGTCGACGCCCACCGCGACGCGCAGACCCGCGCGCAGGCGATGGTGGCGCTGACCTTCCCGGTCAGCGAGCTGGTCGCCGCCGTCGCGACCGCCGCCGTGGTCATCGCCGGGACGCTGCTCGGCATCGCCGGCCACCTGTCGGCCGGCGAGCTGGTCGCGTTCCTGTTCCTGGTCACGCTGTTCGTCAGCCCGATGCAGACCGCGACCGAGGTGTTCAACCAGGCGCAGAACGCGATCGCCGGATGGCGGCGGGTGCTCGGCGTGCTGGACACCGTCCCGGACGTCGCCGACCCCGGCGACGACGGCGAGACGCTGCCGCGCGGGCCGATCGAGGTGCGGTTCGAGTCCGTCGGGTTCGCCTACCCGGGCGGGCCGCCCGTCCTGCACGACGTGACCGTCGACATCGCGCCGCGCAGCCGCGTCGCGGTCGTCGGCGAGACGGGCTCGGGCAAGACGACGTTCGCCAAGCTCCTCACCCGCCTCATGGACCCGGTGTCCGGACGGATCCTCGTGGACGGCGTGCCGCTGGACCGGATCCGGTTCTCCTCGCTCCGCGAGCGGATCGTCATGGTGCCGCAGGACGGGTTCCTGTTCGACGCGTCCCTGGCCGACAACATCCGGTATGGGCGTCCGGACGCGTCCGACGCCGATCTCGTCCTCGCCCTGACCGAACTCGGCCTCGCCGACTGGCTCGACGGGCTCCCCGACCGCCTGGACACGCCCGTCGGGCAGCGCGGCGAGTCGATGTCGGCGGGCGAGCGGCAGCTCGTCGCGCTGGCCCGCGCCTACATCGCCGACCCGGACCTCCTCGTCCTGGACGAGGCCACGTCCGCCGTCGACCCGGCCACGGAGGTGCGCATCCAGCGCGCCCTGGAGGGCGTCACCCGGGGCCGCACCGCGATCTCCATCGCGCACCGGCTGTCCACCGCCGAGGCCGCGGACGAGGTCGTCGTCTTCGACGCGGGACGGATCGTCCAGCGCGGCCCGCACGCCGAACTGGTCGCCGAACCCGGCGTCTACGCCGACCTCCACACGTCCTGGATCACACAACGGACCCTGTGACCCAAAGGGGGTCCGCGAGGCGGAAAGAAGCCGTTCCGCTGCGAAGACTCCAGCTAAAGCACTTGCCCGTTATCTGGTCTCGTGCGCATTCTGGCGGGGTGAGCAACGAGGTCGTGTTGGAATCGGCGGGCACGCTGCACGGTCAGCTGCAGCGAGGGCTCGGGAGGGCCGCGCGGCGCGCGGCGGACAGGCCCGGTGCGGGCGAGTACGTCTACGACTGCATCCGGCGTGATCCACGGTGGGACCGCCAGTGCGAGTCACGGCGGCTGTACTACGCCCGGTTGATGGTCGATCTCGAAATGCCGTCGGGGCCGGTGGCGGCGCATCTGTTCGACCCGTCCGACCAGGCCGACGCCGACGAGTGGCGGGTCGATCTGGCGCTGGGCGTCCTGGCGGACCTGGTGCGGCTGAGCCGGCGGGAGGCGGCGGCGTCGCTGCGGCGGTACGCCGAGGAGGGCGCGCAGTGGTTCGACGCCGTCGAGGAGCTGATCGATCTTGAGGACCCCGCACTGACCGTAGGTTTGGACGAGCTGGTCGCCGCACGCTGCGACGAGTCGGATCTGGCGCTGCTGATCCCGGCGCACCACAATCCGGTGATCGAGTCGTGGGCCACGCGGCAGCCGCGGATAGCCGAGGCCCTGGCGCGCCAGCGGGAGGCCGGGCGGGCAGCGCGCCGGGCGATGGTCGCCGCCCCCGGACGGGACGCGCAGAGCGAGGCGGAGCTGCTGGACGTGGCCAGGCGCCGCGGCGAGGGCGCCATCGGGGCGATCTTCGAGCTGGGCCGCCGCCGGACGCTCGCGCTGCTCGACCTGGCGGAGGAGCTGCTGCCGCAGCGGCCGAGCCGGTACGGCGGGGCGGTGTGCCGGGCACTGCGCGAATACGGCCCGGAGACGCTGCCGCGGGCGCGGGCGTGGGCGACGCAGCGCGGCGGCTGCGAGGACATGGGGCTGAGCATCCTCGCCCGCTACGGCACCCGCCAGGACGTCCCGCTGCTGATGGACGAGCTGAACGTGGCCCTGGACCGGCGCGAGTGGCGTGCCGCCGCCAGCCCGATCGAGGGGCTCGGACGGCTCCGCGCGGGCGAGGCCGTCCCCTTGCTGAAATCCGCTTGGACCGAATCGACGTACGCGTTCTTGAGACCCAGAATCCTGGCCGCGCTGACGAGAACGGCCCCGCACACGGCCGAGTCCTACACCGTCGAAGGGCTGTGGGACTGCGAGGAAGGCGTCCGGCTGGAGGCGGCGCAGTTCGCGCCGCTCACCCGCGAGACGGAGATCCGCCTGCAACGGCTGCATCACGACACGTCCGAGGAACCTGGCGTCCGCGCTGCCGCCGCCGCCCGCCTCGTGACCTGAACCTGGACGGTCACCTGAACGCTCGGATGAACCCCGCCGGGGCGGGATGCGTATTCACCACCCGAATCGCGCATCTCACCCCCGGAGGAAGAGCGATGGTTTCCCGACACCACCTGCGCCTGACCAGACCCGCATTGCTGTGCGCCGCGGCGGTGGCGCTGCCGCTGCCGGCCGGCTGCTCCGCGATCTCGGACGCGACGTCCGGCGGCAAGAGCGATGAGGGCAAGGTCGCGAAGCCGGCCAGCCTGACGCAGCTCGCCCAGCAGACCAGCTGCTCGCTGACCGGCCAGCGGAAGGTGAAGGACCTGGAGCAGGGGAACTGCAAGAACGCTCAGGGACGCTACGTCCTGCTCAGCTTCACCACCGACCAGGGCATGAACACCTGGCTGCACGAGGCCAAGCCGTGGGGCGGCGTGTACCTGGTGGGGGCGCGCTGGGTGGTGGTGAGCCAGGAGCCGACCCTGCAGACGCTCCGCAAGGACCTGGGCGGCAAGATCGTCCACGGCGACAACCACGGCGGCGGCGGGAGCGGCGGCGGGGCGAGCCACGGGACGGGCCACGGCTGACACGGCCCTGATCCCTAGCCGCCGGTCCGGGCCTCGGACTCCTGCTCGTCCTGGCCGCGCACCAGGAGGACGCCCCAGCGTTCGAGCGCGGGGCCGGTGCGCGCCAGGATCCGGCGCGCGGCCAGCCCGCGGCCGATCATGCCCGGATGGAGCAGCGGATGGCCGGGCCCGTCGACGACGACCCGGACGGCCGCGACCGGGCGGTTCCCGGCCCGAGCCGCGACCACGGCGGACTCCATGTCCGCCGCCCGCGCGCCCTGCGCCGCCCAGATCGCCCGCTCCTTCCCGCGGACGACGTGGTCGGTGGTCACCAGCGGCCCGACCTGCACGCTCAGGCCGTCCCGGATGAGCTCCTCGGCGAGCAGCCGCGGCGCGCTACAAGGCACCGGCCCAGCGCCTGGCCCGGAGCCGCGGATCTCGTCGGCCACCAGGACGTCCCCGGGCCGCAGCCGTTCGTCGAGCGCGCCGCCGAAGCCGACGACGACGAGCGCCGCGCAGGCGTCCGGCAGCCGGTCGGCATGGCGGGCGCGGTAGCCGACGACCACGACGGGCGTCCGGACGAGGCCGCGCCGGACCGCGCGGGCCTCCAGGCCCAGCGCCGCGCACACCACCGGCCCCACCATCGGCCGCGACTCCTCGGCCTCGTCACTGGTCACCGGTCCAGCGAAACACGGCGGCAGCGGAAGATCCAGTTCCGTCACCGCGCGGTACTACATCCGCCGCCCGCGGATCCGCCTCGGGGAGGGCGCCGCAGATGGGAGCGTGCCCCTAGACTCCCCGGCATGACCTCCTTTCCCGTTCGGCGGAAGCTGGCCGTCCTGCCGTTCATCCTGCTCCCCCTCGGGGCCCTGGCCGCGTGCAGCGGCGAGGGCACCAACGCCACGACCGACTGCGGCGTGAACTCCTGCACGGTGACGTTCGACCGCGGCGTCGACGCGAGCGCCTCCATCCTCGGCATCAAGGCCGAGCTGGTGAAGGTCGAGGGCCAGCTGGTCACGCTCAAGATCGCCGGGCAGACGGTGACGGTGCCCGCCGGGGAGGGCGAGCAGGCCGAGGGGTTCGACGTCTCGGTCCAGTCCGTCACCAAGGACAAGGTCGTCGTCAAGATCTCCGGCGGCGGGGGCGGCTGACGGCCGGCCGGGACGGACGCGCTAGGCTTCGCTCATGCGTTCGATGACCGTGGCGGAGCGCCGCGCCCGGCTCGGTGTCCGGCACCGGCTGTCCCCCGCGGCAAGGACGGACGACGTCCCCGACATCGCGCGGTCGCTGGTGGTGCTGCACGCCACCGACCCGGCGACCGTGTTCCTGTCCGTCGCGGCCCGCAGCGTCGCCGCCGTCCCGGCCGCGCTGGAGCGGGCCCTGTACGACGACCGCACGCTGCTGCGGATGCTCGCGATGCGCCGGACGATGTTCGTCGCGCCCGTCGAGCTCGTCCCGGTGCTGCAGGCGTCCACGGCGAACTCGCTGGCCGCCAAGCAGCGCGCCGCCTACTCCCGCATGATCGAGCGCGGCACCGACATCCCCGACGTGCCCGCCTGGTTCGCGGAGGTCGAGAAGGCCGCGCACGCGGCGCTGCTGGCGCGCGGCGAGGCGACGGGCGCGCAGCTCAGCGCCGACGAGCCCCGGCTGCGGACGCAGATCGACCCGGCGCCCGGCAAGTCCTACTCCAGGCCCACGAACATCACCACGTGGATCCTGGTCACGCTCGGCTGCGAGGGCCTCGTCGTCCGCGGGCGCCCGAACGGGTCATGGATCAGCAGCCAGTACAAGTGGTCGCCGGTCGAGGCGTGGCTGCCCGGCGGCATCGAGGAGATCCCGGCCGGGGAGGCCCGCGCCGAGCTCGTCCGCCGCTGGCTGCGCGCGTTCGGCCCCGCCCCGGTCTCCGACCTGAAGTGGTGGACGGGCTGGAACGCCGGCGACGTCAAGAAGGCCCTCGCGCTGCTCGACGTCACCGAGGTCGACCTCGGCGGCGGCACCGGGCTCGTCCTGTCCGACGACCTGGAGCCGGAGCCCGTGCCCGAGCCGTGGGCGGCGCTGCTGCCCGCCCTCGACCCGACGCCGATGGGCTGGCAGGAGCGCGGCTGGTTCCTCGGCGACCACGGCCCGCGGCTGTTCGACCGGAACGGCAACATCGGCCCGTCCGTCTGGTGGGACGGCCGGATCGTCGGCGGCTGGGCCCAGCGCAAGGACGGCGAGATCGCCGTCCGCGTCCTGGAGGACGTCGGCGCCGACGCGCACGCCGCGATCGAGCGGGAGGCGGCGCGCATGTCCGCCTGGTACGGCGACGTCCGCGCGATACCCCGGTTCCGGACGCCGCTGGAACGCGAACTCACGTCCTGACGCGCGGCCCGCCCGGATGATCGCCGGGTTCGGTCAGTAGCCGTACGGGGGCTTGCCGGCTGGGAAGGCTGCAGCGGCGGCGGCCCGGCGTTTGGCGCCGCCGCGCCGGACGAGGGTGACCGTGAACGCGATCACCGCGACCGCCCCGAACCCCAGCGCGGCCAGGAGGGCGAGGCCGAGATACCCGTGGACGGTGTCGTCCGGCGTCACCCGGACGGGCCCGTCGGTGCCGCGGCAGGTGAGCAGCGCCGTCCCGGAGACGGGCGCCTCGAACGAGGCCGTGTAGCGGTACGACGGGTGCTCGGACGCGCTCCAGGAGTTCTTCCGCGTCAGCTGGATCGGCCCGGACCGGTCGCCCACATTGACCGAGCACGCGAACGGCGACGCGCCGCCGGTGCGGACGTACAGGAAGTATCCGTACCCGCGCGACAGCTCGATCGTCACCCCCGCGACAGGGTCACCGGACGCCGACGGCCCGTTCGCGGCCTCTGAGTCGTCCCAGAGGAACGCGACCATCGTGAAGAACCCGATGGCGGCCACCAGGACCAGGATGATCGGCAGGGCGTACCAGCCGGCGGACGGCCTGATCGGCGGCGCGGGACCCCACGACGGCCCCGGCCCGCCCGGCTGGCCCGGCCCCGTGGGCGGCGGGCCCATCGGCGGGTTGGACCCGGGCCACATGTGTCCCCCCTGCGCAGCCGGTTGTACAGAACGCCACCATTCCAGACAAACCCAACAATCCGCCAGCGACGCCCCGGCGGGCGCCCCGGCGATTGCAGGCCGCGGGAGCGGTTACCTTACTAGGGAGTAGCGAACACGGCGGAGACGGAGGCGGCATGGCGCCCTGGGACCGACTGACCGCTTCCTGGGACCGGCTGCCCGCACCGCCGATCAAGCTCCCCCTCCCCCTCGGCCTCCCCCACGGGCTGGCCCGGTACACCGTCCAGCGCGACCTGCTGGTGACCATGCCGGACGGCGTGACGCTGCTCGCCGACCGGTACGTCCCGTCCGGGGTCGAGCGCCCGCCCACGATCCTCGTGCGGACCCCCTACGGGCGGCGGGGCCCGGCGGCCCTGGCCAACGGGCTGCTGTTCGTCCCGTTCGGGTTCCAGCTCGTGGTGCAGAGCGCGCGCGGGACGTCCGGGTCCGGCGGCGAGTTCGACCCCCTCGGCCGCGAACGCGACGACGGGCTGGCGACCGTCGAATGGCTGAAGCGCCAGCCCTGGTTCCACGGCACGTTCGGCACCTTCGGGCCCAGCTACCTGGGCTACTCGGCGTGGGCGATCGCGGCGGCGGCCGGTCCCGAGCTGAAGGCGATGTCGCTGCAGATCACCGCGTCGTCGTTCCGGGACGCCGCCTACGTGGGCGGATCGTTCGCGCTGGAGTCCGCGCTCACCTGGACGGACCTCACGCACCGGCAGCGCAGGCCGCTCGGCATGCTCACCGCGCCGCTGACGTCCCGGCGCCGCGCCGTCCGCGCCGCGCGGTCCGGCCAACCCCTGTCCGAGCTGGACGTCCTCGCCGGCGGCCGGCCGATGCGCTTCTACCAGGACCTCCTCGCCGGCCACACGGGCGAGAACGGGTACTGGGACGACCGCGACTTCAGCGGCACGGTCGGGGACGTCACCGCGCCCGTCACCCTCCTCGGCGGCTGGTACGACGTGTTCCTGCCCTGGCAGATCAAGGACTACCTCGCGCTGCGCGCCGCCGGGCAGACCCCGTACCTGACCATCGGGCCCTGGTGGCACACCGACCCCCGGCACGGCCTGGTGACGGTCCGCGAGTCCCTCGCCTGGTTCCGCGCGCACCTGCTCGGCGACACGTCCGGGCTGCGCCGCGACCCCGTCCGCGTCTACGTCACCGGCGCCCGCGAATGGCGGCACTACCGCGACTGGCCGCCGCCCGGGACGCGCCAGGTCTCGTGGCACCTGCACGCGGGCGGCGGCCTCGGCGAGGACGGCCCGCAGGACGCCCCCGCGAGCACCTACCGCTTCGACCCGGCCCGCCCGACGCCCGCGCTCGGCGGCCCGACCGTGCTCGGCAGCTCCCGGCCGGTCGACAACCGGCCGCTGGAGCGGCGCGACGACGTGCTCGTCTTCACCTCCCCCGCCCTCGACGCCGACCTGGACGTGATCGGCCCGGTCGGCGCGGACCTGTTCGTCCGGTCCGACCGGGAGCACACCGACTTCGTCGTCCGGCTCTGCGACGTCGCGCCGGACGGGACGTCCCGCAACGTCTGCGAAGGCGGCCTGCGCCTGCCCGCCGCCGCGGAGAAGCCCGTCGGGACTGACGGCGTCCGCCGCATCGGCGTCGACCTGTGGCCGACCGGGCACCGGTTCGCGCGCGGGCACCGCGTCCGCGTCCACGTCACCAGCGGCGCCCACCCGAAGGTCGCCGCGAACCCCGGCACCGGCGAGCCCCTCGCCACCGCGACCCGCATGGTCACGGCCCACCAGGAGGTCTTCCACGACCCCGACCGCCCGTCCGCGATCATCCTGCCCTGCTTGCCTGCGGCGCCCTCCTCCTTCGGGCCCTAGGGGCCCTCCATCGTCGGGCGCCGCGTGCGATCGCTGCATCGCTCCGTCTCGCCTGGCGGCTCGCTGCGCGATCAGGTTTCTCGCAAGCTCGAAACCTGCCTTCGGACGCGATCGCGACGATCGAGGTCGGTGCGTGGTTGCGGTGGTGGCCGGGGTAAGCGCGTCCGGGAACGGTCTCAGCGGACGGGGGCGCCCGCGTCCCGGAGGGCGGACTTGACGTCGGAGATCTTCAGTTCGCCGAAGTGGAAGACGCTGGCGGCGAGGACGGCGTCCGCGCCCGCGGCCACGGCGGGCGCGAAGTGCTCCACCGCACCGGCGCCGCCGCTGGCGATCACCGGCACGGTCACCGCCCCCCGGACGCGGCGCAGCATCTCCAGGTCGAAGCCCTCCTTGGTGCCGTCGGCGTCCATGGAGTTCAGCAGGATCTCGCCGACGCCCAGCTCCTGGCCGCGCCGCGCCCACTCGACCGCGTCGATGCCGGTGCCCTTGCGGCCGCCGTGCGTGGTGACCTCGAAGCCGGACGGCGTCCCGTCCCCGCGGCGGGCGTCCACCGACAGGACGACGCACTGCGACCCGAACCGGTGCGCGGCCTCCCGCAGGAACTCGGGGCGCGCGATCGCGGCGGTGTTGACGGAGACCTTGTCGGCGCCCGCGCGCAGCAGCCGGTCGATGTCGTCGACGGTGCGGACGCCGCCGCCGACCGTGAGCGGGATGAACACCTGCTCGGCGGTGCGCCGGACGACGTCGTAGGTCGTGGAGCGGTCGGCGCTGGACGCGGTGATGTCCAGGAACGTCAGCTCGTCGGCGCCCTCGGCGTCGTACCGGCGGGCCAGCTCGACGGGGTCGCCGGCGTCCCGCAGGTTCTGGAAGTTGACGCCCTTGACCACGCGCCCGGCGTCGACGTCCAGGCACGGGATCACCCGCACTGCGACCGTCATCTCACGGCCTCCCCGCTCATTTCACGGCCTCCCCCGCTCATTTCACGGTCTCCAGGGCCTCTTCGAGTGTGAACGCCTGCGCGTAGAGGGCCTTTCCGACGATCGCGCCCTCGACGCCGTCGGAGACGAGCCCGGCGAGGGCGCGCAGATCGTCCAGGGACGAGACGCCGCCGGACGCGATCACCGGCTTGTCCGTCCGGGAGCAGACCTCGCGGAGCAGGCCGGTGTTGGGGCCGCGGAGCGTGCCGTCCTTGGTGACGTCGGTGACCACGTAGCGGGGGCAGCCGTCGTCCTCCAGGCGGGCGAGGACCTCCCACAGGTCGCCGCCCTCCCGCGTCCAGCCGCGGGCGGCGAGCGTGGTGCCGCGCACGTCGAGGCCGACCGCGATCCGCTCGCCGTGCGAGGCGATGATCTTCCGGCACCAGGCGGGGTCCTCCAGCGCGGCGGTGCCGATGTTGACGCGGGCGCAGCCGGTGGCGAGGGCCGCGTCCAGGGACGCGTCGTCGCGGATGCCGCCGGACAGCTCCACCTTCACGTCCAGCCGCCCGGTGACCTCGGCGAGGAGCTCCCGGTTGGAGCCGCGCCCGAACGCGGCGTCCAGGTCGACCAGATGGATCCACTCCGCGCCCGCGCGCTGCCAGGCGAGCGCCGCCTCCAGCGGCGATCCGTAGGAGGTCTCGGTGCCGGCCTCGCCCTGGACCAGGCGGACGGCCTGGCCGCCTGCGACGTCGACGGCGGGAAGGAGCGTCAAGGACATGCGGAAACCCTATCGAGGCAGATGGAAGGGAAGGCTCAGCTGAGCGTGGCCAGCCAGTTGCGGAGGAGTTCGGCCCCCGCGTCTCCGGACTTCTCCGGATGGAACTGCGCGGCGCACAGCGGGCCGTTCTCGACGGCGGCGACGAACCGGTCGCCGTGCTCGGCCCACGTGACCAGCGGCGGCGCGATGACGCCGGTCGGGTCGGGCTCCAGGTCCCAGCTGCGGGCCGCGTAGGAGTGGACGAAGTAGAACCGCGCGTCCTCCAGCCCTCGGAAGAGCACCGAGCCCTCGGGGACGTCGACGGTGTTCCAGCCCATGTGCGGGACGACCGGCGCGTCGAGCCGGTCGACCGTGCCCGGCCACTCGTCGCAGCCCTCGGCGGTGACGCCGTGCTCGATGCCCTTGGTGAACAGGATCTGCATGCCGACGCAAATGCCGAGGACGGGCCGTCCACCGGCCAGGCGGCGGCCGATGATCTGGTCGCCGCGCACCGAGCGGAGGCCCGCCATGCACGCCGCGAACGCGCCCACGCCGGGGACGACGAGGCCGTCGGCGGCGAGCGCGGCGTCCCAGTCGGCGGTGACGATCACGTCCGCGCCCGCGCGGGCGACGGCGCGTTCGGCGGAGCGCAGGTTCCCGGACCCGTAGTCCAGGATGACGATCCTGCTCACAGCCACATCACGCCTCCGGTGAAGGCGAGCGCGGCGAGGACGAGCACGATCAGCGCGGCGATCTTCAGGCCCTGCTTGACGAAGCTGTACACGCCCGCCAGCAGGAACAGCGCCACCGCGAAGACCGCGACGTTGCCGTAGGTGAAGTGCAGGTCACCGATGTCCACGGCTACAGCGCCCCCTTCGTGGACGGGATGCCGTGCACCTTCGGGTCGAGGGCCACGGCGTCGCGCAGCGCGCGGGCGAGGGCCTTGAACTGCGCCTCGACGATGTGGTGCGCGTTCCGCCCGTACGGGACGTGGACGTGCAGCGCGATCCGCGCGTTCGACACGAACGACTCGAAGATGTGCCGGGTCATCGTGGTGTCGTACTCGGGGCCGATCATCGGGGCCATGCCGTCCGGCTCGACGTGGACGAGGTAGGGGCGGCCGGAGACGTCCACGGTGACCTGCGCGAGCGCCTCGTCCAGCGGGACGGACGCGTCCGCGAACCGGTGGATCCCGGACTTGTCGCCGAGCGCCTCCCGGAACGCCTGGCCGAGCGCGATCGCGGTGTCCTCGATCGTGTGGTGGCTGTCGATGTGCAGGTCGCCGGTGGTCTTGACGGTCAGGTCGAACGACCCGTGCTTGCCGAGCTGGGACAGCATGTGGTCGAAGAACCCCACGCCGGTCGCCACGTCGACCTGCCCGGTGCCGTCCAGGTCGATCTCGACGAGGACCTGCGTCTCGCCGGTCCCGCGTTCGACTCGTCCCTTGCGCGTCACAGACTCTCCTTCAGTGCTTCCTTTAGTGCGGTGCGGAAGGCGGCCATCTCCTCCGGGGTTCCGACGCTGACCCGCAGCCACTCGGGCGGCCCCACCTCCCGGATCAGCACGCCGCGTCCCAGCAGGGCCTCCCAGACCTTCCGGCGGTCGGGGAACGTCCCGAACAGGACGAAGTTGGCGTCGGAATCGGCCACCCGGAACCCCTCGCCGCGCAGCCAGGCTACGAGATCGTCGCGGCCGCGGCGCAACGCGTCGACGCCGCCGAGCAGCTCCTCGCCGTGGGCGAGGGCGGTGCGCGCGACGGCCTGGGTGACGGCCGACAGGTGGTACGGGAGCCGGACGAGCAGCAGCGCCTCGACCACGGCGGGGTCGGCGGCGAGGTAGCCGAGCCGTGCCCCGGCCATCGCGAACGCCTTGGACATCGTCCGGGTGACGATCAGGCGCGGGCGGCCGTCCAGCAGCGTCAGCGCGGACGGCGTCTCCTTGCGGCGGAACTCCGCGTACGCCTCGTCCACGACGACCATGCCGGGCGCGACGTCCAGCACCGCCTCGATCGCCGCCAGCGGCAGCGCGGTGCCGGTCGGGTTGTTCGGCGAGGTCAGGAACACGATGTCGGGACGGTGCTCCTCGACGGCCGCGATCGCGCGGGCGGGGTCGATGCCGAAGTCCTCGTCGCGGAAGGCGTTCACCCAGCGCGTCCCGGACACCCCGGTGATGATCGGGTGCATCGAGTAGGACGGCTCGAAGCCGAGCGCGGTGCGGCCCGTCCCGCCGAACGCCTGCAGGATCTGCTGGATGATCTCGTTGGATCCGTTCGCCGCCCATACGCGGCGCGTGGTGAGGCCGGCTCCTGGCGTGTCGGCGTTCAGGAACGCGGCGAGGTCCTCGCGGAGCGCGACGGCGTCCCGGTCGGGGTAGCGGTTCAGGGTGCCGGCGACGTCCATGGCCGCCTCGCCGATCGCCTTCACGAGCCGCTCGGACGGCGGGTACGGGTTCTCGTTGGTGTTCAGCGCGTACGGGACGTCCAGCTGCGGCGCGCCGTAGGGCTCACGGCCGCGCAGGTCGTCGCGCAGGGGCAGATCGCCGAGCGAGGTCACGACGGGACCTCCCAGTCGAAGCGGGCCTTCAGGGCGGAGCCGTGGGCGGGCAGGTCTTCGGCCTCGGCGAGCGCGACGACGCGGGCGGTGGCCTCGGCGAGCGCGTCGCGGTCGTACTCGACGACGTGGACGCCGCGCAGGAACGTCTGGACCGACAGCCCGGAGGAGTGGCACGCGCACCCCCCGGTCGGCAGGACGTGGTTGGACCCGGCCAGGTAGTCGCCGAGCGACACCGGCGCGTGCCGTCCCACGAAGATCGCCCCGGCGTTGCGGACGCGGGCCGCGACGGCGGGCGCGTCGGCGGTGTGGATCTCCAGGTGCTCGGCGGCGTAGGCGTCCACGACCTTCAGGCCGTCCTCGACGGAGTCGACCAGGACGATCCCGGACTGCCGCCCGGCGAGCGCCTCGGTGATCCGCTCGGTGTGCCGGGTGCGGGCGACCTGCGCCTTCAGCTCGGTCTCGACCTCGTCGGCCAGCCGCACCGAGTCGGTGACCAGGACGGCCGCGGCGAGCGTGTCGTGCTCGGCCTGGCTGATCAGGTCGGCGGCGACGTCCACCGGGTCCGCGGTCGCGTCGGCGAGGATCGCGATCTCGGTCGGGCCGGCCTCGGCGTCGATGCCGATCACGCCCTTGAGCAGCCGCTTCGCGGCGGCGACGTACACGTTGCCGGGCCCGGTGACCAGGTCGGCGCGGCGGCACTCGTCGGTGCCGTAGGCGAACATCGCGATCGCCTGCGCGCCGCCCGCGGCGTGCACCTCGTCCACGCCGAGCAGCGCGCACGCGGCCAGGATCGCCGGGTGCGGCAGGCCGCCGAACTCGCGCTGCGGCGGCGAGGTCACGGCGAGGGACTCGACGCCCGCCTCCTGCGCGGGCACGACGTTCATGACGACGCTGGACGGGTACACGGCCCGCCCGCCCGGCACGTACAGCCCGACGCGCCCGACCGGGATCCAGCGCTCGGTGACGGTCCCTCCAGGCACGACCTGCGTGGTGACGTCGGTGCGCCGCTGATCGCGGTGGACGAGGCGCGCGCGCCGGATGCTCTCCTCCAGCGCGTCCCGGACGGCCGGGTCGAGCTCGGCGAGCGCCCGGTGGACGGTCTCGACCGGAACGCGGGTGCCGTCCAGCTCGACCCCGTCGAACGCCTTCGTGTACTCCCGTACCGCGGCCGAGCCGCGATGGCGCACGCCGTCGCAGATGGGCCGCACCTTGTCCAGGGCGGCCTCGACGTCGAGCTCGGCGCGGGGCAGCACGGAGCGCGGATCGCCGGGCAGCGAGCCGCGCAGGTCGATACGGGAAATCACCCGTCCAGTCTACGGAGTGCCCTGCGCCCCTCGCGCACCGTCTCACGTGCCGAGATGCCCCGTGTCTCAGACGCGCAGCTCGCCGTCCAGGACGGTGACGGCAGCCCCGGACAGGACGACCCGGTCGCCGCGCACCGCGACGTGTACGTCCCCGCCGCGCGCCGACGCCTGGTGCCCGGTCAGCGTGTCGCGGCCGAGGCGCCGCGCCCAGTGCGGGCCCAGGGCGCAGTGGGCCGAGCCGGTGACCGGGTCCTCCGCGTCGCCGGGCAGGACGCGCGGCGCGAAGAACCGGGACACGAAGTCGTGCTCCCGCCCCTCGCCCGCCGCGGCCGTGACGATCACGCCGCGGGCGTCGATCTCCGCCAGCGCCCGGATATCGGGGGCGATCTCGCGGACGGCGGACTCGTCCTCGACGTCGACGATCAGGTCGTCCTGGACGTTCCGCCCGACCGCGGCCACCGGGACGCCGAGCGCCTCGGCCAGGCCGTCCGGCACGACGTCGACGGGCTCGGGCGGGCAGGCCGGGAAGTCCATGGACAGCCGTCCGGTCTCGTCCCGGGTGACGGTGAGGACGCCGCTCCTCATCGTCCGGAACCTGATGGGGCCGCCGGACGCGACCGCCCCGGTCTCGTAGAGCGCGTGGGCGGAGGCCATCGTGGCGTGGCCGCACAGCGCGACCTCCATGACCGGCGTGAACCAGCGAAGCTCGTAGTCCGCTTCCGGCTCTTCGACCGGCCGGACGAACGCGGTCTCGGAGTGGTTCATCTCGGCGGCGACCCGCTGCATCCACCCCGGATCGGCGGCGTCGGGCAGCAGGCACACGCCGGCGGGGTTCCCGGCGAACGGGCGGTCGGTGAAGGCGTCCACGACGAGCATCCTCATGGCGCCGACGCTACCGGCGATGACATCCGCTTCACACTATGAAAAATCACCCCTTACCAAGATCATCGACCAGGACGTAGGCTGGCGCGGAAGGCGCTTTCCCGGCGGCGCCCAGGACCGTGGAGAGAGAGTGACCGAGCGGCTCGCCCTGTTCCCCCTGGGCACCGTGCTGTTCCCCGGCCTGGTGCTTCCCCTGCACCTGTTCGAGGACCGCTACCTCAGCCTGATCGGCGATCTCCTGGAACGTCCCGAGCCGCGCGGCTTCGGCGTCGTCGGCATCGAGCTCGGCCACGAGGTCGGCGAGGGCGCCGCGCACCGCCTCGCCGAGATCGGCTGCGTCGCCGAGCTGCGGGACGCGCGGCCGCACCCGGACGGCCGGTACGACATCGTCACGGTCGGCGCCCGCCGCTTCCGGCTCAAGGAGCTGGACCGCTCGCGCCCCTATCTGCAGGGCGAGGTGGAGTTCCTCACCGAGGACCCGGGCACCGATCCCGGGCCCGTCGCGCTGCGCGTCCGGCGGTTGTTCCGGCTGTACCGGCACCGGCTGACCGCCGCCGGCGCCGGCTCGTTCGAGAAGGGCGAGCCGCCCGAGGACCCGGTCGCCCTGTCGTACGTGATCGCGGCGTCGCTCATCCTGGACGGGCACGAGAAGCAGCGGCTGCTGGAGTGCGACGACGCGACGCTGCGCCTGGAGGCCGAGCGCGACCTGCTGGTCAGGGAGAACCGCATCCTGGACGTCCTCCCGATGATCCCCGCCGGCCAGTTCCTGGACGGGTCGTTCAACGCGAACTGACCCCTGGCAGCGCGACCTGACCCCCGCACGGCAGACTGCCCCCATGAGCAAGGCGAAAGGCAGCACGGGCACCCCGGCGACGGTCGCCGCCGCCGACGCGAAGATCGAGTTCACGCTGCACACCTACGAGCCGGACCCGAACGCCGAGTCCTACGGGGAGGCGGCGGCCGACGCCCTCGGGATCCCGCACGGCCAGATCTTCAAGACGCTGCTCGCGGAGGTCGACGGGCGGCTCGTCGTCGGCGTCGTCCCGGTGTCGTCCAGCCTCGACCTGAAGGCGCTCGCGGCGGCGGCCGGGGGCAAGAAGGCGCGGATGGCCGAGCCGCGCGACGCCGAGCGCGCCACCGGCTACGTCGTCGGCGGGATCAGCCCGCTGGGGCAGCGCAGGCGGCTGCCGACGGTGATCGACGAGTCGGTGTCAGCGCTCGCGACCGTCTACGTCTCGGCCGGCCGGCGCGGACTGCAGATCGAGCTCGTCCCCGCCGATCTCGTCCGCCTCACCGGCGCCAGCCTCGCCGCCGTCGCCCGCGGGTAGCCGCCGGAGGATCAGCTCCAGCAGCCCGTAGGCGGCGACCGCGGGCAGGGCCCAGAACACGAGGACGCCCTTGGCTCGCAGATCGGCGACGCCGGTCACGGTGGTGCCGTCGCGCGCGGTCTTGACGGCGTCCTGGAAGTCATCGAGCCCGATCATGTGGCCGGTCTTCCAGGCGAGGAAGGCCGCGGCGCCGCCGCCGACGGCCAGCCCGAGCAGCAGCGCGATGTCGTCGCCCCGTCCGCGCGCCAGATATCCGGCGACGCCGCACAGCAGACCCGCGACGAGGGCGATCAGGGCGAACCGGGCGTCGATCCCGATCGGGCCTTGACCTTCCGGTTCGGCCAGCAACGGCTCACCCTGGACTATTACGTATGTCACCTCGGGGATGGTCTTGGCCCACAGCACCCCCGCGAGCGGGCCCGGCAGCGTCACGATGGCGGCGGTCACCGCCCAGGTCACCAAGAACCTCATCGCCGAGAGCCGCCCGGTGGGTCCCCGCACCTCGTACGCTCCTCGTTGAAGAGTCCTCTGACAGCGAAAAGCCTAGCCTGTCCGATAAGGCCCGCGATCGGCCCGACCACTGGGATAATGTGCCCGACATGTCCGGATTCAGCCCCGCGTTCGAACGCCTCGGCGCCGCCCTGGCGGCCGTCGTCCTGCAGCAGCAGGAGACGCTCGCCGAGTTCCTTCCGCGCGAGGACTGGAGCGCCGACCTGACCGCACGGACCTATTCCAGCGGCGGCGTCACCGTCCGGGTGTCCCTGCTCGGCAGCTACGCCGCGCGGGAACGCACCTGGCTGTGGGGCTGGGCGAACCCGCAGTTCGGCGACGCGCACCCCGCCGTCACCCCGACCCTCGTCATCCGGACGGTCGGCGAGCGGCTCGGCATCACCGAGTTCACCACGCCCGAGGTCGACCTGTCCTGGTACGAGGGGCCCGCCGGGCACGGCGGCGAGCTGATGGCGATGGCCGCGGGCGGCGTCCTCGGCGGCGCCGGCTACATCGGCGCCGGCTACGACGGCGGCTCCGCCTACCTGCACGTCGACGACCCGCAGGCCCCGCCCGCCCGGTGGGACCCGATCCCGCTCCCCCGCATCCTGACCAGCGCGACGAGCCTGTTCCCGCACGAGCCGCGCCTGACGCTCGCCGGCTTCCTGTCCCGGCACCGCGTCCCGTACCGCCAGACCGACCTGCAAACCGAGGCCCTCCTCCCCGGCGGCGCCACAGCCCGCGCCCGCTTCGACGGCCTGGGCCGCTTCGTCGACTGGCATTCTGAGCTTATTGCGGTGTCCTCCTCCTTCGGGCCCTAGGGGCCCTCCATCGTCGGACACCGCGCGCGATCGCTGCATCGCTTCGACTCGCCTGGCGGCTCGCTGCGCGATCAGGTTTCTCGCAGGCTCGAAACCTGCCTTCGGACGCGATCGCGACGGTTTGGGTTGCTGCGTGGTTGCGGCGGTGGCTGATGTCCGTAGCGCTACTGATTCGGCCTTGGTCGCGGGCTCGATAGCTTGAATCGCATGATCTACCGATTCGGTGTGCAGCTCAGTCCGTCCGCCGCGGGGCTGGGCGAGGTCCGCGCGCTCGCCCGTCTTGCCGATCGGGACGGGCTCGATCTGCTCGGCGTCCAGGATCATCCGTACGCGGCCGACCAGGCCGACACGTTCGCGCTCATCGCGACGCTGCTCGCCGACACCGAGCGGCTTCGGGTGTTCCCGGACGTGGCGAGCCTGCCGCTGCGGGGACCAGCCGTCCTGGCCAAGCAGGCCGCGACGCTCGACCTGCTCAGCGGGGGCCGGTTCGAGCTCGCGCTCGGCGCCGGGGCGTTCTGGCCCGCGATCTCCGCGATGGGCGGCCCGCACCGGACGGCCGGGGAGGCGCTCCGGGCGCTGGAGGAGGCCATCGAGATCATCCGGGCGATGTGGCGGCCGGGCGAGACGGTCAAGGTCAGCGGGACGCACTACACGGTCAAGGGCGTCCACGCGGGGCCCGCCCCCGCGCATCCGGTCGGGATCTGGCTCGGCAGCGTCGGGCCGAAGGCGCTCGCGCTCACGGGACGCGTCGGGGACGGGTGGGCAGCGCCGATCCCGCACTACCTGCCGTACGAGGCGTGGCGCGGGGCGCAGGACGTCATCACCCGCGCCGCCGAGGACGCCGGGCGCGACCCGTCCGCCATCACCCGGATCGCCCAGCTCGTCGGCCACGTCACCGATGGCCCGGCCGGCGTCCGGCTCCAGGGCGAGGAGCCCGTCCGCACGGACGCCGTGGGATGGGCCCGCGTACTGGCCGGGCTCGCCACCGAGACCGGTTTCGACACGTTCGTGTACTGGCCGGAAAGCGGCGACGAGACGCAACTTCGTCGTTGGACGCAGGAGGTCGTCCCCGCGACGCGCGCCCTTCTCGACGCCTGACCCCTGGTCAGCCCAGGCAGGACGGGCCCAGGAGTTGCTTCAGGTCGCCCATCAGCGCGGGGGACGGGGCGACGCGGAGCTTGTCGTCCAGGCGGACGACCGTGGTGCGCGGGCCGTTCTGGACGTGCAGGTGCACCTCGGACCGGCCGGGATGGGTGATCAGGACTTCCTTCAGGCGGGAGACCGTCGGGGGCGTGCAGCGGCCGAGCGGCATCGTGACCGAGAACGGGCCGGTCGCGTCGGTGATCGTCAGGTCGGGCTGGGTGACCTCCATCGCGATGATCTTCGCGACGTCCTCGCGGCGGTCCAGCTTGCCCTTGACGATCAGGATCGCGTCCTCGGCGAGGAGCGTGGAGCACAGCTGGTAGGACGACGGGAAGCACAGCACCTCGATGGAGCCCCCGAGGTCCTCCAGCTGGAACATCGCCCACGAGTTGCCCTGCTTGGTGACCTTGCGCTGCAGGCCCGACAGGAGCCCGGCGATGACCACGATCTGGCCGTCGGGGCGCTCGCCCTCGTTCAGGACGGCGATCGTGCAGTCGGCCTCGCGTTCCAGGATGTGCTCGACGCCAAGGAGCGGGTGGTCGGAGACGTACAGGCCGAGCATCTCGCGCTCGAAGGCCAGCAGGGTCGTCTTGTCCCACTCCTCGCCTTCGGGGATGGCGACGGCGAACGCGTCGTCGCCGCTGTCGTCCTCCAGGGCGCCGAAGAGGGAGTCCTGGCCGACGGCCTCCTTGCGCTTGATGTCGATGACGGAGTCGATGGCCTGCTCGTGCACCATCAGCAGCGCCTTGCGCTGGTGGCCGAGCTCGTCGAACGCGCCCGCCTTGATCAGCGACTCCACGACCCGCTTGTTGCAGACGATCGGCGGGACCTTGTTGAGGAAGTCGTTGAAGTCGGTGTAGGCGCCCTTCTCCTTGCGGGCGGCGACGATGCCGTCCACCACGTTGGTGCCGACGTTGCGGACGGCCGACAGCCCGAACCTGATCTCGGTGTCGCCCAGCGGGGTGAAGTCGGCCTCGGACGTGTTGACGTCCGGCGGCAGGACCTTCAGCCCCATCCGGCGGCATTCGGACAGGTAGAGGGCGCTCTTGTCCTTGTCGTCGCCGACGGACGTCAGCAGCCCCGCCATGTACTCGGCCGGGTAGTTCGCCTTGAGGTAGGCCGTCCAGTAGGAGACCAGGCCGTACGCGGCGGAGTGCGCCTTGTTGAAGGCGTAGTCGGAGAACGGGACGAGGATGTCCCACAGCGTCTTGACGGCCTCCTTGGAGAAGCCGTTGTCGACCATGCCCTGCTCGAAGCCGACGAACTGGGCGTCCAGCTCCGCCTTCTTCTTCTTGCCCATGACGCGGCGGAGCAGATCCGCTTTGCCGAGCGTGTAGCCCGCCACCTTCTGCGCGATCGCCATCACCTGCTCCTGATAGACGATCAGGCCGTAGGTGGTGTCGAGGATCTCCCTGAGCGGCTCCTCCAGCTCCGGGTGGATCGGGGTGATCTGCTGCTGGCCGTTCTTGCGGAGCGCGTAGTTGGTGTGGGAGTTCGCGCCCATCGGGCCCGGCCGGTACAGGGCGCCGACGGCGGAGATGTCCTCGAAGTTGTCGGGCTTCATCAGCCGCAGCAGCGACCGCATCGGGCCGCCGTCGAACTGGAACACGCCGAGGGTGTCGCCGCGGGCGAGGAGGTCGTAGGTCGGCTGGTCGTCCAGCGGGAGGGCGAGCAGGTCGACGGCCACGCCCTTGTTCTTCTCGATGCCGCGGAGCGCGTCGTCGATGATCGTCAGGTTGCGCAGGCCCAGGAAGTCCATCTTCAGCAGGCCGAGCGTCTCGCAGGTCGGGTAGTCGAACTGCGTGATGATCGCGCCGTCGGCGTCCCGGCGCATGATCGGGACGTGGTCGGTGATCGTCTCACCGGACATGATGACGCCGGCGGCGTGCACGCCGGTCTGGCGGATCAGGCCCTCCAGGCCCTGCGCCAGGTCGACGGTCTGCTTGACGTCGGGCTCTTCCTCGTACAGCCTGCGCAGCTCGCCCGCCTCGCCGTGGCGGGGGTGCTTGTCGTCGAAGATGCCCGACAGCGGGATGTCCTTGCCCATCACGGTGGGCGGGAACGCCTTGGAGATCCGGTCGCCGAGCGCGTACGGGAAGCCGAGGACGCGGCCCGCGTCCTTGATCGCGGCCTTCGCCTTGATGGTGCCGAAGGTGGCGATGAACGAGACCTTGTCGGCGCCCCACTTCTCGGTCGTGTACTTGATGACCTCGGCGCGCCGGTCTTCAGGGAAGTCGATGTCGATGTCGGGCATGGACGCGCGTTCGGGGTTCAGGAACCGCTCGAAGATCAGCCCGTGCGGGATCGGGTCGAGGTCGGTGATGCCCATCGCGTACGCGACCAGCGAGCCCGCCGCGGACCCCCGGCCGGGGCCGACTAGGATGCCGTTCTCCTTGGCCCACATGATGAAGTCGGCGACGACGAGGAAGTACGACGGGTACCCCTTGCCGAGGATGACGCCCATCTCGTACTCGGCCTGCTCCTTGTACCCGTCGGGCAGGCCGTCCGGGAAGCGGCGCTCCAGGCCCTTCCAGACCTCCTTGCGGAACCAGCTCTCCTCCGTCTCGCCCTCGGGGACGGGGAAGCGGGGGCTGAGGTCCTTGTACTCGAACATGCCGTCCGACTCGACCCGCTCGGCGATGAGCAGCGTGTTCCGGCAGCCCTCGGCCCAGATGTCGGACGAGTCGATCGCGCGCATCTCGTCGGCGGTCTTCAGGTAGTAGCCGCTGCCGTCGAACCGGAACCGGTCGGGGTCGGCGAGCTGCTTGCCGACCTGGACGCACAGGAGCGCGTCGTGCGCGGTCGCCTCCGACTCGTGCGTGTAGTGCGAGTCGTTGGTGACGACCGGCGGGATGTCGAGCTTCTTCCCGATCTCGATGAGCCCCTCGCGGACGCGGCGCTCGATCTCCAGGCCGTGGTCCATCAGCTCAAGGAAGTAGTTCTCCTTGCCGAGGATCTCCTGGAAGTTGGCGGCGGCCTTGAGCGCCTCGTCGAACTGGCCGAGCCGCAGCCGCGTCTGGACCTTGCCGGACGGGCACCCGGTCGTGGCCATGATGCCGTCGGAGTGCTCGGCGAGGAGCTCCTCGTCCATCCGGGCGTACTTGAAGACGAAGCCCTCGGTGTAGGCGCGGCTGGACAGCTTGAACAGGTTGTGCAGGCCCGCCCTGTTCCGCGCCCACAGCGTCATGTGGTTGATCAGGCCGCCGCCGGAGACGTCGTCGCGCTTCTGGCTCGGCTCGCCCCACTGGACCTTCTTCTTGTGGTACCGGGACTCGGGCGCCATGTACGCCTCGATCCCGATGATCGGCGTGACCCCGGCCGCGGTCGCCTGCTTGTGGAAGTCGTAGGCGCCGTGCATGTTGCCGTGGTCGGTCATGGCGATCGCCGGCATCTTCTGCCGGCCGACCTCGTCGAACATCTGCTTCAGCCGAGCGGCCCCGTCCAGCATGGAGTACTCGGTATGAACGTGCAGGTGAACGAAAGAGTCGGCCATGCCTGCTGCGCCTCCTGCTCGTCGCATGCGAACGCGCACGTACCTGGCGGATACGTGTCGGCGTATCGGTCCCGGGGGAAGATCGTCGACCCGGCGGGGGCGCCGGGGCGACGCGGTCCTGAGAGCCTAACTCTCCCGCGCGGCCGGGCGCGCCCCGACGCGCCCAATCGTCCGGGCACTACGGTAGGCGCCCGGAGGGACACCCAGCGTGCGCTTGAAATGGCGGGTCAGGTGGGCCTGGTCGGCGAAGCCGGTGCGGGCCGCGACGTCCGCCGGGCGCAGGCCCTCGTCCAGCAGGACGCGCGCCTCCCGCACCCGCACCTGGTTGAGGTAGGCGTGCGGCGGCAGGCCGACGGTGTCGCGGAAGGCCCGCAGCAGCGGGAACGGGCGGGTGCCGACGGCCTCGGCCAGCTCGTCCAGGGACGGCGGGCCGAGGAGGCTCGCGTGCAGGATCTCGCGGGCCTCGCGGACGGCGCGCGGCATCCCCCACGCCCCGCCGGACGCGTCGCCCCGCCGGATGTCGTGGGCGTGCCGGGTGAGCAGGCCCGTCAGCGCCGTCCTGAGCATGGTGGACGCCGCCAGCGCGTCGCCCTTCTCCCCCGCCCGGTGGACGGCTCGCAGCAGATCGGCGGCGGCGGGGTCGTCCACGACGGGGTCCGGGAACACGGGCGTGCCGGGCCGCGCGCCCAGCTCGGCGGCCACGCCGGCGACGACGTCGACCGGCGGGTAGATCACCCGGTACGCCCAGCCCTCCGGCGCGCCCGCGTGCCCGCCGTGCACGACGCCCGGGTTGACCACGACGATCGAGCCGGGCCCGGCGCGCTGGACGCCGCCCGGATGCTCGAACTCCTCCACGCCCGCGTCGATGACGCCGAACACGTAGCCGTCGTGAGCGTGCCGGTTGAACCGGTGCGTCACGAAGCGGGCGCGCAGCAGATCGACCTCGGGGAGCGCCGGATGGCGGTAATAGTGCGCGACCTCTTCCCCCATATCGGACATGTTATCCGCGCGTCCCAACAGGCGAGATGATCTTTCCGCCGTTTGACGGGCCCCGGCGGTCACCGCATACGATCGGGTCCGTGGAACGTCGTCGCTTCAGGTTTACGCAGCCGGCTCCGGGCGAGCCGGCCGCCGCCGCGACCTGAGCGACGACCCCGGAGCCGGCAAGGCAGAGCCCCGCAGCGGGCTCTGCCTTTTCTGTTGACCAGAGCGGCCCGGGCACGGATCCCCCTGCGCGACGCGGCCGCCGCACGAGAGGGAACCCGACATGCACGACCAGGTCATCGACCCCGTGGAGGGCGCCGCGGCCTGCCCGGCCTGCGGCCGGGCAGGGGCGGGCGGCGAGCTGCGCGTCCCGCTGCCGTCCGCCGGGGACATCGGCACGCTCGGCGAGGCCAGGGCCGCGATCGACGGGCTCGACGCCGCCCTGGCCACCCTGCTGGAGCACCGCGCCGCGGTCGCCGCCGCCGTCCAGCGGCTCAAGCCGGTCGGCGGCTTCGCCGGGCGCGACCCGGCGCGCGAGCGGCAGATCGTCGAGGCGATGGCGGCGCACGCCCCGTCCCTCGGCCCCGACCGCCTCGCCCGCATCATGACGGCGGTCATCGAGGCCGGGCTCGACGCCGCCGAGAAGCGGTGACCGCTGAGCCCCGCTGCGAGGCGGTGCAAGAACGTTCAAGATTGCGGGGCGCGCCCGTCCGTAGCGTGGACGCCATGAGCGTCACCGAGGCCGAGGAGGTGGGCGCGCCGGACGAGGGCGCGCGGACGTCCGCCGCCGTGCGGGACGGGCTGGGCGTCGGGATCGCGGTCGGCATGTCCGGGCTCGCGTTCGGGGCGGCGGCCGTCACGTCCGGGCTGGGCGTCGCGCAGGCGTGCGTGCTGAGCCTGCTGGCGTTCACGGGCGCGTCCCAGTTCGCGCTGGCCGGGGTGATCGGCGGGGGCGGCGGGCTGGTCGCCGGGTCGCTGGGCGCGGTGCTGCTCGGCGGGCGCAACGCCCTGTACGGGATGCGGCTCGCGGACACGCTGCGCGTGCGGGGCTGGCGGCGCCTCCTCGCGGCGCAGGCCGTCATCGACGAGACCACCGCCGTCGCCACCGCGCAGGACGGGCGGGCGGCGGCCCGCGCCGGTTTCTACACCACGGCGATCAGCCTCTACGTGACCTGGAACGGCTCCACGCTGCTGGGCGCCGCGGGCGCGGCGCGGCTCGGCGACCCGGAGGCCATCGGGCTCGACGTCCTCGGCCCGGCCGCGTTCCTCGCGCTGCTCTGGCCGCGGCTGCACCCCGTTCGGACGAGTGGCGTGGGGGGTCGTCCCCCCACAGGGAGCAGAGTGCGGAGCGAGGTGCGGGTCGCTTTGATCGCGGCGGTGATCGCGATCGCGGCGACGCCGCTGCTGCCGCCCGGCGTGCCGGTCATGCTGGCCGCCGTCGCCGCGCTGCCCGCCCTGATCAGGAAGGACGGGGACACCGCGGACGGGAGGGCGCCGTGAGCGCGTGGGTCGCGGTGATCGCCACCGGGCTCGGCTGCTACGCGCTGAAGCTCGGCGGGCTCGTCACTCCGCAGCGGGTCCTGGACGACCCGCGGGTGCGCAGGTTCACCGAACTCGTCCCGGTGGCGCTGCTGACCGCGCTGATCGCCGTCCAGGCACTAGCCGACGGCAGGACGCTGGAGTTCGACGCCGCCCGAATGGCGGGCCTGGGCGCGGCCGTCGTCGCGCTCCTGCTGCGCGCGCCGTTCCTCGTGGTGCTGGTCGTCGCCGCGGGCGTCGCCGCCGGGCTGCGCCTGCTCGGCCTCTGACCGCGTCCGCCCTGGTCCCGCCCCGGTTACGACTCGGCCTGGACGATCTCCAGGGCCTCGGCCAGGTCGTCCGGGTACGGGCTCTCGAACTCCACGTACTCGCCGCTCCCCGGGTGCTCGAAACCGAGCCGGGCCGCGTGCAGCCACTGCCGCCGCAGCCCGAGACGCGCCGACAGCGTCGGATCGGCCCCGTACAGCAGGTCGCCGACGCACGGATGCCGGATCGCCGCCATGTGCACCCGGATCTGGTGGGTGCGGCCCGTCTCCAGGTCGATGTCGAGCAGCGTCGCCGCGCGGAACGCCTCGACGGTGTCGTAGTGCGTCACCGACGGCCTGCCGCCCGCCACGACCGCGAACCGGCCGCCGCCGGACGGATGCCGGTCGATGGGCGCGTCGACCGTCCCGCGGAACGGGTCGGGGTGGCCCTGCACGAGCGCCTGGTACCGCTTGTCGACGCGGCGTTCCTTGAACGCCCGCTTGAGCCGCGAGTACGCGGCCTCGCTCTTGGCCACGACCATCGCGCCGGTGGTGTTGGCGTCCAGCCGGTGCACGATGCCCTGCCGCTCGGACGCGCCGCTGGTCGCGATCGTGTGCCCGGCCCCGAGCAGCCCGCCGAGGACGGTCGGGCCCGTCCAGCCGGTCGTGGGGTGGGCCGCGACGCCGATCGGCTTGTTCACCACGACGATGTCGTCGTCCTCGTACAGGACGGCCATACCGGGGACCGGCTCCGCGACGGGCGCGGGCGGTGCGGGCGGCGGCGGCAGCGTCACCTCCAGCCAGGCGCCGGCGTGCAGCCGCTCGGACTTGGTCGCCACGGCGGCGCCGTCCAGCAGGACGTCGCCGGCGGCGATGATGTCGGCGGCGCTGCCCCGCGACAGGCCGAACAGCCGCGACAGCGCGCTGTCGACCCGCTCGCCTTCGAGACCGTCCGGGACGTGGAGGCTCCGCACGTCCCCCATCACGACTTCTCCTCCGAGGCCGGCGCGTCGCCCGCCTCGATCTCGGGCTCGGGCTCGGGCTCGGGCTCGGGCTCGGGTGCGGATTCCGCCTTCGGCCTCGGCTCCGGCTCTCGCTCCGGCTCGGGCTCCGCGGCGGCGTCGTCCTTGCCGGTGATGCGCGTCCCGTCGACCTGGAGGCCGCGCGCCGCCAGCAGGACGGCCAGGACGCCCCCGCAGACGATCGCCGAGTCGGCCAGGTTGAACACCGGGAAGTTCGGCACCTGGATCCAGTCGACGACATGGCCCTTCAGCGGCGCGGGCTCCCGCAGCATCCGGTCGATGAGGTTGCCGACCGCCCCGCCGAGCAGCAGCCCCAGGCAGATCGCCCAGGGCACGCTCCGCAGGTTGCGGGCGGTGCGCAGGATCGCCACCACCACGCCGCAGGCGATCAGGGTGAAGACGATCGTGTAGCCGGTGCCGATCGAGAACGCGGCGCCGCTGTTTCGGGTCTCGCGCAGCGTCAGCAGGCCGCCGAGCAGCCGGATCGGCTCCTCGTCCTGCAGCGTCGCCACGACGACGATCTTGGACACGATGTCGGCGGTGAGCGCGGCCAGCGCCACGGCGACCAGCACGCCGACGCGGCGCGGCCGAGGAGATCCCGTGGATTCCTCGGCCCCGCCCTCTGGGTTCGTTGAGTCGCTCAGCGACGTTCCTCGCGTTGTTTGCATGTCACACACAGGGTCGCACGCGGGAAGACCTGGAGGCGCGCCTTGCCGATCGGCCTGGTGCACGACTCGCAGATCCCGTACGTGCCGGTGTCCATCCGCTGGACGGCCCGCTCGATCTGGGCGAGCAGGTCCTGTGAATTGTAGGACAGCGCCAGCTCGTGCTCGCGCTCGTAGGTCTTGGCGCCCGCGTCGGCCTGGTCGTCACCCGCGCCGTCGCTGGAGTCGCCCTCCGCGATCTGGCTCGCGGACGCCGCGATCTCGGTCCGCAGCGCCTCGATCTGCTCCTGCAGCCCGGCCCTGACCTCGGCCAGCTCCGCGGCCGTCCACTGGTGCTCCCCCTCGCGGACCGGCAGCGCGGCCGCCGTCGCCGGAGCTCTCCGCCCGGCCGGCTTCGCCTTGGCTGCCTTCCCCGCCTTGGCCGCCTTCGCGGGACCGCGCCTCGCGGGCTTGGCGGGCTTGGCGGCCGGGCTCTTCGCGGCGGGCTTCTTGGCCGCGGACGGCCTCGGCCCCCGTGTCGTCTTTCCAGCGGGCGGCTCCTGGACGGGCTGTGCGCCCCTCTTCGCGCCGGCCATGTCGGCCCCCCTCGCGCTGATCGCCTCGACGGGCAGTGCGGGCAGCATAAGTCCCCTTTCTCGGGCGCGGCAAACAGCCTGGGCTGCGTTACCGACGGCTTATGCCCGGTCGCCGATCGCCTGGAAACCCCAGCCCCGCGCAGGAGATCGCAAAGGAACGCCACGGTCCCCCGGAGGGTCTGGACGGGACGAAAACGGGAAGAGGTCGTGGCCCGCGTGCGTTACAGTCGGGACGAGAAGTCGTATCGGCAGGCACTGAAGGGGACACCTGCCGCCGCACGCAGCCATGAGCGACCCGGGGACGGTGCGAGCCCGGGGGCGAGCCCGGCGGTCTGATCACCCCGGAGCCGCCGGAAGAACCGTCCGGGACGTCCGTCCGCGGGCCAAGTAGACCCGGTGGCCGAGACTCGAACGAAGCGGACCGTGCCTCCGGGCGCGGTCAAGGAGGGTGGTACCGCGGGGCAGCCGCCTCGTCCCTCCGGTCAACGTCGTACACGTCGTTCCGGAGGTCCGCATCGTGAGCCCCGTTCCTCGGCCGGGTTTCCGTCCGCTGCCCGCGCAGGTCGATCTGCCCGCCCTCGAGCGGGACATGCTGCGCCGCTGGCAGGAGAGCAAGGTTTTCGAGCGGTCGCTGGAGCGCACCGCGTCCGGCCCCAGGTGGGTGTTCTACGAGGGCCCGCCGACGGCGAACGGCATGCCGGGCGTCCATCACGTCGAGGCGCGCGTGTTCAAGGACGTCTTCCCGCGCTTCAAGACCATGAAGGGCTACCACGTCCCGCGCAAGGCAGGCTGGGACTGCCACGGGCTGCCCGTCGAGGTCGCCGTGGAGAAGGAGCTCGGGCTCACCGGCAAGAAGGACATCGAGGAGTACGGCGTCGCGGAGTTCAACGACCGCTGCCGCGAATCCGTCCTGCGCCATGTGGACGCGTTCGAGGAAATGACCGAGCGCATGGGCTACTGGGTCAACACCGACCAGGCGTACCGGACGATGGACCCCGAATACGTCGAGGCGGTCTGGTGGTCCCTGAAGCAGGTGTTCGACAAGGGCCTGCTGTTCCGCGACTTCCGCATCACGCCGTACTGCCCGCGCTGCGGGACGGGCCTGTCCGACCACGAGCTGGGCCAGCCCGGCGGGTACGAGGAGGTCACCAGCCCGTCGGTGTACGTGCGGATGCCGGTCACGTCCGGCCCGCTGGCCGAGCTGGGCGCGGCGCTGCTGATCTGGACGACGACGCCGTGGACGCTCGTGTCCAACACCGCCGTTGCCGTCCACCCCGACGTCACCTACGTCGCGGCCCGTCCCGCGGGCTCCGACGAGGTGCTCGTCGTGGCCGAGCCCCTCGTGGACCAGGTCCTCGGAGAGGGCGCCGAACGGCTCGCCACATACCAGGGCGCCGAACTCGAACGCACCGCCTACCGGCGGCCGTTCGACCTGGTCGACATCCCGGACGCGCACTACGTCGTCCTGGGCGACTACGTCACCGTCGAGGACGGCACCGGGCTCGTCCACCAGGCCCCCGCGTTCGGCGGCGACGACATGGCCGTCTGCAAGCGCTACGGCATGCCCATCGTCAACCCCATCGGCCCGGACGGGCGCTTCCTGCGCGAGGTCCCGCTGGTCGGCAACAAGTTCTTCAAGGACGCCGACGAGCCGCTCACCGACGACCTGCGCGCGCGCGGGCTGCTGTTCCGCGGCGGGCACTTCGACCACAGCTACCCGCACTGCTGGCGCTGCCACACGCCGCTGCTCTACTACGCGCTCCCCGCCTGGTACATCCGCACCACGCAGATCAAAGACCGGCTGCTGGAGGAGAACGAGAACACCAACTGGTACCCCGAGACGGTCAAGCACGGCCGGTACGGGGAGTGGCTGCGCAACAACGTCGACTGGTCGCTGTCCCGGAGCCGCTACTGGGGCACGCCCCTCCCCCTGTGGGTCTGCGACGAGAACGAGGAGCACGTCACCTGCGTTGGCTCCCTCAAGGAACTGGGCGACCTCGCCGGCAAGGACATGTCGGCGCTCGACCCACACCGTCCCTACGTCGACGACGTCACGTTCCCTTGCCCTGCCCGTGTCGGAGACGCGGGATCGGACAGGTGCGGGGCGGAGGCGCGCCGCGTCCCCGACGTCATCGACGCCTGGTACGACTCCGGCTCGATGCCTTTCGCGCAGTGGGGCGCCCCCCACCGCAACAACGAGGTCTTCGAGAACTCCTACCCCGCGCAGTACATCTGCGAGGCCCAGGACCAGACCCGCGGCTGGTTCTACTCCCTCATGGCCGTCGGGACGCTCGTGTTCGACAAGTCGTCCTACGAGAACGTCGTGTGCCTCGGGCTGATCCTCGCCGAGGACGGCCGCAAGATGAGCAAGCACCTCGGCAACGTCCTGCGGCCCATCCCGCTGATGGACGAGCACGGCGCCGACGCGCTGCGCTGGTTCATGGCCGCGAACGGGCTGCCCTGGGCGTCCCGCCGCGTCGGGCACGGGGCCCTGGAGGAGATCGTCCGGAAGGTGCTGCTCACCTACTGGCACACCGCGTCGTTCTTCGTCCTGTACTCGAACGCGGCCAAGGAGCAGGGCCGCGCCTGGACGCCCGACCGCCGCACCGAGGCGCCCGCCCCTGCCGACCGTCCCCTCCTGGACCGCTGGGCACTCGCCGAGCTGCACCGCACCGTCCGCGAGGTCGACGCCGCGCTGGAGGAGTACGACACCGCCCGCGCCGGACGCACTCTCGCGCAGTTCGTCGACGACCTGTCCAACTGGTACGTGCGCCGGTCCCGCCGCCGCTTCTGGGAGGGCCCGGAGACCCCGGACGGCTCGTCCGCGTTCGCCACCCTCTACGAGTGCCTGGAGACCCTCACCCGGCTGATGGCGCCGATGGTCCCGTTCGTCACCGACCACGTGTGGGACGTCATCCGCCCCGCCGACGGCCCCGAGTCGGTGCACCTCGCCGACTGGCCGTCCGCCGACGAGGATCTGCTGGACGACGACCTGACCGCGCAGATGGCCCTCGTCCGGCGGCTGGTCGAGCTGGGCCGCTCCGCCCGCGCCGCCAGCGGCGTCCGGACCCGCCAGCCCCTCGGCCGCGCCCTCGTCGGCGCCGCCGGGTGGGGGGCGCTGCCCGAGCAGCTCCGCGCGCAGATCTCCGAGGAGCTGAACGTGCTCGGGTTCGAGGAGCTGTCGTCCATCGGCGGCGACCTGGTCGAGTACGAGGTCAAGCCCAACTTCCGCGAGCTGGGCAAGCGCTACGCCAAGGACACCCCGAAGGTCGCCAAGGCGGTCACGTCCGCGGACGCGGCGTCCCTCGTCCACGCGCTCCGCGGCGGCGCCGCCGAGGTCGAGGCGGCCGACCTGGGCACGGTGCCCCTCTCCCCGGACGACGTGATCGTCACCGAGCGTCCGCGCAGCGGCTGGGCGGTGGAGAGCGCCGCCGGGGAGACCGTCGCCCTGGACCTCACCGTCACGCCCGAGCTGCGCCGCGCGGGCCTGGTCCGCGAGGCCGTCCGCCTCGTCCAGGACGGGCGCAAGGCCGCCGGGCTCGAGGTCACCGACCGCATCGACCTGTGGTGGGAGGCCACCGGCACCGACCTCGCCGAGGCCCTGCGCGCCCACACCGGCGAGGTCGCGACGGAGGTCCTGGCCACCACGGTCACCGAAGGCCGCCCCCAGGACCTCAAGGCCACCCGTGACGAGGACCTGGGCCTCACCTACTACCTCCGCAAGGCCCGGCCGGGCTCGGACGGTTCGTGACGGGGTTCCAGGGGTCGCCGCCCTCGGCGGACACTGCCACCATAGGGGTGTGAACCTTCCCGAGCAGCCTTCCGAGTCTGGAGTTCCCGCGGAGTCGCAGGCCGCGCGCATGCGGGCGTCGGACGCCGACCGCGACGAGGTCGCCGACCGTCTGCGCGAGGCCCTGGCGGAGGGACGCATCACGCCGGAGGAGCACGCCGAACGCATCGACGTGGTCTACAACGCCAAGACGTACGCCGAGTTGGAGCCCGTGCTGAGCGACCTGCCGCCGGAGCGGGCGCCGCGGCCGCGGGTCGAGCTGCGCAAGGACGAGCCGGTGCTGCCGCCTCCTCCGGCGCAGTCGCCCAACCTCGTGGCGATCTTCAGCGGGGTGGAGCGGAAGGGCCGCTGGCTGGCCGAGCCGACCACGAACATCACGTGCGTGTTCGGCGGCGCGGACCTGGACTTCCGGCAGGCGGTCCTCAGCCGCGGCGAGGTGACCGTCAACGTCACCTGCGTGTTCGGCGGCGTGACGATCGTGGTGCCGCCGGGGGTGCGGGTCGTCGGGTCCACCACGGCCATCTTCGGCGGGAACGACCTGCCCGAGGACGACACGACGGACCCGGACGCGCCGGTGATCCGCCTGACGGGGACGCTGCTGTTCGGCGGCGTCTCGGTCAAGCGGAAGGCGGTCGGCGAGAAGGGCGGGCACCGCGTCCGGCACGGCGAGGTCCACGAGCGTCACCGGGAGAAGATCGAGCGGCGGGAACACCGGGACGAACGCCGGGAACGCCTGCGCGAGCTGCGCGACGAACGCCGCCGCGACCGCTGAGCAGGAGCGAGCGAGCGGGGCCGCTGAGGACGAGTGAGCCGGGCGGGCCTGTTCTCAGTCGCGGGCGTGCTCGCGGTCGGGCTGGCAGACGAGGCAGGGCGTGCAGCCCCGGGCCTTCGCCTCGGCGCGGGGCAGCGACTCCAGGTCGTCGGCCTCGTCGCCGATGTCCTCGATGAGGGCGCAGTCCATGCGGTGGTAGCGCTTGGTGCCGCTCAGGATGCGGACCTGCGGGCCTTCGTCGGCCGACTCGTCCCCCGACGCGGCGGCGGACGCCTCGGCGGACCGGGGTTCGGACCGGGCTTCGGGCCGGGGTTCTTCGGCGCGGGGCGCGAGCGGGTCCTCGGCGTCGGCGCCGCGCGGTTCCGCGAGCGGCGCGGGGGCGACGGCGGTGTCCGATGGCGCGGATTCGTTCTCAGCGCGCCTGCCGGCGACGGAGGCGTCCTCCGCCTGCGGCTCACGGCGCCCGGCCTTCTCCGCGGACCTGGCGCCGCGCTCGGACGCGAAGGCGCCCGTGACGGGCAGGTCGGTGAGAGTCGCGCCTGCCGGGCCGGGGGCCGGGGGCTCCGGGTCGCGAGCGGCGGACGGGTCCGTCCGCGGGATCTCGGCGGTCGTGTCGAACGACGTCGGCGCGGACTGCGGTGCGGGAGCGGGCTTGGCCGGGGACGACTTGGCGAGACCGGCCAGGCCGCTGTCGGAGCGCTCCGCGCCGGGCTTCGGAGGAGCGGGCGCCGCCCCTGCCGCCTTGCTCGCGTCAGGAGACGCGGGTCCCGACGCCGCGGCGCGCGCCGCCAGTGCGGTGTCGGGCATGCAGGCGGTACAGGGGCTGAACCCCTCCTCCTTGGCCTCGGCGTAGGTGAGCTCTTCCGTCTCGCGTCCGGCGAGCTGGCGGCAGGTGTCGAGGTGGTAGCGCTTGCGTCCGCGGACGACGAAGACCAGCGCGTCGCCGGGGACGTCGGCCGGCGGGGCGGGAATCGCCACCTCGTCGTCGGCCGGGCTCGCCGCCGGGCCCTTCGCCGCGGGAACCGGCGCGGACGGCGTGGGTGGCGCCGCCTTCGCGCGCTTGTCCTGCTTGCCCTGCTTCGCCTTGCGGCTCTGGCGGGCGGGCGCCGTCGCGGCTCCCGGTCCGAAGAGCTCCTTACGGCGCAGGAAAACCCCGATGGCCAGGCACAGCGCGGAGACGATGCTGACGGCGATCGAGATGTAGATCACCGTCAGGGCCTCCAGGTTGAAGACCTCGGCGCTGTCCCCGTTGCCGGCGACGATCCCCGCTACCAGCAGGGCGATCGCCGCCACCACCAGAACGCCACTCAGGATGATCACAGGGTCTCTCCCACTCGTTCAGACCGCTCGTCTTCCCGCCGGCCTCAACCCCGGCCGGACTCCCGCGCCGCCGGGACGGCGACGCTGCCGTCCTCGGCGCGGCGATCGGGAAGACACTATCGCCCGGCGCCCGCGTCAGCGCCTGTCGTGCGGCGGGTTGTCGCCGCCCGAGTGGAACGCGCCGGTCGCGGAGTGCTGCACCTGCTGGGCGTGCTCGGCGGGCGTCGGGAACGGGCCCGCCGGGGCGGAGCCGCCGGGGGCGCCGTTGCGGTTCTCGCCGTGCGGGAGGGCGTTCTGCGGCCCGGCCTGGGGGTTGTTCTGCTGCGACTGCGCGGGGGCGGCGCCCGGGACGGCGGCGAACGCGCCCGTCTCGGTGCTGCCCGCCTCGAGGTCGCGCAGCTGGCCCTCCAGGTAGACCTTCAGGCGGCTGCGGTACTCGCGCTCGAAGGCGCGCAGGTTGTCGACCTCGCGCTCGAGCTCCTCGCGCTGCTGCACGAGCGAGCCCATGACCTGGCGGTGCCGCTCCTGGGCGTCGCGGTCGAGGGCCTCGGCGCGCGAGCGGGCCTCGCTGACGATCTGGTCGGCCTGCCGGCGGGCCTTGCCGAGGATCTCCTCGGCCTCGCGGCGGGCGCGGCCGAGCGTCTCGTCGGCCTCGCGGCGGGCGTCGGCGATCGCCTGGTCGGCGGTCTGCTGCGCGAGCGCGAGCACGCGCGCGGCGGTGTCCATGTTGTCCTCGCCCGTGGGGGCGGCGGACATGCCGAGGCCGCCGAGGGCGGGCTCCGGCTCGGGCTGCGGCTGCGGCTCGGGACGGGGAGGCTCGGGGATCTTCTGAACGTCGGGCTTGGGCTCCACGATCGGCGCGGCCATGGCGGGAACCTTGCCGCGCAGGCACTCGGCGAGCTTGGCCCGCAGTTCCTCGTTCTCCTGGATGAGGCGGTCCAGCTCGGCCTCGACCTCGTCGAGGAAGGCGTCCACCTCCTCCTCGTCGTACCCCGGCCTCAGCCTGGTGGTACTGAACTGCTTGTTCCGCACGTCGGCGGGTGTCAGCGGCATGTTCGTCTCCTTGGCGCGCTTGGAGTCTGTCCAAAAGGACGGTATCCGATCAGAGCCTCTGCACGAAGATGATCAAGACCCAGACCACAAGGATGAGCACGGTGAAGCTGAGGTCCAGCGCCACGTTACCCAGTCGTATGGGCGGGATGAAGCGCCTCAGGAATTTCAGTGGCGGATCAGTGACGGTGTACGTCGCCTCCGCGATCACCAGAACCACCCCGGTGGGCTTCCACTGCCGCGCGAACGACTGCAGGACCTCCAGGATCAACCTCCCGATCAGGAACAGGAGGAAGAAGTACAGGACGACCTGCAGCACGGTTCCAACGACGCTCACGGGTACTCTCGCATCCGGCTCTCACGCATGTGACTCTCAGCTCTGGTTGAAGAACCCTCGTTCTGCCATCCGGGCCTTGTCCTCGGCCGTCACCTCCACGTTGGCGGGCGACAGCAGGAACACCTTGTTCGTAACACGCTCGATGCTCCCATGGAGGCCGAACACGAGACCTGCCGCGAAGTCGACCAGACGTTTCGCGTCGCTGTCGACCATCTCGGTCAGATTCATGATCACCGGTGTGCCCTCCCGGAAGTGCTCCCCGATGGTCCTCGCCTCGTTGTAGGTCCTTGGGTGCAGCGTAGTGATGCGCGCAAGGTCGGTGGTACCGGACTCGTAGAGCGCCACGGAGCGTCGCTCGATGGTGGACGTGGCGTGAGCGTCGCGTTCGCGGTCCGCGGCGTCCTCGGCTCGGGTATGCTGTCCGCCGGATTCGTCCTCGCGACGACGGGCCTGCCCGGTGTCGGTGTCCTCGTCGTAGGCGTCGTACTCGTCGTAGTCGCCGTACTTGTCGTCGTAGCGATCGTCCTCCACAAGGCCGAGGTAGACCGCCATCTTGCGCATCGCGCTGGCCATACGCCCCTCCGTGTCCTGTGGCAGCGGCTCCGGGCGCGTCCGGCGCCGTCGGACTGATCTTCCGTGGCGGCCCGCGTCGCGGCAGGTACCACTGGGGGGACATTACCTGACGATTGCCCGTCGGCCGCCGAGCAACGCCGTACCGACCCGCAGGTGTGTCGCGCCGCACGCGATCGCCTGTTCCAGATCGCCGCTCATACCCGCAGAGACGATCCGGGCGTCCGAATGGTTCCCTCGCAAATCCGCCGCGATCCCAGCAAGGCGGGCGAAAGCGGGCGCCGGGTCGGCGCCGAGCGGCGCGACGGCCATCACGCCGCCGAGCTCCAGGGCGTCGGCCGCGGCGATCTCGTCGGCGATGCGCGGAACGTCGTCCGGGGACGCGCCGCCCCGTCCCCGCTCCTGGGACGACGCCGCCTCATCCAGAGACACCTGGACGAGGCAGCGCAGGGTGCGCTCCGCGCGGACGGCGGCGTCCGACAGCGCCGACACCAGCCTGGATCGATCCACCGAGTGGACGACGTCGGCGTAACCGGCGACGGCGCGGGCCTTGTTGGTCTGCAGGCTCCCGACGAAATGCCAGGTCAGCGGAAGGTCGGCGCATTCGGCGGCCTTCGGGCGGGCCTCCTGGTCGCGGTTCTCGCCGACGTCGGTGAGGCCGAGCCCGGCGAGCAGCCGCACGTCGGACGCGGGGAACGTCTTGGTGACGGCGATCAGCGTCAGCTCGTCCTCGTCCCGTCCGGCGGCGGCGCAGGCCGCGGCGATGCGGGCCCGGACGGCGGCGATGCCCTCGGCGATCTCGGCGCGGCGTCGCTCGGCGGCCTCGGCCGCCGGGGGCTCCTGGTTCGTCACGCGTCTTCCTTGAGCCAGACGTAGCCGGCGAAGCGGCCGGTGCGTCCGTCGCGGCGGTAGGAGAAGAGGTCTGGGTCCTCGATGGTGCAACGCGGGTCGACGTGCACGCCGGTGACGCCGCCCTCGGCGAGCTGCTCGGCGATCCCGGCGCGGATGTCGAGGCCGGGGGTTCCCTTGGACGTCGTCGCGTACGCGGCGGGGACGGCGGCGGCGACCTCGTCCCGCATCTCGGCGGGGACCTCGTAGCAGCGGCCGCACGCGGCGGGTCCGATCGCGGCGGTCGTCCTGGCCGGGTCGGCGCCGCGCTCGCACATCGACTTCAGCAGGGCGGGGACGACCCCGGCGGCCGTGCCGGGGCGGCCGGAGTGGGCGGCGCCGACGATCCCGGCGGCGGGGTCGGCGAGCAGGACGGGCGCGCAGTCGGCGACGAGGACGCCGAGCGCGAGGCCGGGGACGGTCGTGACGATCGCGTCGACGGGGCCGGGGAGGTCGGGGGACGTCACGAACGCGACGTCGGCGCCGTGCACCTGCCGCATCCAGACGGTTCGGGCGGGGTCGGCGCCGAGCGCGGCGGCGGCGCGGCGGCGGTTCTCCAGGACGGCGGCGGGGTCGTCGCCGACCGCGCCGCCCAGGTTGAGGGAGTCGAGGGGGGCGGTGCTCACGCCGCCGGCGCGGCCGGTGAAGGCGGCGCCGACGCCGTCGCCCAGGGCGACGGCGGTGATCACTTCAGGAAGTCGGGGACGTCGAGGTCGTCGTCCTCGTCGAACACCACGGGACGGCGGCGCTGCCCGGACGAGGCGGGACCGCCGTCGTTCTCACCCGCGTGCACGCGGGACGGGGTCTGCTCGGCCGGCGCGCGCGGCGCGGCCGGACGCGAGCCGCCGGAGTCGGTGCCGGAACCGCCGGAGTCGCGGTCGGCGGGCGGCCCGGTCTGCGTGGACGGCGTGTTCTCCTGCCGCGCGGGCTCGTCGCGTCCGCCGGAGCGGTCGTCCTGGCCGTGCTGGGTCGGCGCCGACGACTGCTGCGACTGCGCGGACGGCTGCGCACGGTCGTGCTCCGGCCGCTGCGCCTGCGCGGACGGCTGCGGCGCCGCGGCGGCCTGCGCCACCGACTGCTGCGGGCGCGGCGCGGGCTGGTGCGCGGCGTCCGACCGGCCGACGCGGCTCGGGATCGGGTTGGCCTGCGGCGCGGTCGGCGTGGCCGGGGTGGACACGGGCGTCGGCGCGGGCCGCGGCGGCGGGGGCAGCCGCTTGGCCTCCGGCTCCGGGGTCGGCTTGGCGGGCCGCCCCTCGTCGAACCCGGCGGCGATCACCGTGACGCGGACCTCGTCGCCGAGGGCGTCGTCGATGACCGCGCCGAAGATGATGTTGGCGTCGGGCGCCGCGGCGTTGGACACCAGCTGCGCCGCCTCGTTGATCTCGAACAGGCCGAGGTCGGAGCCGCCGGAGATGGACAGCAGCACGCCATGCGCGCCGTCGATGCTGGCCTCCAGCAGCGGGCTGGAGATCGCCATCTCGGCCGCGGCGACCGAGCGGTCGTCGCCGCGCGCGGAGCCGATGCCCATCAGCGCCGACCCGGCGCCGGACATCACGGACTTGACGTCGGCGAAGTCGAGGTTGATCAGGCCCGGCGTGGTGATCAGGTCGGTGATGCCCTGGACACCGGAGAGGAGCACCTGGTCGGCGGCCTTGAAGGCGTCCAGCACGCTGACCTGCCGGTCGGAGATCGACAGCAGCCGGTCGTTGGGGATGACGATGAGGGTGTCGACCTCGTCGCGCAGCGTCTCGATGCCGGCCTCGGCCTGCATGGCGCGGCGCTTGCCCTCGAAGCTGAACGGACGGGTGACCACGCCGATCGTCAGGGCGCCGAGCGAGCGCGCGATGTTGGCGACGACGGGCGCGCCGCCGGTGCCGGTGCCGCCGCCCTCTCCGGCGGTGACGAACACCATGTCGGCGCCCTTGAGGACCTCTTCGATCTCCTCGCGGTGGTCTTCGGCGGCCTTTCGGCCGACGTCGGGGTTGGCGCCGGCGCCGAGGCCCCGGGTGAGCTCGCGCCCGACGTCGAGTTTCACGTCGGCGTCACTCATCAGCAGCGCCTGGGCGTCCGTGTTGATCGCGATGAACTCGACGCCCTTGAGTCCCTCTTCGATCATCCGGTTGACGGCGTTGACGCCGCCGCCGCCGATGCCGACGACCTTGATGACCGCGAGGTAATTCTGCGGTGCTGCCACGACGAGGGGCCTTTCCGCTCTCTCCGACCGCCCTGACCGGTCTGCCGACCGTGCCGCCGCGGTATTTCCTGACCTGTGTGCTTTTCTGGGCCGGGCGCCGGGCCGAACCCGGTCGCGACGACCGGTCCACCCCGAACCCTCACCCTCAACTTGAGGCTTACACTTATGTCAACCTGAGGACTGATACGGACAGTAGGGCGGCCTTACCGCCAGGGTCAACTAACCTCCCGGCGTGTCGCACTGGGCACGCGTTTGTCCAGGTTGTCGAAGGACATCTGCCTCTGTTCAAGACCACCTGACGTCCCATCTCCAGACCACCCGGCGTCCCATCGGCCGGTGCGCGCCGACCCGGCCCATCCGGGACGACCGTTCCAGCGTGCCCCATCGGACGGCGGGAATCGCCGCGACACACGCACCGGACCCGAACGGCCGCTCACATCGCCCGGATCCCGGGTCACTTCGCCTTGAGGGGTCACTTCGTCTTGAGGATCTCGGGAGAACCGACGTCGACGGTGCGGACGGAGCGTCCCGCCGCCGTGCGCCACAGCGCGTCCAAGAGCCGGATCTTCTCCTCTGCCCGCTCAGCCGGGCCCCACTCCACCGTCTGCCCGCCGGTCATGTGCAGCGTCACCGCGTCCGGCCCGGTCGCCGCGACCTCGCTCAGCTTCCCGCGGATGCGATCCGGCAGGTCGGACAGGACGGCGAGGGCCGCGAGCGTCGCCTTGTCGGACGGCCCGGGCGAGGCGGCCGTCAGCGTCGGAAGCCCGGACGGCCGGGACACTCCGTCCGCCACGACGACGCCGTGCCGGTCGATCCGGTGGAAGCGCCCGCCGCGCTCGAAGACGGCCATCGGCGCCCGCTCGCGGACGACGATGCGGACCGTCCCCGGCCAGTGCCGCTCGACCCACGCCGACTCGACCTCCCTGAGCCGCTCGACCCGGTCCCCGACCGCGCCGGTGCCGAGCCGCGCCATCGGCGTGCCGAGGTCGATCCCGGCGGCGGCGACGATCCGGTCGTGGGGCGCCAGCGCGGCGCCCGTCACCTCGACGTGCCGCACGACCAGCAGCCGCGAGCCGAGCAGCACCCAGGTCACCGCGCCGAGCGCGCCGAGCACCAGCAGGGTGACGAAGGCCACCTTCCACCGGTTCGGCCGGGCGCGCTGCGCTGCCGCCGGGTCCGCGTCCGCCGTCGCGGGCCGGCTCGTCCGCGTCTCGGTCATGACCTCAGCTTGGCAGTGATCTCCGCGCGGGCCGCCGATCCCGCGCGCTGCGGCGTGTCATCCGCCGGTCGTTCGCTCAGGAGCGGGCGAGGCGTTCCAGGACGAGCGGGCCGAGTTGCGTCACGTCCCCGGCGCCCAGGGTGATGACGACGTCGCCGGGACGGGCGAGGGACGCCGCGACGCCGGGCACCTCGTCCCGGACGGGCGCGTACACCGTCCGGGTCGCCGCCGGGACGGCGTCGGCGACCAGCGCGCCCGTGACCCCGGGCTCCGGGTCTTCCCGCGCGCCGTAGACGTCGAGGACGACGGCGACGTCGGCGAGGCCGAGCGCCGCGCCGAACTCGGCGGCGAAGAACCGGGTGCGGCTGTACAGGTGCGGCTGGAACACCGCGACGATCCGCCCGCCCTCGCCCTTCTGGCCGAGGTAGTCGCGGGTGGCCTCCAGGTCGGCGGACAGCTCGGTCGGGTGGTGGGCGTAGCTGTCGAACACCTCGACGCCGCCCGCCTCGCCCTTGCGCTCGAGCCGCCGCATCGACCCGGTGAACGCCGCGAGCCCCTCGCGCACCACGTCGAAGTCGTGGCCGAGGAGCCGCGCGACCGCGACGGCGGCGGTGGCGTTGTGCGCGTAGTGCCGTCCAGGGACTTCGAGGCGCACCTCGCCCAGGCCCTCGATCTCGAAGGTGGAGCCCAGGCCGCGGGGGGTGAAGCCGGTGACGCGCAGGTCGGCGTCGTCCGCCTCGCCGTAGGTGACGACGGTCAGGCCGCGCTCGCGGGCGGCCTCGGCCAGTTCGCGGGCGACGGGGTCGTCGGACCCGGCGACCAGCGCCCCGCCAGGCACGATGCGTCCGGCGAACGCCGCGAAGTTCTCCTTGACCTTCTCGAACTCGCCGTAGTTGTCGAGGTGGTCGGCCTCCACGTTGGTGACGACCGCGATGTGCGGGGTGTAGCGCAGGAAGGAGCCGTCGCTCTCGTCGGCCTCCGCGACGAAGACGTCGCCGGTGCCCTCGTCGGCGCCGAGCCCCGTGGTGACGAGCTGCCCGCCGATGCAGTAGGACGGGTCGGCGCCCGCGTGCTGCAGGGCGACGGTGAGCATCGACGTGGTCGTCGTCTTGCCGTGGGTGCCCGCCACCGCGACCGCGCGTCGTCCGACCATCAGCGCGGCCAGCGCCTCAGAGCGGTGCAGGACGCGCAGGCCCCGCTCGCGGGCGGCGACCAGCTCCGGGTTCGTCTCGCGGATGGCGGTGGAGACGACGACCGTGTCGGCGTCGCCGACGTGCGCGGCGTCGTGCCCGACGAAGACCTTCGCGCCGAGGTCGCCGAGCTGGGTGAGCAGGTCGGAGTCGCGCGCGTCGCTGCCGGACACGGCGAGGCCGCGCCGCAGCATGACGCGGGCGACGCCGGACATCCCCGCGCCCCCGATCGCGATGAAGTGGACCCGGCCGAGGTCGCCGGCGGGCACGACGTCGCGGGGATCGGTCAGGCTCATCTGCCGGCGCCCGCCGAGTGGACGACGTCGTAGACCATCTTCGCGAGCGCGACGTCGGCGTCGCGGCGCCCTATCGTCCCGGCGGCCTCCGACATGTGCGCGACGCGGGCCGGGTCGGCCAGCACCGGCAGCAGGTTCCGCGCGATCCAGTCGGGCGACAGCTCGGCGTTGTCGACGAGCAGCCCGCCGCCGGCCGCGACGATCGGCTCGGCGTTCAGCCGCTGCTCGCCGTTGCCGATCGGGAGCGGCACGTACACCGCGGGCAGCGCGACCGCGGCGAGCTCGGCGCACGTCATCGCGCCGGCGCGGCACATGGCCATGTCGGCGGCGGCGTAGGCGAGGTCCATCCGGTCGCAGTACGGGATCGTGACGTACTGCGGGCCGCCGGACGCCGGCTCGGGCTCCTCGGTGTTCTTCGGCCCGACGATGTGCAGCACCTGGATGCCCGCCTGCCGGAAGTACGGCGCGGCGGCGACGGCGGCCTGGTTGAGGGACCGGGCGCCCTGCGACCCGCCGAAGATCAGCAGGGTGGGCAGGTCGGGGAGGAGGCCGAAGTACGAGCGGGCCTTGTCGCCCGTGGCGAGCCGGTCGAGGGTGGCGATCTCGCGGCGCAGCGGGATGCCGACGAAGGTGGAGTTCGGCAGCGGCGAGTCGGCGTGCGAGACGGCGACGTGCTCGGTGAAGCGGGCGCCGAGCTTGTTGGCGAGGCCGGGCTTGGGGTTGGCCTCGTGGACGATGATCGGGACCTTCCGCTTGCGCGCGGCCAGGTAGCCGGGGGTCGCGACGTAGCCGCCGAACCCGACCAGGATGTCGGCCTTCGCCTGGTCGAGGACGTTCGCCGCCGCGTTGATCGCGCCGCGCAGCCGGCCGGGGACCGACAGCAGCTGCGGGGTCAGCGTGCGCGGCAGCGGCACCGGGGGGATCAGGGCGAGCTCGTAGCCCCGCTGCGGGACGAGCCGGGTCTCCAGGCCCCGCTCCGTGCCGAGGCAGACGATCCCGACGTTCGGGTCGCCCCGGCGCAGCGCGTCCGCGAGAGCCAGGGCGGGCTCGATGTGTCCGGCGGTGCCGCCGCCGGCCAGGACAACCCTCATGCTCGTTGACAACTCCTCAGCATGTTCGGAAGGGGGAATTCAACGCCGTGCCAGACCCAGCCAGCTTAGAGCCCTCACGACCGGTCCGGGGCCGCGCGCGGAGAGTGCCTGCCGCGCGCCGGGCTCGCGTTTCGCGAACGCGAGCAGCATCCCAAGCGCGAACAGGCTCGGGATGAGCGCCGAACCGCCGTAGGAGACGAGCGGCAGCGGGATCCCGGTGATGGGCAGGACGCCGATGACGGCGCCGATGTTCACGATGGCCTGCACGACCAGCCATGCCGTGGTGGTGGCGGCGGCCAGCCGGGTGAACGGGTCGTTCACGCGGCGGGCGATCCGCAGGCCGGCGTAGGCGAGCAGTCCGAACAGCCCCAGGACGACGAGGGTGCCGACGAGCCCGAACTCCTCCCCCACGATCGCGAAGATGAAGTCGGTCTCGGCGTGGGGCAGGTAGTCCCACTTGGCGCGTCCCTCGCCGAGGCCCGTGCCGAACAGGCCGCCGGATCCGAGCGCGAACAGCCCCTGCGTGCCCTGGTAGTTGGTGGTGAGCTTGTTTCCGGACGGGTCGAGGAACCCGGTGACCCTCCCCATCCGGTACGGCTCGACGACGATGAGGATCGACACCAGCAGGCACACGAGCCCGGCGATGCCGACGAAGAGCCGTCCGGGCGCGCCGACGACCCAGAGCAGCGCCAGGAAGATGGTGAGGAGCACCAGCGTGGTGCCGAGGTCGCTGCCCAGCATGACCAGCAGGACGAGCAGGCCCGCGCCCGGCATCAGCGGGACGAGCAGCGGCCGCCATTCGGTGAGCTGGCCGAGCCGGTCCTTTCGGGCGAGCAGGTCGGCGCCCCACAGGACCAGCGCGAGCTTGGCGAGCTCGGACGGCTGGATCTGCACCGGTCCGAGGGCGACCCAGCGGGTGGCGCCGCCCGCGCTGCGTCCGAGCCCGGGGACCAGCACCATCGCCAGCGCGACGATCGACAGCAGCAGCAGCGGGTAGGCGAGCGCCCGGAACGTCTTCACCGGCAGGCGGGACGCCAGCCACATGCCCGGCAGGCCGATCGCCATCCATATGGCCTGCTTCTGGAACAGCGTGTAGGCGGACCCGGTCGCCTGGAGCTGCTTGACGCTGGACGCCGACAGCACCATCGTCAGCCCGAGCGCGAGCAGCATCACCGAGCAGCCCAGCACCAGGTAATAGGACGTCAGGGGACGGTCGAGCAGCCCGACGGCGGCGACCACCTGCTCCCGCGGCCCCGAACGCCGGCCGCCCTCCTCCTCGGCCGCGGCGGTCACGGCTACCCGGCGTCCCCGGCGGCGCCGGCGGCTCTGGGTCTCCCGGGGTTCGGGGCGTTCCCGGGGTTCCCGGCGGCGAGGCGTTCGACGGCGGCGATGAAGGCGTCGCCGCGGGCCGGGTAGTTGGCGAACATGTCGAAGGACGCCCCGACGGGGGCGAGCAGCACGGTGTCCCCGGGGCGGGCGAGCGCGGTGGCTTCGGTGACGACGCGGTCCATGGCCCCAGTGTCGGTGTCGGCGACGTCCACGACCGGGACATCCGGGGCGTGTCGCGCGAGTGCCTCGGCGATCCGGTGCCGGTCGCGCCCGATCAGCACCGCGGCGCGCAGCCGTCCGGCGCACGACCGGACCAGGTCGTCGACGTCGAGGCCCTTGAGGAGGCCGCCCGCGATCCACACGACGGGCTCGAACGCGGTGAGGGACGCGGCGGCGGCGTGCGGCTGGGTCGCCTTGGAGTCGTTGACGTAGGCGACGCCGGCGACGTCCGCGACGTGCTGGATGCGGTGCGGCTCGGGCACGAACGCGCGCAGCCCGTCCCGGACGGCCTCGGGAGGCGCCCCGAACGCGCGGGCGAGGCCGGCGGCGGCCAGCGCGTTGGCGACGTTGTGCGGCGCGAACGGACGGACGTCCCCGATCGCGGCCAGCTCCGCCGCCTGGCCCGCGTGCTCCGTGAAGGCGCGGTCGACCAGCAGTTCCTCGACGACGCCGAGCTCGCCGGGACGCGGCACCCGGAGCGTGAACCCGACCCGCCGCTCGACGCCCTCGGCGCGTTCGGCGAGGGCCGTGGACGTCGCGTCGTCGGCGTTGTGGACGGCGACGCACCCCGGCGTGAAGATCTTGGACTTGGCGGCGATGTAGGCGTCCATGGAGCCGTGCCAGTCGAGATGGTCGGGCGCGACGTTCAGCACGGCGGCCGCGTAGGGCGCGAGCGAGTTCGACCAGTGCAGCTGGTAGCTCGACAGCTCCACCGCCAGCACGTCGTACGGCTCGCTCACCGCCTCCACGATCGGCGTCCCCACGTTTCCGACGGCGAGCGCCTTGTGTCCGGCGGCGGTGAGCATGCACGCCAGCATCCGGACGACGGTGGTCTTGCCGTCCGTCCCGGTGATCGCCAGCCACGGCGCCGCGTTCTCCGGGCGGAGCCGCCACGCCAGCTCGACCTCGCCGATGATCTCGATGCCGGCCGCGGCGGCCGCGGCGAGCAGCGGCACGTCCGGACGCCAGCCCGGCGAGGTCACCACGAGGTCGGTGCCGGCGGGCAGGCCCTCGCCGTCGCCGAGCCGGACCGCGGCCCCGCGCGCCTCCAGCTCGGCGGCGTGCGCGCGCTGCTCCTCGCCGTCGCGGGCGTCCACGACGGTGACGCGGGCCCCGTGGGACGCGAGCACGCGGGCCGCGGCACGCCCCGACACGCCCAGCCCCGCGACGCAAACGCTCCGCCCCACCCAGGACACGTCACTCATTCCCGCTTCCTGCGGGGGGACGACCCCCCGCACCCCCCGGTTCGCTCCGCTCATTCCTTGGGCATCCATTCCAGGTAGAACAACCCGATGCCGATTGCCACGAACAGCGCGGACATCAGCCAGAAGCGCACGACGATCGTCGTCTCCGCCCAGCCGGACAGCTCGAAGTGGTGCTGCAGCGGCGCCATCTTGAACACGCGCTTCTTCGTCATCTTGAACCCGCCCACCTGGATGATCACCGACAGCGTGATCATCACGATCAGCCCGCACAGGATGGCGAGCAGGAACTGGGTGCGGGTGAGGATCGCGAGGCCGACCAGGACGCCGCCGAGGGCCAGCGAACCGGTGTCGCCCATGAAGATCTTCGCGGGCGGCGCGTTCCACCACAGGAAGCCGAACACGCCGCCGAGCACGGCCGCGGCGACGACCGCGAGGTCGAGGGGGTCGCGGACGCTGTAGCAGTTGGGGGCGAGGGCGAAGTCGGTGCAGCTGTTGCGGAGCTGCCAGTTCCCGATGATGACGTAGGCGGCCAGCACCATCCCGGCGGGGCCCGCCGCGAGGCCGTCGAGGCCGTCGGTCAGGTTGACGCCGTTGGACATGGCCGCGATGAGCAGCAGCGCCCACACCACGAACAGGTACGGGCCGATCGACGGGCCGAAGTCGCGCAGGAAGGACAGGTGGGGGGCGGCGGGGGTGATGTCGTAGCCGTTCGGGAAGTTGAGGGACGCGACGGCGAACACGACGCCGGTCAGCACGATCCCGATCATCTTGGCGCCGCTGCGCAGGCCGAGGCTGCGCTGCTTGAACACCTTGATGTAGTCGTCCACGAAACCGACGGCGCCGAGGCCGGTCATCAGGAACAGCACGAGGATGCCGGAGATCGTCGGCTCGGTGCCGGTGACCAGGTGCGCGGCGGCGTAGCCGACGAGCGAGCCGACGATGAAGACCGTCCCGCCCATCTGGGGGGTGCCGCGCTTGGCGGCGTGCGCCTCCGGGCCGTCGTCCCGGATCATCTGGCCGTAGCCGAGCCGGTTCATGATCCGGATCCACACCGGCGTGCCGACCATCACGAAGATCAGCGCGACCCCGGCCGCGATGATGATGTTGGTCATCGGGCCCCGCCTTTCTGGGGGGCGACCCCCAGACCCCCGGGCAGGACGCCCGATGATCCTCGCTTCGCTGCGGTCATCGGCCGTCCTCCGCCAGGACCGCCGCGGCGACCCGTTCGAGTCCGGCGACGCGGGAGCCCTTCACCAGCACGACGTCCCGCGGCTCCAGCCGCCCCGTGAGCGCGGCCACCGCCGCGCCGACGTCATCCACCTGCACGCACTCTCCCGTCCATGACCCCACCTGACGTGCCCCGTCCGCGATCGCCGCCGCGTTCGCGCCGACGACGACGAGGCCGGCGACCCCGCGCCGCGCGGCATGCTCCCCGATCTTGGCATGTTCCGCGGCGGACGATGCGCCGAGTTCGGCCATTTCACCCAGCACCGCGAACGCGCGGCGGCCCTGGGCCATGTGCGCGAGGACGTCGAGCGCGGCGCGCGTCGAGTCGGGATTGGCGTTGTAGGCGTCGTTCACCACCGTCACGCCGTCGGCCCGCTCGGTGACCTCCATCCGCCACCGGCTGACCGGCCCGGCCTCCGACAGGCCCGCGGCGATGTCGGCGGGCGCCAGCCCGGCCGCCCGCACCGCCGCCGCGGCGGCCAGCGCGTTCGGGACGGCGTGCGAGCCGACGAGCCGCAGCGCGACCGGCGCGGACCCCTCGGGTGTGACGAGCGTGAACCGTGCCCGGCCCTGCGCGTCGAGCGTCTCGTCCTCGGCGCGGACGGCCGCGCCGGGCGACCGGCCGAACGTCACGACCTCGCCCCGCGTGCGGGACGCCATCGCGGCGACCAGCGGATCGTCGGCGTTGAGGACGGCGGTCCCGCCCGGCGGCACCGCCTCCACGATCTCGCCCTTCGCCAGGGCGATGTTCTCCCGGCTGCCGAACTCCCCGACGTGCGCGGTCCCGACGTTCAGCACCACCCCCACGTCCGGACGGGCGATCCCGGTCAGGTAGGAGATGTGGCCGATCCCACGAGCGCCCATCTCAAGGACGAGGTGCCGCGTCGACTCGTCGGCGCGCAGCACGGTGAGCGGCAGCCCCAGCTCGTTGTTGAACGAACCCGGCGGGAACACGGTCGGGCCGGCGCGGCCCGCGACCTGCCCGATGAGGTCCTTGGTGGACGTCTTGCCCGCCGACCCGGTCACCGCGATGACGGTCGCGCCGGGGAGCCGTTCCAGCACTCCCCTGGCGAGCCGTCCGAGCGCGTCCTGGACGTCGGCGGCGACGACGCACGGCCTGTCCACCGGACGCTGCGCCAGCACCGCCGCGGCCCCGGCGGCGAGCGCCCCGGCCGCGAAGTCGTGCCCGTCCGCGCGCTCGCCCTTCAGCGCCGCGAACAGCGCCCCCGGCTCCACGGCACGGGAGTCGATCACCACGGGACCGCTCACCATGACGTCCGGGGGCCCGTGGAGGGTGCCTCCCGTGATCTCCGCGATCGTCGACAGCGGAAGTGGGATCACGCCTGCGTCCCGTCCCCTCTTGTCACCTTCACCTGGCGCCGGAGCGCCTCCCGGACGACCTCGCGGTCGTCGAACGGGTGCACCGTTCCCGCCACGTTCTGCCCCTGCTCGTGGCCCTTGCCCGCGATGACCAGGACGTCGCCGCGGCGGGCCCGTTCCACGGCCAGCCCGATCGCGGCGGCGCGGTCGGGTTCCACCACGATGTGCGCCCGCTCGGGCTGCGGCACCTTGAGCCCGCCCTCGACCATAGCGGCGAGGATCGCGAGCGGATCTTCCGACCTCGGGTTGTCGTCGGTGAAGTACGCCCGGTCGGCCAGCCGGGCGGCGGCCTCCCCCATCAGCGGGCGCTTGCCGCGGTCGCGGTCGCCGCCGCAGCCGATCACCACCGTCAGGTCGCCCTCGGTGACGGGACGCAGCGCGGTCAGGACGGCCTCGACCGCGCCCGGCTTGTGCGAGTAGTCGACGAGGGTGACGAACCCCTGGCCCTCGTCCACCCGCTCCAGCCGCCCGGGGACGCCGGGCAGGGACGCCACCCCGCGCACCGCCGCCTGCAGCGGGATGCCCGCCTCGACCAGCGCCACGATCGCGGCGAGCGCGTTCGCGACGTTGAACGGCCCCGCCAGCCGGACCTCGGCGTCGGCCTCGATGCCGAGGGGCCCGACGACGCGGAACACGCTGCCGTCCGCGCCGACGCGGACGTCCTCGGCCCACCAGTCGGCCGCCGGGTCGCCGGACGCCGAGAACGTCGTCACCGGCACCGTGGCGATCTCCAGCAGCTCGCGGCCGTGGTGGTCGTCGAGGTTGACGACGCCGACGCGGGAGAACTCGGGCGTGAACAGCCGGGCCTTGGTGAGGAAGTAGTCCTGCATGGTCGGGTGGTAGTCCAGGTGGTCCTGGGACAGGTTCGTGAACACCGCGACCTCGTAGGTCATGCCGCCGACCCGGCCCTGCTTCAGCGCGTGGCTGGACACCTCCATCGCCGCCGCGCCGACGCCGCGCTCGCGCATCATCGCCAGCAGCGCGTGCAGGTCGGTCGCCTCCGGGGTGGTCAGCGCGCTCGGCACCCGGTCGCCGCCCGCCCGGATCTCGACGCCGCCGACCAGGCCGGTCTGGAGCCCGGCGGCGCGCAGGCCCGCGTCCAGCAGGAACACGGTGGTGGTCTTGCCGCTGGTCCCGGTGACGCCGATCGTCGTGATGTCGCGTCCCGGCTCCCCGTACACCCAGGCCGCGGCGTCGCCGAGCCGGGCGCGGACGTCCGCCACCGCCAGCACCGGCAGGCCCGTCGCCGCCGCCCGGTCGTACCCGTCGGGGTCGGTGAGGATCGCCGCCGCGCCCGCCTCCGCCGCCTGCGCGGCGAACTGCGCGCCGTGCGCCCGCGCGCCCGGCAGCGCCGCGTAGACGTCGCCGGGCAGCACCGCCCGCGAATCGTGCGTGATGCCCGCCGCCGCGACCTCGTCCCAGCCGCCGCGCTCGATCCCGAGAAGCTCCGCGAGCCCGCTCAGCGGCCGGGCCGGATTGGTGGTGGGACGCATGACGTTTCTTTCGGTGCGGACGGGACGGGACTGCTGGTGCACGGGTCGTGGTGGACTCACAGGCGAGGAGAGTACTCGCTGCGGTCAGTCTCGGGCGTGAATCTGAACGGTCGGCGGCCGGCTCCCCGTGGGCGGGACCTTCTGGGACTGCAGGGCGAAGCTCATCACGTCCTTGAACACCGGCGCGGCCGCATCGCCACCATAGTGGCTGCCCCGCTTGGGATCCTGCAGGACGACCTGCACGACCAGCTGCGGATCGTCCGCCGGGGCGAACCCCGCGAACGACGCGGTGTAGCCGCCGCCGTCGTAGCCTCCGGTGCGCGGGTTGACGTTCTCGGCGGTGCCGGTCTTGCCCGCGACGCGGTACCCCGCGATCTGCGCCTTGGGGGCGGTGCCCTCCTCGGTCGTCACGCCCTCCAGCATGTCGCTGATCTGCCGGGCCGTCCGCGCGCTGATCACCTGCGTGCGCTTCGGCTCGGGCGCGGCCGTGAACCTGTCGTCCCCGCCGACGGTGCCGTCGACGAGGGTGGGCTCGACGCGGACGCCGCCGTTGGCGATCGTCGCGTAGACGCTCGCCATCTGCACCGCGTTCACCGAGACCGTCTGCCCGAACGCGATCGGGTACCGGTCGGTGCCCGACCACTGCGCGGGCGGCTTCAGCAGGCCGGGCGTCTCGCCGGGCAGCGGCAGGCCGGTCTTGCGGCCGAACCCGAAGTCGCGCAGCGTCTGGTAGAGCCGCTGCGAGCCGATGCTCTCGCTGGCCATGATGGTGCCGACGTTGCTGGACGTGGCGAGGACGCCCGCGAAGGTGAGCCGCTCGGTCGCGTGGCGGTGCGAGTCCCTGAACTGGACGTCGTACTTCCTGATCCGGTCGGGGACGGTGTAAGGGGTGTGCGGGGTGACGCCGCCGTGCTCCATGACGGCGGCGGCCGTGACGACCTTGCCGGTGCTGCCCGGCTCGTACGCCTCCTGCACCAGCGGGCTGCCCCACAGGTCCCCGTCGGAGTCGGCGTAGTCGTTCGGGTCGAACCCGGGCGCCGAGGCCATCGCGAGCAGCCTGCCGGTGCGCGGGTCCATGACGATGACGCTGCCGCTCTTCGCCTTCGTCGCCTTGACCTGCTTCTCGATCGCCTGCTGCGCCTTGAACTGCAGGTCGCGCTGGAGCGTGAGCCGCACGCCGCGGCCGGGCTCGGACGGGCGCCGCTGGTCCTGGCCCATGGGGATGTGCTGGCCCTCGGGGCTGATCTCCACCCGCTGCCAGCCGGCGCGTCCGGCGAGCACGTCGTTCATCGAGCTCTCCAGCCCGGCGGCGCCCTTCCCCGCGTCGTTCACGAACCCTATGACGCCCGCGGCCAGCGAATCGTTGGGGTATTCGCGGCGGTATTCCGGCAGCGTCCCGATTCCCAGGAAGTTCCACGAGGTGATCAGCCGGGCCTGGTCGGGCCGGACGCCGTGCGCCAGGTACACGAACCGGGTGTCGGGCTTGCTGAGCTGCCTCATCAGCGTCGAGGGGTTCAGGCCGAGCGTGGGGGCCAGCGCGTTCACGATGGTCTGCCGCTTGTCCGCCTTGATCAGGGACGGGTCGGCGTAGATCGCCCGCGCCTCCACCGTCATGGCGAGCGGATGGCCCTGCGCGTCGGTGATGTTGCCGCGGATGGCGGGCAGCTCGATCTTCTGCAGCCGCTGCCGCATCGCCTGCTCGGAGTACTTGCCGGACTCGATCGTCTGGAGCTGGACGAGCCGTCCGGCGAACAGCGACAGCACGAACGCGACGACGAGCAGCCCGACGTTCAGCCGCTTGAGCGGGTCGCGCCGGTGGAACGGGACGCGGGTCCGGGGGGTGCGGGGCGGCGGGCGGCGTCCGGAGCCCCCGCCGGGACGCGGACCGCGCGGGCCGCCGCCGGAGCCGGTACCGGTCCGGGGCGGCCCGGTGGCGGTGTGGGCGTGCTGCGCCGTCCTGCCCGCGCGGCCCTTCCCGGGCGCGGCCTTGGCCGGCGCCTTCTTCTGCGCAGGCTTCGGGGGCGCCTTCTGCGACGCTTTCTGCGCGGGCTTCTTCGGGCCGGGCTTCTTGGCGGGCGCGCCGGCGGACCCCGCGTCGTCGCGCGCCGTCTCCCAGCGCGGCGGCTTCTTACGAGGGGTCTCCTTGCGCTGGGCCTCCTTGCGCTGGGAGGGGCCCATGCCGCGCGCGGGACGCCGGGCCGCGCTGCCCTTCGTGCCCGGGCGTCCCGCGCCGTCCGAGCCGCGTCCCCGGCCGGGCGGAGGCCCGGCGGACCCGCGTCCCGGCCGTTTCGTCACCGCGCGCCCTGCCCGGCGGCCACCGGCGGGACGCCGTCCCCCGGGACCACGGTGCCGGGGACGCCGATCACGCCCGCGGCGCCCGCCGCGGAGGCGGCCTCGGGCGGCACGGGACGGATCGTCCCGCCGCTCGCCCGCCCGGTGGCGGGGTCGAAGAAGGCCGGGTCCTTGGGCTGCCTCATGTTGAGCGCCTCCGCCTTCTTCGACAGCTGCGCCGGGGAGCCGCCGCGGGCGATGTCCTCTTCGAGCGCCTGCCGCTGCTGGTCGAGCCGCTTGTTGTCCTGCTGCAGCCGCGTCAGGGTGAACGCGTCCTCCGCCAGGACGGTGTTGAGCAGCAGCAGGCTCACCAGGGCGCCGCCGAGCAGCCCGACGATGAGCAGCACGAACGGAGCGCGCGGCGGCGACTGCGCCGCCGTCCGCTTCGCGGTCGCCTTGGCGCTGGTCGCCGGGGTCGCGGGCGCCGCCTTGGGCGTCACCTTGGGCGCGGTCTTAGGAGCGGTCTTGGTCGCGGTCTTGGCAGCGGTCTTGGCAGCGGTCTTGGCAGCGGTCTTGGTCGCGGGCGTGTGCTGCGCGGGCGTGTGCCTGGACGGCGTGCGCTGCGCGGGCGGCTTCTTGGGCGCCTTGGCGGGCGGCCGCCTGGTGGTGGTGGTCATGTCGCCTCCCGGACCCGCTCGGCGGCGCGCATCCGCACCGATCCGGCCCGTGGGTTGGTCGTGGTCTCCTCGTCGGACGGCAGCTCCGCCCCGCGGGTGAGCAGCCGGAATCTCGGCTCGTGCTCGGGCAGCGGGACGGGCAGGTCCGGCGGGGTGGTGTCGGCCGCCTGGGCGGCGAGGACCTGCTTGGTGATGCGGTCCTCCAGGGAGTGGTAGCTGAGGACGGCGACCCGGCCGCCGACCGGGAGCGCGCCGAGTGCGGCGGGCAGGGCCCGGCGCCAGCTGTCGAGCTCTCCGTTCACCTCGATGCGCAGCGCCTGGAAGGTGCGCTTGGCCGGGTTCCCGCCGGTGCGGCGGGTCGCGGCCGGGATCGACGTGCGCACCAGGTCGGCGAGCCGCCTGGTGGAGTCGAGCGGGGCGCGCTCGCGCTCGCGGACGATCGCGGCGGCGATGCGCTGGGCGAACCGCTCCTCGCCGTACTCGCGCAGGATGCGGGCGAGCTCGGCGGGCGGGTAGCCGTTGACGACCTCGGCGGCGGTGAGGCGCTGGGTGCGGTCCATCCGCATGTCGAGGGGAGCGTCGTAGGAGTAGGCGAAGCCGCGTCCGGCCTCGTCGAGCTGCGGGGAGGAGACGCCGAGGTCGAACAGGACGGCGTCTGCTGCGGGGACGCCGAGCCGGCGCAGGACCGCCGGGATCTCGTCGTACACGGCGTGCTCCAGCGTGACCCGGTCGCCGAACGGGGCGAGCCTGCGCGCCGACCGCTCCAGCGCGGTGGCGTCGCGGTCGAGGCCGATGAGGCGCAGCCGCGGGACGGCCCGCAGCATCGCCTCGGCGTGGCCGCCCATGCCGAGCGTGGCGTCGAGGTAGACGGGGTCGCGGCCGATCGCGGTGGCGTCCACGGCGGGGGTGAGGACTTCCAGGACGCGACCGAGCATGACCGGTACGTGACCGGACTTGGCCGCGTGGTCTCCCACGTCCATGCTTCCACCCCCTGTGGTTGCCACTTCGCTCGCGGACTGCGTGGCGTCGTCGGGCCGTCCTCCACCCCCTCCGGCGGCCTCGCCCGGCCAGGTCCCCATCCGCTGCCCTTGAGGAAGAACTCCGCGTGGATTCGCGGGGGGTCGCCGTCTGGCGCCGGGGAAGCTGCGCCAGCTGGCTCGGAGAGCGGCTGGAGACCTGGCCGAACGTGGGCCATAGCCGGTCATCGGACCGACGAGTCGTATCTCAGAGGATCCCTGGCAACACCTCCTCCGAGACGTCGGAGAACGTCTCCTCCTCCTGCTCCAGGTAGGTCTCCCACGCCTGCGCGTCCCAGATCTCGAGTCGCGTGTTGGCGCCGATGACCGTGCAGTCGCGGGTGAGGCCCGCGTACTTGCGGAGCGGCGGCGGTATGGTGACGCGGCCCTGCTTGTCGGGGACCTCGTCGGATGCGCTGGCGAAGAAGACCCGGCTGTAGCCGCGCACGGCCTTCTCGGTGACCGGTGCGGCACGCAGAGCCTCGGTTATCCGCTGGAACTCCGCCATGGGGAAGACGTACAGGCAGCGTTCCTGGCCCTTCGTGATCACCAATCCCCCCGACAGCTCCTCGCGATATTTCGCCGGCAGGAACAGCCGTCCCTTGTCGTCGAGGCGCGGCGAATGGGTGCCGAGGAACAACGGCCCCACCTCCCGCGCCGCATGGGGCGCACCTGCTCCCCACGGCGCCCCACTCTACTCCACTCTTCCCCACCGTCAACAATAAAAACACGTTCCAGAGGCCGATTCGGCCGACGAATCCGCAGTTCAGAGGGGGTGGGGCGAGGTGGGGGCGCGCGGCGCGCCCTCCGCGTGCCGCGGCGCCGGAAATGTCGTTCCGGCCGTTCGCTCGTTGAACGTCGCGGAGACGCCGGGGACCGGGTGGGGAGAAGTGGTGCGCCGCCGCGGGTCAGGACGCGGATCCCGTGGAGCACAATGGGCTCGCGTTCACCATGAACATCGCGGCGCGCCGCCCGACGACGTACTGTCGTTTGGGCGGACGCACAGAGCGCCGCACCGGCGCGTGAAAGGACCGGGCTCCGATGAGGGGTCGAACACACCGCGCGGCGGGACGGCTGAGGAGGGTTTGGTGGCAGTAGGAACGCACGGCGAGTCGTTCATGGAGACCGACCCCCCGGCATCCCACCCGGCCCGGCCCGGCGCCGGTGACGCGCCGGGCCCAGGACTCGAGGGCCTCGCGCAGGTCGCGAACAAGATCCGGGACGCCGTGGAGTCGGTGATCGAGGGCAAGCCCGCGGTGGTGCGGCTCGCCCTGACCGTGCTGCTGGCCGAGGGTCACCTGCTGATCGAGGACGTCCCCGGCGTCGGCAAGACGATGCTCGCCAAGGCGCTCGCGCGCTCGGTCGACTGCTCGGTGCGCCGCGTCCAGTTCACGCCCGACCTGCTGCCCAGCGACATCACCGGGGTCAGCGCCTACAACCAGGAGCTGCGCGAGTTCGAGTTCAAGCCCGGCCCGGTGTTCGCCAACATCGTCGTCGGCGACGAGATCAACCGCGCGTCCCCGAAGACGCAGTCCGCGCTGCTGGAGTGCATGGAGGAGCGCCAGGTCACGGTGGACGGCACCACCTACACGCTGGAACCGCCGTTCATGGTGATCTCCACGCAGAACCCGGTCGAGATGGAGGGCACCTACCCGCTGCCGGAGGCGCAGCGCGACCGGTTCACCGCCCGCATCTCGATGGGCTACCCCGACCCGGCGGCGGAGCTGGAGATGCTGGAGACGCACGGGGAGACGTCCCCGCTCGACCGGCTCACCCCCGTCGCGCACGCGGCCGACGTCCGCGACCTCATCGAGGTGGTGCGCCGCCAGCACGTGTCGGCGGCGGTGCGGCAGTACGCGATCGAGCTGGTCGCCGCGACCCGCGGCCATCCCGAGCTGCGGCTCGGCGCGTCGCCGCGGGCGACGCTGCACCTGGTGCGGGCGGCGCGGGCGTACGCGGCGCTGGACGACCGCGACTACGTCGTCCCCGACGACCTGCAGGACCTCGCGGTGCCCGTCCTCGCGCACCGGCTGCTGCCGACCGCGGAGGCGCAGGTCGACCGGCGCCGTCCGGAGCAGGTCATGGCGGACCTGGTGAAACGACTGCCGGTGCCGTCCCACGGGAAGTGACCGTTGAGACGCGCGCTTGCCGGCCTCACCACGCGCGGGCGGTCCTTCGTGGCCGCCGGCGCGACCGCGATCGTGTGCGCGTTCGTCCTCGGCGAGCGCGACCTGCTGCGCGCCGGGGTGCTGGTGCTGGCGCTGCCTCTGCTGTGCACGCTCGCGGTGTCGCGGACCCGCTACCGGCTGGCGTGCGCGCGGCGGCTCGACCCGCCGCGGCTGCCGGTCGGCCAGGAGGCCCGCGTCGACCTGCGGCTGGAGAACGTGTCGCGGATGCCGAGCGGGCTGCTGATGGTGGAGGACCGGGTGCCGTACGCGCTCGGCGGGCGGGCCAGGTTCGTCCTCGACCGGATCGAGTCGCACGGCAAGCGCCAGCTCGGCTACCGGATCCGGTCCGACGTGCGGGGGCGCTTCCGGGTGGGGCCGCTGACCGTCCGGCTCGCCGACCCGTTCGGGATGGTGGAGCTGGTCCGCTCGTTCAGCCTGTCGGACACGCTGACGGTGACGCCGGCGATCCACCCGCTGCCGTCGGGGCGGCTGTCCGGGGCGTGGACGGGCGGCGGTGACAGCGTCGCCCGGGCGGTGTCCGCCGCGGGCGAGGACGACGTGACGCCGCGCGAGTACCGGCACGGCGACGACCTGCGCCGCGTCCACTGGCGGTCCACGGCCCGGCACGGCGAGCTGATGGTGCGGCGCGAGGAGCAGCACTTCCAGAGCAGCGGGACGCTGTTCCTCGACACCCGCCGCGCCGCGCACTGGGGCGACGGCCCCGGCGGGACGTTCGAGCAGGCCGTGTCGGCGACCGCGTCCATCGGGGTGCACCTGGTCCGGACGGGGATGAACCTGCGGTACGTCACCGACGGGGGCGAGGCGCTGCCGGCCGCGCGGGCCGACGGGACGTTCGAGGGCCTGCTGCTGGACGCGCTGGCGGTGGCCCGCCGGTCCAAGAAGCGTTCGCTGTCGGCGGGCATGGCCGCGCTGCGCGGCCGGGCGGGCGCGACGCGGGAGGGCGACGGGCTGGTCATCGGGGTGTTCGGCGTCCTGTCCGAGGACGAGGCGCGCTCGCTCGCGGCCGTCAGGCGCGGCACCGGGACCTGCGTCGCGGTGCTCGTCCTGGGACGCGCACGCGCGACGGCGAACGGCGCCGCCGCGGCCGGCACGGACACGGCCGGCACGGCCGGCACGGCCGCCGGGCCCGCCGCGCTGCTGCGGGCGGGCGGCTGGCGGGTGGTGATCGTCCGGTCGGCGGCGGAGCTGGCCGGGGCGTGGGCGCAGGCCGGGCGGACCGGCGACGACTTCGTCAGGGACGGCTCATGAGACTCCGGATGACCCTCATGGCGGGGCTGGCGACGCTCGCCGGCTCGATCGGCCTCTACCCGCTGTTCGAGTCGGGCGGCTGGTTCTGGGCCGGGGTGGGCGCGGTGCTCGCGGTCGCCGGCGGGGGCGTGCTGGCGCGGCGGCTGCGGCTGCCGGCGGCGGTGAACCTGCTGTTCGGGCTGGCCGGCCTGCTGCTGTACCTGAACCTGGTGTACGCGTCCGGCCAGGCGTGGCTGGGGGTCATCCCGTCGCCGGAGTCGGTGGGCCATCTCGGCGGCCTGGCCGACAGCGGCTGGCGGGCGGCCAACCGGTACGCGGCGCCCGTCCCGGTGCTGCCGGGGATCGAGCTGATGACCGCCGCCGGGATCGGGCTGGTCGCCGTCCTGGTCGACCTGCTGGCCGTGCGGCTGCGCCGCGCCGCCCCGGCCGGGCTGCCGCTGCTCGCCATGTACAGCGTGCCCGCCGCGGTCCGCGAGGACGGCGTCAGCTGGCTGGCGTTCGGCGTCGGCGCGCTCGGCTTCCTCGCGCTGCTGATGGCCGACGCCCGCGAGCAGGTCGGCGGCTGGGGCCGGACGGTCACCTCGTTCCGGCAGCGGGAGGTGCCGCTGGCGGGCGCCGACCCCCGTCCGGACGAGGGGGCCGGGCTGCCCGACGCGGCGGCGCTGGCGGCGTCCGGCCGCCGCATCGCGGCCGGGGCGGTGGCGATCGCGGTGCTGGTCCCGGTGGCCGTGCCGGGGCTGCAGCCGCGCGGCATGTTCGGCCTCGGCGGCGACGGCAGCGGCGGCACGCAGACGGTGACGACGCCCGACCCGCTGGTCAGCCTGAAACGGGAGCTGACCCGGCTGGACGACTCGATCGTCCTCACCTACCGGACGAACGACCCGGAGGCTCCCGACTACCTGCGCCTCTACGCCCTCGACAAGTTCGAGGGCGACCGGTGGACCTACACCCAGCTCGACAGCCATCCCAGCGACCGCCTCGACGAGCGCGACCTGCCGTCGCCGCCGGGGCTGTCGGTCGCGTCGTCCCGCGAGGTGACGACCAGGGTCCAGGTGCGGCCCGAGGTCAGGGACATGTCGTTCCTGCCGGTGCCGTACGCCCCGTCCGACGTGTCGATCAGCGGCGACTGGCGGGTGGACGAGCGCTCCCTGATGATCTACTCGCTGCGCGACTCGGCGGACGGGCGCGCCTACACCGTCACGAGCCGCCGCGCGGAGCCGACGATCGGGCAGCTCGCCGCCGCGGGCAACCACCCGGCCGAGATCGTGTCGCGCTACACGGCGGTGCCGAAGAACGTCCCGCGGGAGGTCAGGCAGCTCGCGGATCAGGTCACGGCCGGGTCGGCGACGGCGCTGTCGCAGGCGGTGCGGCTGCAGCGCTGGTTCACCCTGTCGGGCGGGTTCACCTACGACCTGTCCGCGCCGGCACCGAAGCACGGCAGCGACCTGGTCGACTTCCTGCTGCACAGCAAGCGCGGCTACTGCGAGCAGTTCGCCGCCTCGATGGCGCTGATGGCGCGGATCCTCGGCATCCCGTCCCGGGTGGCGATGGGCTACACGTCGGGCAGCGAGGTCCGTCCCGGGCAGTGGGTCGTCCGGTCGCGGGACGCGCACGCCTGGCCCGAGCTGTACTTCGAGGGGACCGGGTGGGTGCGCTTCGAGCCGACGCCGTCCGGCGCGGGCGGGCAGGGCACCGCCGCCACCCCCGAGTACAGCCTCCCCGCGACCTCCGGCGGCGGCAGCGAGGGGAGCGAAAGCGCGCCAGCGCCGGAGACGTCGTCGCCGACCGACAACCAGGCACCGGCGCCGCAGCCGTCCGCCCGGGGCCGCAACGACACGGGCGAGACCGGCGGCGCCGCCGCGCAGGACGACGAGGACGGCGGGTTCTCCGCGGCGCCGTGGCTGGCGGGCGCGGTGCTGATCCTGCTGCTGCTGGCCGTCCCGATGGCGCTGCGGACGTTCACCCGGCGGCGCCGCTGGGCGGCCCTGATCTCGCCGTCGCTGTCGCCGTCGCGGACCCGGACCGGGCCGGGGCCGGGGGCGCCGCCCGGCGCGGCCGCCCGGGCGCCGGCGCCCGATCCCGCGGGCGCCGCGCACGCCGCGTGGCGGGAGATGCGGGCGGACGCGCTCGACCACGGCCTCGAATGGCGGGCGAGCGACTCCCCGCGCGCCACCGCGCGCCGCCTCGGCGAACTGCTGGAGCTGGACGACGAGGTCGCGCAGGCGCTCACCCGCATCGCCCGCGCCGAGGAGCTGGCGCGCTACTCCCTGTCCCGCTCCCCCGAGCCGCCGGAGCGGCTCCGCGCGGACGTCCGGACGGTCCGGGACGCGTTCGCCGCGTCCGTGGGCCGCGGGACGCGCTGGCGCGCCCGGCTGCTGCCGCCGTCGACGATGGCGCAGACCCGGAACACGCTCCAGTCGGCCGGGAACCGCGCGCTGGACGCGACCGCCCGCCTCAACGACCTGCCCGCCCGCCTCCGCCGCAAGTAGGACCCGGGACCGAAAACCCCTGGAGACGCGTTCGTCCCGGCCCGCGCGGAAACTGCCCGCGTACGGCCGGGACGTTCAGGAAGGGGTCAGTCGCCTTCGGTCCTGCGGCGCCAGCGCTCTTCCATGCGTTCCATGAAGCCCGCCTTGGCCGGCTTCGACTGCCTCGGCTGCCCGGGCTGCCTGCCACCACCACCGGCGGCGGCCGCGGCCTCGTTCCCGATGCCGGTCATGCGCTTCCAGCTCGTCAGCGCCCAGACGCAGCAGACCACCATCAGCAGGAAGCCGGTGACGCTCACCGCGATGGTGGCCGTGCCCGCGTTGATCACGAGGCCGGCCATCAGGGCGCCGACGCCGACGACGAACCCGAAGGCCGCCTTGACGATCCGGCGCTTGTAGTGGACCTGTGGGCTGGTCGAGCGAACCGCGTGAGCGAACTTCGGATCCTCGGCGTACAACGCCGATTCGATCTGTTCGAGCATGCGCTGCTCGTGCTCAGAGAGCGGCACGGCACCTCCCAACGACAGCCCCGCGGCGGGGAGTCCGATGCAGGACGCGAACCTCAACGGTGATATGCCCAGAATACGAGCACTGTGCCGCACACGAAAGCAGACGGCCCCTCAAGGGCCCGGCGGCGGTCACCTCACAGCCTTCTCTCATGGTGTTCCGTCCCTGCCGTCACGTCCGTCGCCGTCCTCGCGCCGGACCAGCGCGGCGGGGCGGACCGCACCGCGGCCGAACCGGTGCGCGACCTGGTCCATGGCTCGCTCGGCCTCACGCCAACCGCGTTCCGGCTCGTCGAAGGCGAGCTGGCGGGGGGCCGCGCCGGCGGGGCCCAGGTTCTCCACCCGGACCCCGACCAACCGGAGTCGTACCCGTTCCAGCCCGGCCCCCTCATAGAGATCACGGGCTGTGACATAGATCACACGAGCGAGATCGGTGGGCTCGGCGAGGGTGCGCGCCCGCGTGATCGTCTTGAAGTTCGCCATCCGTAGTTTGACGCTCACCGTCCGCCCCGCGTTCCCGCTGGCCCGAAGCCTGGCGCCGACCCGCTCGGCCAGCCGCAGCAGCTCGCGGCGGATGATCTCCGGGTCGTCGACGTCGGTGTCGAACGTCTCCTCGGCGCCGATGCTCTTGTCGGGCGTGTGCGGGACGACCTCGCGCGGATCACGTCCCCAGGCCAACTCGTGCAAGTGGGCGCCCACCGCGTTGCCCAGCTCCCGCTGCAGCGCGCTCAGCGGCACCTGGGCGAGCTGCCCGACCGTCCGCAGGCCCAGCCGGGTCAGGGTCTGCTCCGTCCGCTCTCCGACGCCCCAGAGGGACGCGACGGGCAGCGGGTGCAGGAAATCGACGACGCCGTCCGCGGGCACGACGAGCATCCCGTCGGGCTTGCAGCGCGTCGAGGCCAGCTTCGCGATGAACTTGGTGCTCGCGACGCCCACCGAGCAGGTGATGCCCTGCTGGTCGCGGACCTGCTCCCGGACGCGCTGCGCGATCGCGGCGGGCCTGCCGAGCCGCCGCCCCGCGCCCGCCACGTCCAGGAACGCCTCGTCCAGCGACAGGCCCTCCACCAGCGGCGTGACGGAACGGAAGATCTCGAACACAGCCGCGGACACGCGCGAGTACTTGCCGTGGCTCGCCGGAAGGACGACGGCCCGCGGGCACAGCCGCCGCGCCCGCGTCATCGGCATCGCCGAGTGCACGCCGAACGAGCGGGCCTCGTAGGACGCCGCGGACACGACGCCGCGCGGCCCGGCCCCGCCGACGACGACGGGACGTCCCCGCAGCTCGGGCCGCTCCAGCAGCTCGACGCTGACGAAGAACGCGTCCATGTCGACGTGCAGGATGTGGCAGCCGGTGTCGTCGGCGGGCGGACCGGGCTGCGGCCCCGGCCGATGCAGCTGCTGTTTGCGGCTCACGGGTTCGTTCCTACTCGGCCGGCTTGTCGGCCACCAGATGCAACTGGGTGGCGAGATCCCGCAGGACGGGATGGACGGCCGCGACCGACTCCAGCGCGATCATGGCGTCGGCGGAGCCCGCGTCGCCGTCCAGCATGCCGGACGGCACCAGGTCGGCGAAGATCCGGACGCCGTGCAGCTCCGCGACCCGCAGGCCGGAGCCGCGCACCAGCGCCGACAGCGTCTCCCGGGTGAACCGGCGGGGCATCCGGTCGCCCTCGCCCCACCGCCCGGACGTCCCGGTCAGCACCCGGCGGGCGTCGTCGAAGTGCCCGGCCAGCGCGCGGTGCAGCGCGGCGGCGATCTGCCCGGCGACGAGGACGCTGACCGAGCCGCCGGGACGGACCGTCCCGGCCATCGCGGCCATCGCCGCGCCGGGGTCGTCCACGTACTCCAGGACGCTGTGGCAGAGGACCAGGTCGGCGGCGTCCGGGCCGAGCAGGTCGGGCAGGTCGACGGCGTCGCCCTGCACCGCGCGGACCGTCACCCCGGACTCGGCGGCGCGGCGCTCCAGCGCGGCGAGCGCGTCGGGGTTGGCGTCGACGACGGTGACCCGGTGCCCGAGCTCGGCCAGCGGCACGGCGAACCCGCCGGTGCCGCCGCCGACGTCCACGACCTCGCTCCGCCCGGCCTCGGGCGCGATGCGATCGAGCACGGCCCGCAACGCGTCCCACAAGACCGCACTGCGCACACGACTGCCGCCTCGCACCCGTTTCTGCTGCCGGCCGGTCACCGCCACTCCCCTGACGTCGCTCATCGGGGCCCACCCTAGCCGCCCGAGGCCCTCGGACGGACACTGGCCGACAACGCCGTTACACGACGGCTACCTGCGGGAGCGCGCTGACGTCACAGGGAGAGGGAGGGCTTGAGTTGCTGGAGGCGGGAGAGGAGGCCGTTGACGAAGCGGGGGGACTCGTCGGTGGACAGTTCGGTCGCCAGGGCGACGGCCTCGCTGACGGCGACGCCGTCGGGGACGTCGTCGACCCAGAGCAGCTCGTAGGTGCCCATCCGCAGGATGTTGCGGTCGACGACCGGCATCCGCTCCAGGGTCCAGCCGGTCGCGTAGGTGGCGATCAGCTCGTCGACGCGTTCCCGGTGCTCCTGGACGCCCTCGATCAGCCGGACGGCGTGCGGGAACTCGGCGAGCTCGTCCTGGTTGGGGCGGCCCCGTGCGGCGAGGACGGCCGTCGGCTCCTCGTCCCGCAGCTCGGCCGCGAAGAGTATGTCGAGTGCGAGTTTGCGTGCCTTGGTGCGTGCGCTCATGCGGGCTTCCTGTGGAGGGCGACCCCCCACACCCCCCGGTTCGCTTCGCTCATTCCCTCGCCTCAGCCGCGGCCGAGGTAGTCGCCGGAGCGGGTGTCGACCTTGACCTTCTCGCCGGTGGTGATGAACAGCGGCACCTGGATCTGCGCGCCGGTCTCCAGGGTGGCGGGCTTGCTGCCGCCGGTGGAGCGGTCGCCCTGCAGGCCGGGCTCGGTCTCGGTGATCTCCAGCACGACGGCGGCGGGCAGCTCGATGTAGAGCGGGTTCCCGTCGTTGAAGGCGATCACGGCCATCTGCTCGGGGAGCAGGTAGTTCGCGGCGGTGCCGACGACGGTCTCCGGGATGTGCGGCTGGTCGTAGGTCTCGGTGTCCATGAAGACGAAGTCCTCGCCCTCGCGGTAGAGGTACTGCATCTCCCGCTTGTCCACGCTGGCGACGTCCACCTTGGTGCCGGCGTTGAACGTCTTGTCGACCACCTTGCCCGACAGCACGTTCTTGAGTTTGGTGCGGACGAACGCGCCGCCCTTGCCGGGCTTGACGTGCTGGAACTCCAGGACGGTCCACAGCTGGCCGTCGAGTTTCAGCGTCATGCCGTTCTTCAGGTCGTTCGTCGTCGCCACTGCGTAGTTCTCCCGTCGCGGCCCGCGCGCCTAGAGGACGAGCAGGTCCTTGGTGGTTGTCGTGAGGAGCTCCGGGCCGCCGGGGCGGACCACGAGCGTGTCCTCGATGCGGACCCCGCCGCGGCCGGTGAGGTAGACCCCCGGCTCCGCCGTGATCGGAACCCGGTCCATCAGCTTACCGGTCTTGTCGTACCCCATGAGCGGAGCCTCGTGGATCTCCAGGCCGACGCCGTGGCCGAGCCCGTGGGCGAACGCGTCGCCCTGCCCGGCGGCCTTGATGACGTCGCGGGCGGCGGCGTCCACGTCCTTCGTCTCGGCGCCGGGGGCGGCCGCGTCGATCCCGGCCAGCTGCGCCCGGTGGACGAGGTCGTAGACGTCGCGCTGCCAGCCGGCGGGCTCGCCGATCGCGACGGTGCGGGTCATGTCGGCGTGGTAGCCGCCGTACAGGGCGCCGAAGTCCATGGTGACGAGGTCGCCGGGCTGGAGCTCGCGGCCGCCGGGGCGGTGGTGCGGGACGGCGCCGTTCGGCCCGGACGCGACGATCGACTCGAAGGCGGGGCGCTCGGCCCCGAGGTCCACCATCGCACGTTCGAGCGCGATCGCAACGGCCCGCTCGGTGACGCCGGCGCGGATCTCGGGGAGGACGGCCGCGAACGCGCGGTCGGTGATGGCGCACGCCTCCCGCAGCAGCGCGATCTCGTCCTCGTCCTTGACCAGGCGGAGCTCCTCGACCAGGTGCCCGAGCGGGGTCAGCTCGACCTCGGCCTTCTCGGCGAGGGCGGCGTGGTGCTCGACGGTGACGTCGTGGGCCTCGAAGCCGAGGCGGCGGTGACCGTCCGCGGCGGCGCGGGCGGCCAGCGCCTCCGTCACGAGCCTGTTGACGACGATGGGCAGTTCCGGGCAGACCCGTTCGGCCGTCCCGGCGTACCTGCCGTCGGTGGCGAGCACGGCCGGGCCCTCGGCCGGGACGAGCAGCGCGGCCCGCGAGCTGTCGAGGCCGGTCAGGTAGCGGATGTTGACGAGCCTGGTCACCAGCAGGGCGTCGGCGTCGTGTCCGGCGACGAGCGCGGCCAGCCGGCGGCGGCGCGCGGTGTGCGTCTCCCCCATGTGGTCCGACTCTAGATCACGGTCCGGGCGGGTGGGGAGGCCGTCCGCGCGGGATCACAGAACATGAACAACCCTCGACTTTTGCCGCGGGGCGGTCTAGCGTGATCGGCGGTGTGAGCCACCCGGTGGGCGGCGTGCCGGGGCGCCTGCGGCACGCCGCCCGGCCACCGGCCGCGCCTTCACAGGTCGGCGGCCATCTCCTTGACCTTCTCGATCAGCGCGAGCCGGCTCTTGTGGTCGCCCGCGATCGGCGACACGTTCAGCGTCGTGACCCCGGACTCGCGCATCGCGGCGAGGCGCTCCCGGACGTGGCCCTCGGACCCGATCAGCGACATCTTCTCCAGCAGCTCGTGCGGGACCTTGGCGGCGGCCTCGTCCTTCTTGCCGGCGAGGTAGAGGTCCTGGATCTCGTCGGCCTCCCGCTCGTAGCCGTACCGGCGGGCCAGGTCGTTGTAGAAGTTCCTGCCCTTGGCGCCCATGCCGCCGATGTAGAGCGCGGCCATCGGGCGTCCGAACTCCAGGAAGCCCTGGACGTCGTCGCCGATGGCGAGCGCGGCCTGCCCGACGACGTCCAGCTCCCCGAGGGCCGGGTCGCGGCGGGCCCTGCCGGCGGCGAGCGGCTCGCCCCAGACGTCCTTGGCCTTCTCCGGCATGTAGAAGATCGGCTCCCAGCCGTTGGCGAGCTCGGCGGTCAGCTCGACGTTCTTCGGGCCGATCGCGGCGACGAAGATCGGGATGTCGGCGCGCACGGGACGGTTGATGAGCTTCAGCGGCTTGCCCAGCCCGGTGCCCCGGTCGGCGGGCAGCGGCACCGTGTAGTGCCGGCCGTCGTGCTCCAGCCGCTCGCGCCGCCACACCTTCCGGCAGATCTCGATGATCTCGCGGGTGCGGCCGAGCGGCGCGGTGTAGGGGACGCCGTGGAAGCCCTCGATGACCTGCGGCCCGGACGCGCCGATGCCGAGCGTGAACCGGCCCTCCGAGACGAAGTCGAGGCCGGCGGCGGTCATCGCCGTCAGCGTCGGCGTCCGGGTGTAGATCTGCATGATCCCGGACGCGATCTCCAGCCGTTCGGTCTTGGCGGCGATGTAGCCGAGCTGGCTCACCGCGTCGAAGCTGTACGCCTCCGCGACGAACACGACGTCGAGGCCGGCCTTCTCGAAGTCGGCCAGTTCCTCGACCGTCCGCCGGAAACCGGCGTCGGAATAGCTGAGCGACATCCCGATGCGCATCGGCGTTCCCTCCATGAACCGAATCTGATTCCAGTCGACGGTAACCTACGCGCGGCCGAGCGGACGCGCCGGGGCCGCCGCGGGCCGCGGCAGGCGCCGCGGGACGGGCGCGGAGGTCAGCCCAGGGCCGGGCCGTTCAGGGCGTCCAGCGCCGTCCGGTACATGTCGGTGCGGATCTTCGCCACGATCCGGCCGTCCTTGCCCGCCAGGGACGCGGCCAGCGCGACGGCGGCGGGCAGGACCTCGTCCGCGGCGGCCGTCCGCCGGACGATCCCGGCCGACAGCGCCTCCTCCGCCGTGTACCGGCGTCCGGTGATCATCGCCTCGTGCGCGACGGCCTTCGGCAGGCGCGACCGGATCAGCGCGTCCATGCCCGGCGTGAAGCTCATCCCGAGGTCGACCTCGGGCAGGCAGAAGTAGCCGCGGCCGGTCCGCATGACGGCGAAGTCGTGCGCGAGCGCGAGCATCGCGCCGCCCGCGAACGCGTGCCCGTTGAGCGCCGCGACGGTGGGCATCGGCAGCGACAGGATCCGCGCGTAGAGGCCGTGGACGCGGCGCAGGTAGTCCTCGAACCGGTCCGGGTTGGCGCCGAGCCAGTCGAGGTCGAGGCCGTTGGAGTAGAACTTGCCGGCGCCCACGGTGACGAGGGCGCCCGGCCCCTCGTTCTTCTCCACGGCGCCGAGCGCGTCCTCGGCGGCGTCGAGGAAGCCGGGTCCGAAGCGGTTCTCGCCGTCGTCGAACCGCAGGACGTACACGTCTCCGTCGCGCTGGAGGTCGATCACGAGGGTCTCCTTCGTCCGTGCCCGAGACGACCTTACTCGCGAGTAGGGGGCGGGAAGACCATGCAGGTGGTGGTGCCGTGCGCGACGAGCTTGCCGTTCTCGTTGTGGACGCGTCCCTCGGCCGTGGCGAGCTTGCGTCCGACATGAACGGTCGTGCCCTCGCATACCAGCCGGCCGCCCTCCAGCGGCACCGGACGGACGAAGTTCACGCTCAGCTCCAGCGTCGTGTAACCGGCGCCGTCCGGCAGCGCGGTGTGCACGGCGCAGCCCATCGCCGAGTCGAGCAGCGTGGACATGATGCCGCCGTGGACGATGCCCAGCGGGTTGCTGAAGTCGGAACGCGGCGTGAGGGCGAACACCACCCGTCCGGGCTCCAGGGACTCGGCCGTCATGCCGAGCAGGGCGCCGATGCCGTACCCCTGCTCCATGCCCTTGTCGAGCAGTTCCCTCAGCTGCTCAAGGCCGGCCGTGGTCTCCATGCCCCGCACCCCCTCCGGTCGGTATGACGTCCGTCATAGCCAACCATTCCTATGACAGACGTCATGGTCAATGCGGGGTGCCTATGATGAATGTCATAATCGGGGCATGGGGACCGACAGCCGGGAACGCATGGTGCGCAGCGCCGCCTACCTCTTCCGCGAGCGCGGATACAGCGGCACCGGGTTCCGCGACGTCATCGCGCACAGCGGCGCGCCGCGCGGGTCGATCTACCACCACTTCCCCGAGGGCAAGGCGCAGCTCGCCGAGGAGGCCGTCCGCTACGCCGGCGACTACCTCAACGCCGGGATCCTCGCCGCCACCGAGGGCGGCGACGCCGCGTCCGCCGTGGACGCGTTCACCGGCTGGTGGCGGCAGGTCCTGATCAAGAGCGAGTTCCGCGCCGGCTGCCCCATCGTCGCCGTCACCGTGGAGAGCCACGACGACGCCCCGCAGCTCGCCGCGGCCGCGGCGGCGGCGTTCGACCGCTGGCGCGACACCCTCGCCACCGGGCTCGGCAACGCCGGCGTCCCCGACGACCGCGCCGCCCGCCTGGCCCGCCTGATCCTCGCCGCAGTCGAGGGCGCCACGATCCTGTGCCGCGCCCACCGCGACGTCGCCCCCCTGGACGACGTCGTCACCGAGCTCAAGGACCTGACCCGCCAGGCCGTCCGGGAGACCTAGCCCTCCCCGGAGCCCTCCCCGGAGCCCTCTCCGGACTCCTCGTTGATCAGGTCGGCGATGGCCTGGAGGGCGAGGACGTACGAGTTCGCGCCGAATCCGGCGATCGTGCCGGTGGCGACGCCCGCGACGACGGACGTGTGGCGGAACTCCTCGCGCGCGGCCGGGTTGCTGATGTGGACCTCGACGAGGGGCGCGGTGCGCTGGGCGAGGGCGTCGCGCAACGAGTACGAGTAGTGCGTGAACGCGGCCGGGTTCACCACCAGCGGGACGCGCCCGTCGGCGGCCTCGTGCACCCAGCGCAGCATCTCGGCCTCGTCGTCGGTCTGCCGGACCTCGACGTCCAGGTCCAGGCGGCGGCCGGTGTCGCGGCACAGGGCGGCGATGTCGTCGAGGGTCGTCGTCCCGTACACGTCGGGTTCGCGGACGCCGAGCCGCCGCAGGTTCGGGCCGTTCAGGACGAGCACGCGGGTCGTCATCGGGAGACCTCCCGGTAGGCCGCGGCGAGCAGCGCCTCGTCCGGGCCTTCGAGGCGGCCGGGCTCGGCGACGCCGTCCAGGACGACGAACCGCAGCGTCGAGCCGCGCGACTTCTTGTCGATGGTCATCGTGGCGCGCAGCCCCGCCCAGTCGGCGGCGTAGGACACCGGCAGGCCGACGGACGTGAGGATGTCCCGGTGCCGCTGGACGACCCCGGCGGACAGCCGTCCGGCGAGGCGGGCCAGTTCCGCCGCGTACACCATGCCGATGGCGACGGCGTGGCCGTGCCGGAAGCGGTAGTCCTCGGCCTTCTCGATGGCGTGCGCGAGCGTGTGCCCGTAGTTCAGGATCTCCCGGAGCCCGCTCTCCCTCAGGTCGGCGGACACCACGTCCGCCTTGACCTGGACGGCGCGTTCGACCAGCTCGCGGGTGTGCGGGCCGTCCGGGGACGCGGCGCCCGCCGGGTCGTCCTCGACCAGCTCCAGGATCTTCGGGTCGGCGATGAAACCGGCCTTGATGATCTCGGCGAGCCCGCTGACGTAGTCCTCGCGCGGCATCGTGACCAGCGTCGTCAGCTCGCACAGCACGCCCGCGGGCGGGTGGAACGCGCCGACGAGGTTCTTGCCCTCGGGGATGTTGATGCCGGTCTTGCCGCCGACGGCCGCGTCCACCATGCCGAGCAGCGTCGTCGGGACGAGCACGGCCGGGACGCCGCGCAGCCACGACGCCGCCGCGAACCCGGCGAGGTCGGTGGTGGCGCCGCCGCCGACGCCGACGACGGCGTCCGTCCGGGTCATGCCGTGCCGGGCGAACGACGACCACAGCCCGGCGAGGACGCCGGTCTCCTTGGCGGCCTCCCCGTCCGGGACGGGCAGCGCGTGCACGGTGTATCCGGCCTGCTCCAGCGCCCAGCACACCGGGCGGGCGATCTCCGGCAGGCCCTCGGCGTGGACGACGGCGACCGTCCGCGCGCGCTCGCCGACCATGCGGGGCAGCTCGCCGAGGACGCCCGTCCCGATGACGACGTCGTACGGGTCGGGCCCGCCCACGTGCACTCGCGACTGCGTCACGCCGCGCCTTCCAGCGCCTTCGCGATCTCCTCGACGATCTCGCCGGGTTCGCGGCCGTCGGTGTCGACCTGGATCGTGCCGAGCCGCTCGTAGATCGGCAGGCGCTCCTCCAGCAGCTTGCGCATCTGGCTGCGCGGATTCAGCACGAGCAGCGGCCGCGCCGACGCCAGCCCCACCCGCTTGATCGCCTCGGACAGCCCGACCCGCAGGTAGACGACGGCGTGCCCGGCGCCGAGAAGCTCCTGCGTCTCCTCCGCCAGGACGGCGCCGCCGCCGAGCGCGACGACGCCCTCGTGCCCGGCCAGCGCCGCCGCGACGGCCGCGCGCTCCAGCTCGCGGAAGCGCTCCTCGCCGTCGTCGATGAAGATCTCGCCGATCGGCTTGCCCGCCGCGGACTCGACGTCGGCGTCGGTGTCGCGCAGCGGGACGCCGAGCCGGTCCGCGAGCGCGGCGCCGATCGTGGTCTTGCCCGACCCCGGCGGGCCGATGATGACTGCCTTCGGTCGCATTTCAGCGGATCCAGTTCACTTGATCGTCAGCGAGGACAGGTATCCCCGCAGGTTCCGGGCGGTCTCCTCGGCGGAGTCGCCGCCGAACTTCTCCAGGGCCGCGTCCGCCAGGACGAGCGCGACCATCGCCTCCGCGACGACGCCGGCGGCGGGCACGGCGGTGACGTCGCTGCGCTGGTTGATCGCCTTGGCGGGCTCGCCGGTCTTCACGTCGATGGTGTCGAGCCGCCGCGGCACGGTCGAGATCGGCTTCATCGCGGCCCGGACGCGCAGCGCCTCGCCGGTCGTCATGCCGCCCTCGACGCCGCCGGCCCGGTTCGTCCGGCGGCGGACGCCCTCGGGCGTGCCGTCGATCTCGTCGTGCGCCCGGGACCCGGGGCGGCGCGCGGTGGTGAACCCGTCGCCGAGCTCCACGCCCTTGATCGCCTGGATGCCCATCAGCGCCCCGGCGAGCCGCGCGTCGAGCCGCCGGTCCCAGTGGACGTGGCTGCCGAGGCCCGGCGGCAGCCCGTAGGCGATGACCTCCACGACGCCGCCGAGCGTGTCCCCGGCCCGCTTCATCTCGTCGATGTGCGCGACCATCGCGGCGGACGTGTCCGCGTCGAAGCAGCGCACCGGGCTCTCGTCCACGCGGGCGAGGTCGCCGGGCTCGGGCAGGACGCCGTCGGGCGCCTCGACCTCGCCGAGCGCGATCACGTGGCTGAGGACGTCCACGCCGAGGGCCTGCTTGAGGAACGCCTTGGCGACCGTGCCGAGCGCGACCCGCGCCGCCGTCTCCCGCGCGCTCGCCCGCTCCAGGACGGGCCGCGCGTCGTCGAAGCCGTACTTCTGCATGCCGACGAGGTCGGCGTGGCCGGGCCGCGGCTGCGACAGCGGAGCATTGCGCGCCTGCGCCCCCAGGACGGCGGCGTCCACAGGGTCGGCCGACATGACCGTCTCCCACTTGGGCCACTCGGTGTTGCCGACCTCGATCGCGACCGGGCCGCCCTGCGTCGTCCCGTGCCGGACGCCGCCGACGATCGTCACCTGGTCCTGCTCGAACTTCATCCGGGCGCCCCGCCCGTGGCCGAGCCGCCGGCGGCGCAGTTCCTCGGCGATGTCCGCCGAGGTCACGCGCACACCGGCCGGCAGCCCCTCCACGATCGCGGTCAGGGCCTGGCCATGGGACTCCCCCGCGGTCAACCAGCGCAGCATGCCCTGATCCTATTGAGTCCGCGGCGTCCCCCGTGACGGCGGCTTCGTCATCGGGATGCTCACTAGGCGATCTCGCGCCAGTCGAGTACGGGCGCGACGCGGTCCCGGACGGCGGCGAGGAAGCCGAGCCGGTTGGCGCGCAGGGCAGGGTCCTCGGCCATGACCATGACGTCTTCGAAGTAGGCGTCGATCGGGGCGATGAGGGCGGTCGCCGCCGCGTAGAACTCCGGCAATGACGGGTCGTCGGGAAGCTCGGCCTGGACGGCGGTGAACGCGGCGGCCAGGGCGCGCTCGGCGGGTTCGGCGAAGAGCGCGGGATCGTGGCCGGCGGCGGTCTCGTCCGGGACGATGCGCAGGACGCGCTGCAGCGCGGTCGTGAGCTGCTCGAACCGGGACGAGCGGAGAAGTCTCACCAGGTCGGCGGCCGCCTGCGCGGCGCGTACGGGCGTGCCCGCGTGCGGCAGGACGGCCCGGACCACGTGCACGGGATGGCCCTCGTCCAGGAGGTTCTGCTCCAGGCGGCGTGCGACGAACCGCGCCGCCTCCGCGAGCGCGCCTGGCGCCGCGTCGACGGGCTGGTGACGGGCGGCGACGGCCAGGCCGTCCTCGACGGTGATCGGCGCGAGCCGCGGGACGGCCCGCAGGATCGCGGTCAGCGCGAGCGCCGCGCGGCGCAGGCCGAACGGGTCGGAACTCCCGGTCGGCGCGGACCCGACGGCGAACAGGCCCGCGAGCAGGTCGAACCGGTCGGACACGGCGAGGAGCGACCCGGCGATGGTCGCGGGGAGCGCGTCCCCCGCCGAGCGGGGCAGTTCCATCTCGTAGAGGGCCTGCGCGACGGGCTCGTCCTCTCCGGCGCGGCGCGCGTACTCGCGGGCCATCGTCCCGGCGAGGCTCGGCAGCTCGATGACCATGGCGGACGCCAGGTCGAACTTCGCCAGCCCGGCGGCGCGCCCGGCCGCGGCCCGCTCAGCGGCGGTGAGGTCGAGCCGTCCGGTCAGCTCGGCGGCGATCGCGGCGATGCGGGACGACCGGTCGCCCATCGAGCCGAGGCGCTCGGTGAACGTGAGCCTGCCGAGGCCCTCCTTGATCTCCTCGGGGGTGCTCCGCAGATCCTGGTGGTAGAAGAACGAGGCGTCCTCGTAGCGCGCGCGGAGAACGGCCTCGTTCCCGGCCCGGACGGCGTCGTGGTCGCATTCGCCATTGGCGACCGTGATGAAATGCGGGAGGAGACGGTTCACGGACGTGCGCACCGGCAGGTACCGCTGGTGCTTCCGCATCACCGTGGTGAGGATCTCCTCGGGCAGCTCCAGATACTTCTCGTCGAACGAGCCCAGGATCGCGACGGGCTCCTCCACGAGGTTGACGATCTCTTCGACGAGATCGTGTTCCGCGTCGAGGTCGACGGCGCCTCCCCGGCGGCGGGCGAGGGCGGCGGAGTCCTCGATGACGCGCGACCGGCGGCGGGACGGGGCGGGCTCGATGCCGTGCTCCCGCAGCGTCGTGACCAGGGACGACGCGTCCGGCACCGCGACGCGCGGCTCGGCGGCCGTCCGGTGGACGTGCGTGGCCCGGCCCGCCGTCAGGCCGGAGACCGTGAACGGGATCTCGTGGCCGTCCAGGAGCGCGAGCAGCCAGCGGATCGGGCGGGCGAACGACAGGCCCGGCGCGTCCCACCGCATGTTCTTCCCCGCGCGCAGCCCGGTCACGATCTCCGGGAGCAGCTCGGCCAGGACCTCGGCGGCGGGACGTCCCGCCACCGTCCTGACATGCCCGGCGTGCTCTCGGCCCGACACGGTGACCGTCCGGACGTCCGACACGTCGATGCCCTGACCCCGCGCGAACCCCAGCAGCGCCCGCGTCGGCTCCCCCGACCCGTCGAAGGCGGCGGCGAGGCGCGGCCCCTTCACGACCTGCTCGGTGTCGGGCTCTCGGGGCTCCAGGTCGCGGACGAGCACGATGATCCGGCGCGGCGTCGCGCAGGCGTCGAGCGAGGACGCGTCCGTGGCCAGGCCCGTCCGCTCCAGCCCGGCCAGGAGGCGTTCCGCGACGTCGTCGGCCGTCCGGGCGACCTCGTGCGGCGGCAGCTCCTCGACGCCGATCTCCAGCGCGAACGTGCCGGGTGCCGCGATGTCCGGCAGCGCGGCCGGGGCGGCGACGGCGGCCGGACGCGTCGCGGCGTCGCCCAGCGGATGCCCCAGTTCGGCGCGCCGCTCCATCCACAGCGCGGCGACCTCGTGCGCGAGGCCCCGCATCCGCGCGAACGCGCGGGCCCGCTCGGTCGTGCCGATCGCGCCGCGCGCGTCCAGGACGTTGAACGTGTGCGAGCACTTCAGCACGCAGGAATGGGCGGGGACGGGCAGCCGCGCGTCCAGCATCCGCCGCGCCTCCGCCGCGTACGCCTCGAACAGCTCCCGGTTCGCCGCGATGTCGGCGTCGTCGAGGTAGTAGCGACTCATCTCGTACTCGGCCTGCCCGAACGCCTCCCCGTAGGAGATGCCGGGCGCGTACTCGATGTCCTTGAAGTGGGAGACGCCCTGGAGCGCCATCAGGATGCGCTCCATCCCGTACGTGATCTCGACCGACACCGGGTCGAGGGTCAGGCCGCCCGACTGCTGGAAGTACGTGAACTGGGTGATCTCCAGGCCGTCCAGCCAGACCTCCCAGCCGAGCCCCCACGCGCCCAGCGCGGGCGAGGCCCAGTCGTCCTCGACGAACCGGACGTCGTGGGCGCGCAGGTCGACGCCGAGCGCGGCGAGGCTGCCGAGGTAGAGGTCCTGCGCGTCGCCCGGCTCCGGCTTGAGGATCACCTGGAACTGGGTGTGGGTCTGCAGCCGGTTCGGGTTGTCGCCGTAGCGGGAGTCGTCCGGGCGGACGCTCGGCTCCGCGTAGGCGACCCGCCACGGCTCGGGGCCGAGGACGCGGAGCGCGGTGGACGGGTTGAGCGTCCCCGCGCCGACCTCGGTGTTCATCGGCTGCGCGACGAGGCAGCCGCGCCCCGCCCAGTAGGCGGTGAGGCGGATCAGGGCGTCCTGCATGGTCAGCACGGGGATCTCCAAGGTCGGCGGGACGACAAGCTTAGAAAGCTCAGCGTCCGCGACCTCGCTCGATCGCGATCCGCACCGGCGACGTCTCGGGGAGCGGCCCGGACGGGACGAGCGGCGGCTGCGCCATGAACCGGGGCCGCGTGCCGCGGTGCGGCTGCGCGGCGTGCACCAGGAACGGGTGGCACAGGTAGACGTCGCCCGCCCGCCCGGTCGCGAGCCTGACGGGACGCCGCTCGGTGGCGGGCACCGCGCGGCTCCCACGCGCCCTTCCCGACGACGGCGTCGAACGCGGCGTGCAGGCGGGGCGCGTTCACGGCCTCCCGGAACGGCTCCTGGGCGTGGTCGCCGAGCCGGACGACCGGTCTCGTCCAGGTCGCCGGATCGTCCGGGTCGCAGCCGGTGTCGCGCCAGAGGATGTCGCGGCAGCGCGCCGCGAGCCGTGGCGAGAACGCCTCGTCGACGCGGACGAAGCCGTCCTCGACGAAGGCGCCGGTGTCGATGGATGGCATCGCCCCAACCTGGCAGGCGGGCCGGGGGCGACGCCAGCGAATATCAGGCGCGGCGGGTGACGCTGAGTTCGACGCCGCCGACGATGTGGCCGCGGAGGAGTTCGGCGAGGCGGTCGGAGACGCGCTGGACGGTGCGGCGCTCGTCGTGGCCTTCGACGACGGCGAACCGGACGGCCAGTTCCGTCGACTCGCCCTCGGTGACGCGGACGCCGCTGACGGACTGGTCCGAGCCGAACGCGGCCTCGACGGCGGCGAGGACGTCCGGGTCCTCGTGCGGGGGCGGGACGGGTCGGCCCTCGGCGAGCAGGTGCAGGCGCAGGCCGTCCACGGCGAACGGGACGGGGCCCGCCACGTCCACGACCAGGGCGTCGGCGCCCTCGTCCAGGGCGGCGCGGCACGCGTCGCCCGCGCGGATCGGCACGGGGCGGGCGTCCTGGCGCCACGCCTGCATCGTCTCGGTGCAGGTGAAGCCGAGCACGCCGCGCCGCCCGTCGTCGCCGATCAGGGTCGGCAGCGCCATGTCGCTCGACTTCTCCCGGCGGAGCTCGCCGGGCTCGGCGTCCTCCTCTTCGGTGAGGACGGCGACGATCGGCACCAGCAGCCGCACGCCCTGGAGCCGCCGCAGCACGACGTGCGCGCCGACGCGGCCGACGGCGTACCCGGCGAGGGCCTCGCAGAGCCGCGGGTCGGCGCCGCCGTCGTCCTCCGGGAACTGCGGTTCGGGAATGGTCAGTCCGGACACGGCAGGAAGGCTATATCTTCCGGCGACTGCCGTGGGTGCCGATTCGGATACTCTCCGTTTCGCTTTCGTCAGCCGAGGTCGGCGATGGCCGCGACGGTGCCGCCGCCCGACGGCCCCTGATGCACGGCCGCGACGGACACGAACACCGCCGGATCGCCCGTGACGGACGCCGCGACTCCGCCGACGCACGCCTTGATCTGCCGGTGCCAGTGCACGTCGGAGTCGTCCAGCATGATGTTGCGGCGGCCCCGGACCGAGCCGGACGGGTCGGCCTCGCACTTGATGAACACGTTGACGAGCCGGTCGCCCAGGTCGGACGTGCGGGGGCGGTCGGGCAGGCCGAGGCCGGTCGAGCGGACGGCGTCCCAGATGCCGTCGGCGTCGAGGGCGTCCTTCATCACGCCGTGCCCGGCGCGGTACCGGCCGCCGATGCCGCGGACGTTGCCGACCACGACGATCTGCGCCCGGTCGAGCTCCACGCCCGACGAGCAGGACGCCACCGACGAGTACAGCGACAGGTCCTTGTGGATCTGCGCGGCGGACGGCGGCTCGACCTCGCCGAGCGCGACGGCGATGCCGAGCGCGGTGGTGGAGTTGGAGATGTCCATCGACTTGAGGGTGTCCTCGGTGACGACGTCGCGGCCGCGCGACTTGGCGTCGTTGATGGTGTCGAGCGTCAGCAGCGGCGTCTTCGTCTGGACGTAGTGCACGTCGGCCGGGTCGTCGATCCCGGCGGTCTTCATCGCCTCGCGGACCCCGGCGGCGACGGTCTCGACCATCGCGGGACGGCCGATGTCCTCGGGCCGGATGACGTCGCTCATCGCGACGCCGACGGACAGGCGGGGCTCGTCCGTCCTGGGCGCGGTCGCGGGGTCGACGGTGGCGAACACGGTGGCGTGCGGGCTGAGGACGCCGTCGGTGCCGCCCGACCACACCAGCGGGACGCGTCCGACCTCGTCCGCCGGGCGCGTGCCCTTGGCGATCAGCACCTCGCGGAACGCCCGGTCGGCCAGCAGGCGGGTGTAGTCGTTCACGCCGCCGTTGCCCTCGGTCTTGCCGACGACGGCGAGGACGCGGTCGGCGTCCAGGACGCCGTCGTCGATCAGCCGGGCCAGCCCGGACGCGTCGGTCACGCTCTCGATGGGGATCTTGCGGACTTCGATCGGATCGGGCACGTCATCGCTCCTCAGCTGCTCTGTTCGACTCTCTACCCCGGGTCACGCCTCGATGATCGTCCCGGCCTCGCCGCGCGTCGCCTCGCCGAGCCGGGCCAGCGACGCGATCGCCGCGCGCCGCCCGCCCGCCGCGACGAACCGCCGCACCGCCTCCACCTTCGGGCCCATGCTGCCGCCGGCGAAATGCCCGGCGGCGGCCAGCTCCGCCAGCTCGCCGGGGGTCGTGCGGCGCAGCGGGCGCGCGTCCGGCGTCCCGAACCCGGCCATCGCGTACTCCACGTCGGTCGCGATCACCAGGGTGGACGCGCCGAGCCGCCGCGCCAGCAACTGCGCCGCGAGGTCCTTGTCGACGACGGCCTCGACGCCGCGGAGCGTGCCGTCCACGCGGGCGACGGGCACTCCCCCGCCGCCCGCCGCGACGACGACGTGCCCGGCGTCCAGCAGCAGCGCCGCCGCGTCGGCGTCCAGGATCTCCAGCGGCTCCGGCGACGCGACGACCCGCCGCCAGCCCCGCTCGCCGAACGGCCGCCACACCTCACCGCGCGCCATCGCCCGCCGCGCGTCCGCCTCCGGGAAGTAGCGGCCGATCGGCTTGGCGGGGGCGGCGAAGCCGGGGTCGGACGCGTCCACCAGCGTCCGCGTCACGACCGTGGACACCGGACGCGCCGCGCCCCGCCCGGCCAGCGCCCGCTCCAGCGCGTTCATGATCATCACGCCGACGGTGGCCTGGGTCTGCGCGCCGCACCAGTCCAGCGGGACGGGCGGCACCACGCCCGCCGCGAGCTGGTTCTTGATCAGCAGGTTGCCGACCTGCGGGCCGTTCCCGTGCGTGAGCGCGACCCGCGCGCCCGCCGCGACCAGGTCCGCCACCGGGCCCATCGCCGCCTCGATCGCCGCCGCCTGGGCGTCCGGCGCGGCGCTGCCGTCCGGTGCGGTCATGGCATTGCCGCCGAGCGCGATCAGGACCCGCTCACCGTCGAGCGCGCCCCCGCCGTTCCAGCTCACAGGCCGAACGCTAGCCCGGCCCGGCGTCCCGCTCATGGGCGAATTCCGCCCAACGGCCGCCGCTTCTTCGGCAATCCGCGCCGATCAGCGGAGGCGGGCGAGGCGTTCCACGGCCTCGTCGATGACCTCGTCCTTCTTGCAGAACGCGAAGCGGACGAAGTGCGCGCCCGCCGCGGCGTCGTCGTAGAACACCTGCGTCGGGATCGCGACGACGCCCGCCTTCACCGGCAGCGCCCGCGCCAGCGCCATGCCGTCGGTGAAGCCCAGCGGCCGGATGTCGGCCTGGACGAAGTAGGTGCCCTGCGGCCGGTACGTGCTGAACCCGGCGGCCTCCAGGCCGGTGATGAGCCGGTCGCGCTTGGCCTGCAGCAACTTGCGCAGCTCCTCGACCCAGGGGATCTCGTTGGCCAGCGCGTACGCGGCGGCCCGCTGGTAGGGGGCGCTGACCGCGTAGGTGAGGAACTGCTTCACCGTCTGGACGGCCCGGACGTACGGCGCGGGGGCCGTCACCCAGCCGGTCTTCCAGCCGGTGACGGAGAACGACTTGCCCGCGGACGACACCGACACCGTCCGCTCGCGCATGCCGTCCAGCGTGGCGATGGGGATGTGCTCTGCGTCGTCGAAGGTCAGGTACTCGTACACCTCGTCGGTGATCGCGACGAGGTCGTGCTCGCGGCAGACGGCGGCGATGGCCTCCAGCTCGGCGCGCGTGAACACGGTCCCGGCGGGGTTGTGCGGCGAGTTCACCAGGATCGCCTTGGTGCGGGGGCCGACCGCGGCGCGAAGCTCGTCGGGGTCGAACGTGAAGCGCCCCTCGACCGGACGGAGCGTGACGGGCCTGCGCACCGCCCCGGCGAGCGCGATCACGGCGGCGTAGGAGTCGTAGTAGGGCTCGAAGACGATGACCTCGTCGCCGGGCCCGGCCAGTGCCAGCACCGATGCGGCGATGCCCTCGGTGGCTCCCACGGTGACGAACACCTCGGTCGCCGGGTCGTACGACAACCCGTACCGCGCATGGCGCTGCGCCGACACCGCCTCCCGGAGCACTGGCAGTCCTGCCCCCGGAGGATATTGATTGTCTTCCGAACGGATCGCCTCAATCGCAGCGTCCAAGACGGCCTCCGAAGGACCGCTGTCGGGAAAGCCCTGGCCGAGATTGATCGACTTGGTGCGGACGGCGAGCGCGGACATCTCAGCAAAGATCGTTTCGCCGAATTCCTGCATACGGTGCACCAGTGGCTCAGTCACGCCGTAAGCCTAATCGTGCTCCCCGCGTGCGCGGGGAGCACGGCCCGTCGTCGTCGGGCAAACCCTGTCCCAGTGGACCATCCCCGCGTGCGCAGGGAGCATCGCGGAACGAAGTTTAATGGTCGCAGAGAGTCGTCAAATCCAGCCCATGTCGCGTGCGGCGCGGACGGCGGCGAGGCGGTTGGATTCGCCCAGCTTGGTCATGGCGGTGGAGAGGTAGTTGCGGACGGTGCCCTCGGAGAGGTGCAGCTGGGACGCGATGCGGGCGGTCTCGGCGCCCGTGCCGGTCAGGCGGAGGACCTCGCGTTCGCGGTCGGTCAGGGGGTTGTCGCCGGCGGCCATCGCGCTGGCGGCGAGCTCGGCGTCCAGGTAGCGGCCGCCGTCGTGGATCTTGCGGATGGCGGCGGCGAGCTCCTGCGTGGGGGCGTCCTTGGCGACGAAGCCGCGGACGCCGGCGGCCATCGCGCGGCGCAGGTAGCCGGGGCGGCCGAAGCTCGTCAGGATGCAGATCGAGCAGCGGGCGCCGGACGCGGTGAGCCGCTCGGCGACGGTGAGGCCGTCCGCGCCGGGCATCTCGATGTCGAGGACGGCGACGTCCGGGGCGTGCTCGGCGACCGCGGCGGCGACCTCGTCCCCGCGGCCGACCTCGGCGACGACGTCCAGGTCGGGTTCCAGGCCGAGCAGCGCGGCGACGGCGCCGCGGATGAGGTGCTCGTCGTCGGCCAGCAGGACGCGGATCACGCGGTCCTCCC